>NZ_JBEPOO010000001.1:2734691-3038545 GCF_040546815.1 Devosia sp. 2618
GACCGAGCGTGTAGCAGGTCCCGCAGCGCGCTTTCCGGCACTCGCCCTCCTCGCACTGGCCGTCGCCGTCTACACCGAGTTTGCGCCCGGTCGGGTCGATCATCACAACGTCCAGATCGCCCTCACGTTGGCGCTGATCCTGGCCAGCATGGAAGGCCGCAATAGCGTGGTCTGGGCCGCCATTGCGGGCATCTTGGCGGCAACGGGCCTGGCCATCGGGACGGAGTTTCTGCCGTCAGCGGCTGCAGCGCTGATCTGCTTTCCGCTCTATTGGCTGGTGCAGCCGGTTCGCAATCGACCACAACTGCTGGCCTTTGTCGGCAGTTTTCCAGTTGCCCTCATCCTTCATCTAGTCGCAACAAGTCCTGTTCAAAACTGGTTTGTGCCGGCCTGCGATGCGCTTTCGTCAACCTACGTGGTGACGGGGATGCTTTACGGCGCCGCCATGCTGGTTGCCGCACTGATCGGGCCCGCCTTGCGCCATCCCGCGCTTAGGTTGCTGGCGCTGATGTTACTGGGCGTCGCCACGCTGTTTGTGGTGCTTTGGCTGTTTCCGCAATGTCGCGGCGGCCCTTACGGCGATGTCGATGCAGATCTCGCCGCGATTCTCTTCCCAGACATAGGGGAGGCACAGCCGGTCTGGATTTGGGCCGCAAACATGCGACACCAACTCGCTTTGGTGGTGATGCCGGTGAGCGGTTTGGCCGCGGTGCTGATGGTTGTTGCTTTGGCCCCGAAAGATCAACGCTGGCGTTGGTTAGTTCTAGCTGGTTTTTGCTTGGCGTTGTTTGCAGTGTTCTGCTTGCAGGTTCGCGGCTTTCGCCTTGTTAGCGTAGCGGTTTTGCCGGGCCCGGCATGGCTGGTGGCGCGCGCATGGGCGTGGTTCCGCCAGCGCCAAACGGTTGGGTCAGCGGCCACTGCGGGCCTGACCTTCCTCGCCTTTACCGGCGCGGTGCATTGGAGCCTTTTTACCTACGCCTATGCGTTTGTTCCACAGGAAGCTGCAGAAGAAACCGTAGATGACTGGCGAGCCTGTGGGCTGGGGCCCGCCTATGAACAACTGGCCGCCCTGCCCCCCGCTCGCCTGATGTCCTACCTGCTGATTGGCCCAAAATTGCTATTGGAAACGCCGCATTCGGTGGTCTCCGCCGGCTATCACCGTAACGAAGACGGGCTGCGCGACATGGTTCGCTTCTATGGCGGCGGCGAGGCCGAAGCCCGCGCAGTGGCCGAGGAACGCGGGCTGGAATACCTGGTGTTTTGCCGCGGCATACCGCCCAACCAGGCGCTCGCTGGAGTACCCGACTTCAAAGAGCCGTCGTGGCCGTGGCTGGTTCCGGTAAGTGCGCCAGACGCGGATCTGCAGATCTACGCTATCGATCTTGAGCGGTAGAGCGATAGCATCCTAGGACGCGCGAGCAGGTTCGTCGGACGACAGCTCATCATTGGCGAGACCCGGCCAACATGCGCCTACGCAATTTGCCCAAAGCATTCTCGCGCCAAGTGAAAGCGTCCTGGAGAACCTCGACACCATCATAGCGAGACGCCAGCAGCGTGGGATCCACTTCAGGACGAACGCCTACCTTGGGAAGGCCAATATTTTGCGATGTGTTTGATTGCCTTACGCTTCTTTGAAGCGAATGGTGCCCGGGACCGGAATCGAACCAGTGACACGCGGATTTTCAATCCGCTTAAAACACCCGGAAACACTGGCAATATGGCTCGCATGTCGCGCCCTTGTTGCATTCATGTCAGCGAAAGCGCCAACCGTTCTGCTCTTTCCCGCCGCTCAAGCTCGGCCGCATCATCCCTGAAAAGCGACGCATAAGTGTCCATCGTCACGGCGATCGTGGCGTGGCCAAGCTCCGCCTGAACCTCCTTCGGATTGGCGCCGTCGGCTATCAGCAGGGAGGCCCGGAAGTGTCTCAGGGCGTGGAAGGTATAGCGAGCAGTCTTCTTGCCGTCCTTGCCGACACCACACACCCCGGCGGCTATCTGCAGCGGCTTCCATGCCCTCGTGTGGATGTTGGCCAGCGCCTCCACGCTGCCCTGCCAGTTTGGGAATACCAGATCGCCTGGAGGGCATTCCGCCTTCCATTCACGCAAGCGTGCCACCAGCGGCGCCGGGATGCTGATCTTGCGTCGGCTTTCCTTCGTCTTCGGCGGGCCGATGACGCCATTCTCATCGGCGCGCTGGCGAACTTCGATGGTCCCGGCTTTCAGGTTGACCGCATCCCAAGGCAGCCCGCGCAGCTCACTGGCACGGAACCCGGTATGCACGGCGGTGGCGATCAGCACACGATACCGGCGCCAGGCCTTGGCCCGCTGCTGGTTCGTCTGGCCGGCGAGTTCGTCAAGCTTCACCAGCATTGACCGCACCTCATCGCGCGTCGGGATTTCGATGTCGACCTTGTGGCGGCTGTCGCCTGCCGAGTGGATCGAGATCGCCGCGGCAGGATTGGCGATGATGTTGCCGCGGGCTTGAGCCTCTTTGATGACGCTTTTGAAGCTGGTCAGCACCTTCTTTGCCAGCGCGCGCGACATGCTTGCCAGCAGATGATCGCGATAGGCCGCGATTCGCGGACCGGTGAGCTTGGACAGCTTCAGATCGCCCATCTCCGGCACGATGTGCAGATCCACATGCTGGCGGTACTGGCGCAGCGTTGAGGCTTCGGCCGGCGAACGGCCATTCCTGCCGACGGCGACGGCTTTCATCCAATCCTCCGCAGCGTCCTTGACCGAGATCGACACCGTATCTGAGACGTGAGTGCCGCTGCGCACCTCAACGGTGGCGATAGCGGCGAACTGGTCCGCATCCTTTTTCTTCGCGAAGGTCTTGAGCCGGCGCGTGTCCTGGCCGTCGGTGTAGTCGACCACCCATGCGGTCTTCTCGACGCCCTTAGTCGTCCAGCTGCGCTTGCGGACGCTCATTGTCTTTCTTCCGGAGGCAGCCAGTTAGGGTCTTTCGCTAGAAGACGGCAGCCCTGCAGCACTTTCTCCCTGAGTATGGGTACAAAATCAGCAGGGACATCTTCGAGGTTTGCCATGCCCATTTGCCAGAACTGTTCTGGCGTCATCTCAATGACGGCGTTCGGGAAGTGAGCGTTTAAAAGACTTGCGAGATCCTCCCGAAAGTCATCGAGCTTGTCCTCTGTCGCCTTCGCCATCGCTTGCTGAAACTCCAAGCCAACGGTGATCGAAAACTCAAGAGACTGCTCCAGGCGAGCGACGATCTCCGCATTCATCGAGCGATGACTCTCATCGGCTTTTGCCTTCAGCACATCGCGCAGCTGCTCTGGCAGCCGCAATTTCATTTGAGGATCTTCGCGCGACATCGTTTTGTCCCTAGTTTTTTCTCAATATGAACCACGGTGGTCTTGACATCAATAGACCACCGTGGTCCCATGTTTAATGAACCACCGTGGTTCCATTTAAAGTTGAGGTGATCTAGTGAAAATTTTTGAATCCGAGGATGTTACGCAGTTCAGTTTGCGAGCTCCTGCAAAGCTCATGAGCCGAGTGCGCCACAACGCCAGGGCAAACCGACGCTCTTTGAATGCAGAACTGGTGGTGATGATCGAACAGTCGCTGCCTGTTGAAAATGAAAAGGCCGACGCGGCGTGAGCTGCATCGGCCTCAATGAGTACCGCCCGGCAAGGCGGCCCCTATCAACCCACGACAAAATGGAATTGATGATGAGCATCAATATCACCACGCCCGCCTTGGGCGCAATAACCCTTGCGTCGGGCAAGACCGTCACCCCCGACCACGTCCTGCGCCTGGAAACTAACAGCGAAACGCTGCGCCCAGACGAAACCATGAAATTCGATGTCTGGCTCGACGATCAGCCGGTGGTGCTTCGGCATCGCGTCCCGATGTATGCGTCATGCCGCGTCTTGGCCGATTGGGGCTATAGCGGCCTCGCCGCTTTCATCCGCCCAGATCGCCTTGTTGCCATGGTGATCGACATCGCGGCTGGCGCCAAGCTCACGGTGGTCGAGAACGACGTCGGTCCAGTAGTGCGCAAATACGCCCCCTTTCCTTCCGGTTCCGTCACCAGCGGCCGGAAGGCCATCGTCGGCACCGATGTGGCAGAGGAGGCATAGACATGACCACTGCTACAGAAAGCAAGCTGATCACTATCGATCGCCATCAACTGACCATGGCCATTGATGAGCTGGATGCGGCGACGATCCGCTGCGAGGCAGCGCATATGGCGGCGCTCGCCCTCGATGGCACCCACCGCGACGCCGTCCAATTCCTCGCGGCCGACGCTCAAAATTGCATCGAGGTCGCAAAGGATCGTTTGGAGGAGATGCGCAACACCCATCGCTTGGGAGGCGCAAATGGATGACCGCAAGGACGGCGCTCGCGGCTACGCCATCGTCTCCGACATGGAAAATGATCTGTGCACCCTTCGGGATCTAGCGCGCTTGCTCACCATGTCGGTTGAGACGAATACCAACATGCAAGAGGAGCAGGCTTCTGCGTTGCAGCGGCTTGGCTGGCTGATCAATGATTGGGCCGGCTCCGCCGAGAGCAAGCGTTGCGAGGCGCTTGAGGCGCTCGCCAGCTACCGCGCCCCGCTCCCGGCAGGAGCAGCGGCATGACCGAGCCACTCACGCTTGATCTACTCTGGGGCGCCGAAAATATCGCCGCCTATATTGGGCGCACCGAACGCCAGACCAAAGATGCGCTCGCAAAAGGCCATCTGCCCGGGCGGAAATGTAACGGCCGATGGGTGGCATCACGCGCCGAACTTCAGCGCTTCTTCGGTCAGGTCGCAGCATGATGGCCCGCCTCATCGAACTGGGCTGGGCCGCTGCATGCGGCCTGGCGGTGGTCTATGTGGCCGCGATCATTTTGTTTGGGGGGCAGCCATGACGGAAGATCGGCTGGACACCATCATGAGAGCCGTCCGACCCTGTGATCGGGCGCCAGCATGAGGCAAAGAAACTTCATCGCATCACGTGATGACGCGGGCCAAGCCCGCGCCGTCGTCCGAGGAATCTATGCCGATACCCCGGCCATGGATCCGCTGCTGCACAACCCTGAAATCACCATGGGCCTCGAATTGAGGAATAACCTCAAGGCAATCTATCGGGGCCGCCTTGCTCAAGGCCATGCTGTCGGCAGCCTCGAGGGTTGGGCACGATCAATCGCATTCGCGTCGGCACGCATCGACGCGGAGGTCACCACGGGCACCGTCGCCAAACACATGCAGTGGATTGGCATCGATATTCCCGAATCCTTCATCACCAGAGTTTCGGCTGAAGTCGCCGCCGCCAAGGCGGCCGACGCCCTCCAGTTCGATCCTCAGATGATTGGGGAGATGGTACAACTCACCGCCGCCGAGCGCGAGGAGTACCGAATTCGTCGGCTCATCGAGGCCTGCGATGAGAATCAACGCGAGAGGATCAACCGTCAACGCCGTGAGAAGCGCGGGGCTCGGCCCCGCTCTCACTCGATCACTGCAACCCAGCCATGGGTGCGGGATGGGTACCGCTGCCGTCGCACTTGGGAGCGGAACGGCAAGTCCCCGAAAGTGTCGCAGAAACGGTCGACCACTAAAGAGATTCATAAGGAAGAATGGTGCTCGACCAAAGTTGCGACAAATGACGGGTTCTCGACCAAACCTGCGACACTTGGAGACTGCGAAGATGAGTGAGCAACTTGACCTCCTGTCATGGCAACCGCCCGCGGCAATAGTGCTGCCTTTTCCCCAGCGCCGGAACATCGGTCAGGCGCGCCGGGTCGCGGCCATGATCGACAAACGCAAGTCGCAACAGAGCCGGCAGCGATGCTTCGATCAGGAGCTCTGGAAGCTGTGCCAAAGCCTCAAGACATCAGGCCTGTCGGGCGACCAGATCAACCGTCAGCTCGATGACTTCACTGCCGCGGTCAATGCCGAGATTTGGCGGCTCGATCGACATGAGCAGCGGCCAGGCGGCGCGGCATGATTGCGGCACTTCGTGAGCGTCGACGCAGGGGCCGCCACGCCTTGCATGACGCCCTGAGCCTTGAGCTTTATCAGCTTCATCCTTCGCGCGCCGGAGGGGCGGCTTAGCCGCCCTCCTCAATGAAACGGGTGGCGACGCCACCAAAAGCACCAACGGAGCCCGAATATGAACAATCAGAGTTTTGCCGCAGCCAATATCAGTGGCGCCATCATCGAAGCCGCCATCGACCAAATGAAGCGGGCCGATTTGCCACTTCATGTCGTGGTCAATCAGCTTGCGACCTATGCCGCCTTCATGGCCGTCAAGGCCTACGCCGCTGTCTGTCTTGCACGAAAGATCCGTGTCGAGAATGCTGCGGCGGACAAACTCGCTGTTGAGCGAGGGTTCAGGAGTGCTGATTGAGCACTGCGCAGGACTCCCGAAACTACCGCAGACGTCGAGACGCAGGCGATATCGTCCTGAAGGTGCGGGTGCCGCAGGTTGATCTGGCATTGGCATTGATCGAGGTGGACCGCCTGCATCCTCGCGACGAAGACGATCGAGAAGCCCTCACCCGCGCGGTGGAGAAGCTGCTCCGCTATCTCATCGAGGCCTGTGAGGACTGACCGGCGTCACCGGTGACTCCGCGTGTTTTCGGGACTTGCTACACTAGGTCACGACACGGAGTTGCGAATTGGAAAAGCGCAAAACACGATTGGGCCGGATGATCGAAGCTTTGGAAGCTCCGATGATCGATCCTGCGAAGATCAAGGAACTGCTGCGGCCGGCGGACAACGCCGATACCGATGCTGATGCCCCCGGAGGGCGTGCGGCATGACCGAGAAGAAGCCCACTCTCGTCACGGCCAAGGCGTCCTTTGTCCGCGTCAGGGATCATTCCGCTCGATCCAGAATGGGTCGCGGCAAAGCCCGCCCAAGCCACTGCGGGCTTTGCTGAACGGGTCGGCCGCTCTCCCACCACCAAGGAGGTCCGGATGATCGTTTCGGCCGTCATCCGTCATGGCCTGGCGCCTAGCGCACCAAGCCACGCCCTTCAATAGCGCGGGACGATCGCTCCGCTCCCCATCCCGGCGTATGGGCGCCATGCACGAAATTTATCCTATCAGGAGGTCTTAATGGCGACTGCTACAATTGCCCCCGGTCAAATCCAGATAGACTTCTTCAACAAGGCATTGGGTCGCACTTTCCAGTGGGGCGAAGAAGATTGCTCAATGTTCCTCGCGAACTGGTGGCGCCATGTCCACGCAGTAGATCCCGCGCGCTGGCTGCGAGGTACCTATAGGGATGCCATTGAAGCAGACATTGTGGTGATGGCCAATCGCGGACTACAGCGCCTAGTAGCTCGAATTGCTAGTGAGGCTGGGGCTGTGCGCACGCGTGCCCCGACCTTCGGCGACTTCGGCTTGGTGGTAGTCGGAGGAAAACCGTTCGGCGCAGTAAGTTGCTGCCCCATGGTTCCGAGTAACTCATGGGTCATTAGGACGGAAAGCGGCCTTGTCATGGTGCACAAGCCACGCATGCTCCGCACCTGGTCCATAAACTTTCCAAATTGAGGAGACCGAAATGGCCTTGGAAACTGGTATCTGGTTTTTGGTGAACATTGGCTACGGGGGACCATTAGACGAGGCGGCGGTTTCAGGCATGACTTGCCCCACACTCCACATTTGGCCACCGCTCGGGCTCACATCTGAAACACGCCAAGATAGGCTTATCGCCCAAGTGCTGCAGACGGCGCCTGCCTGGACGGCGCTGATGTGTTGATTGCGGCGGTTGACAAGATTGCCGTCGTTCCGACCATGCCAGTTGCAATGACGGCACGTGGTGATATGCGGGAAGCGGGGGTGATCTTTCGAGACTTCACCGTCGCGTTTCTCGCCGCCAACAGCGTGGACGCTGGCCTTGTTAAGCTGGCTCGCAGCTTGCCTAGGCATGCCACCCTGTCGACGTGTCGCCCCTATGAAATCGTCATGGCGTGTTTCTCCGAAAGCCGTGGGCCGGAGGTCTGGTATTTTTCGACCGTCGATCGCAATATGCCAAGCATTCCGGCTCGTACGCTCGCCCGATACGATGGCATTGGCGCGGCCGGCTCATGCCTGAATGCAAGCCAGGTTGCAGCGTTAGGCGTAACGGCCGGATCGTTCACCCATGGCGCACTGGAGCCAGGCCTCGCGCTTATGGAGGCCTGGCGCAGCAACAGGGGTACTACCCTAGATGGAACGCAGGCCGGGTTCTGCATCGGCGCTCATGTCGATCACGCGATTGTCTCAGCCGCGGGCGCAACAGTCGAGCGAGTGCATCGCTGGCCCGATAAAGTCGGCCAGCTCATTAATCCGGAGGTTGTGTCTTGAGCCACAATGATGAGCATCTGGCCCACTGCGAAGCCAGTATCCGAGAAGCTATTGAGCGCTGGCGCTCGGAGAATGGCGATAGGATGTTCACCGTCGAACAGGTTGTCGCCGACATCACGCCAGATCAGCGCGCGGTCTACCTCTTGGTGCACAGCGCGGAAGGTGCAGAGATCCATCTGCATCGGACCTTCGACGAAGTGCTATTTGATTACGGTGCCTTTAGTCGACGGGAATGGAGCTTGGCTTTGCGCACAGCGCTGACAAACGCGGCGGCCGAATGACCAAGCGCAAGCCGCTCCGCACTCTAAGGCCTCGCCTGTCGCCAATGGCGCCGAGGCTCAAGACCACGCTGGGCAACGAGCGCCTTCGCCTCAACGATCGCGAGAAGACCCAGCCTTGGCGCCGCTGGTACCATAGCGCGGAGTGGAAGCGGCTCCGCATGTCGGTACTGGTGCGCGATCTATTCACCTGCCAGATGTGCGGCAAGTTGGAGAGCAACACGTCCATGCTGATCGGCGATCACCGAGTGCCCCACCACGGCAACCGGCAGATGTTCTTCAACGAGGCGAACATCCAGTGCCTCTGTAAGCCCTGTCACGACAGCGAGAAGCAACGTCGAGAGCGCAGCGATCCGACGGGTTGGGGTTTCGCCTGACAGGAGGGGGGGGCGTTCAGAAGTTCGCAAAGCCCCTCTGCCCTGCACCCGCGTCCCCCCACCAGCATATTTTTTTCATGTCGGTGACGTTTCAGGTGCGAACCAAAGAAATACCCTCCGCCAACCCCAGCTGAAAGCCCCGTGAACTATGGTCTTTCCGTGTGAAACCACATCTGCCCATTTTCCCATTTTTCACGCACTTGGTTCGCATCCCACTCCGTCAGCGCGAACCAGCGCTGATGGTGCGGCTGAAGTCGTGAGAGGCGCCTATTTGCCGCCCGCAGGGGGCAATGCCGGCTCAGACATGCAAACGCCCGCCAGTACCCGTTTCACCCCACGCAGATCGAACCTTTGGGCGTTGCGGCTGGGGTATTGGTTCGGTCGCGGATACAGCGCGAAAGAGGTGGCGGAGCTGACCGGTGAGGGGACCTCCGAGGGCACTGCTAAAGGTCAGCTGCGCCGCGCGGGACTTTGCCCGTCGAAACCTCGTCAGGTTGTGGTGCCCATCGCGTTGCCTTCATGGCAACGCGATGCTGTCTCGTTGAAGGCGGCCGAGTTGGGGATATCGATGGAGGTGCTGCTGCAGCGCATCATCGAAAGCGGGTTGGTCTTGGATGATCTCTATTCGGCGATCTGCGATGATCGGTATGAACAATGAGCGCGCTCGCGACGCAATGCGACGATTTGGGATGAATTGACGGAGGTCCGCAAGGCGCCCCATTCCGGCCGTTGCGATACGTCTTTTTATTCCCCAGGAGCGGACATTCGTTCTACCAACATGAGTCAATCATTGGAGGCGAAAATGTTCACTCATGTCATGATCGGGAGCAATGACCTGGAACGGTCGCGACGCTTCTTTGACGCTACTTTTGCAGCTCTGGGAGGCAATGCTGGCGAGATGGACCTAAGGGGGAGGCTCATCTACGCTCATGAGGGCAGCCGGCTCATGATTACAAAGCCGATCGATGGCAAGCCGGCCACTTCTGCTAACGGTGGGACGATCGGAATTCTCGCTGCAAATTCCGAACAGGTGTCCGCGTGGCATGCGGCAGGCGTCCAGCATGGCGGCACGGCGATCGAGACCCCGCCTTCGCAGCGTCCGAACGGTTCATTCGTTGCCTATCTTCGAGATCCCGATGGAAACAAACTCTGCGTGAGAACGCTCCCCTCCAAGTGAGCATGGGAGTTGGCGCGTGTTTCTGTGGACGCAGTTTGCGCTCAGAAGCCAACATCAAATCGAGCTGGTTTCCAGGCGTCGGTTCAACCGCCAAAAAAATGATCGATGGCCCCTTCGCAAGCCGCCTACGCACCTACTCCCTGCAGGCGGCGCCTTTCGTTAATGCCGCGGACCGCCCAAAAGCCAACAAGCAGCCAAGAGGTTTGGGCGGAAATATTTGTCACCATGCGATTTCGCTTTTGAGATTAGTTGGCTTCGCGAGTTCGGCCTGATGTTGAATCGCTGGGCGGGCTGACTGCGTCCGGCAAGGGTGACTGATAGGGGCCGGGACCGCGTTTGGCGTTGAGTTCGGCTTTGGCGCGCTGGCGCAGTTCGGGATCTCGCACGACACGCGCTGCGGTGGCGGCCATCACTTTTGCCGCCGTCACCATGGCTTTGTGTGCAGCCGGGAGCTTGCCCTGTGTAACCGTTTGCCAAGTGTGAAATGGCGTGCCGATGGCAGCTGTCGCCGTTAGGCATTGGGCGGTGGGGACGATGCAACTGACGTCGCCCACATCGGTCGAACCAAAAAACAGGCGCGGCTGCTGCGGCAAGGGCAGTATTTCGTCGTGTAACGATTTGGGGAAACCGTGCGGTGCGCCGAAAGCATCGGCGCTTGCACGCCGATCGGCGTCCGAGAGCGATGCAGCGCTCAGCTTCTGGGCAAACTCGAAATCGGCTGCGTCGAATGCTGGTGCACCGATCGTCTCAAATTCGGCATGCATGGCTTCTTCGAGCGCGCGATTTGGAATGATGCCCGAGGTGGCGCGGTCAAAGATCATCTCAACGGACGTCTCCGTTATTAGGGCCGCACCCTCGGCAATTTTGCGTACGCGATTGAACAGCTCGTGCACATCGCTCAGACGGGGCGCACGCACCAGATAGAGCCCCTCCGCAAGCGCCTGGACGACGTTGGGTGATACGCCACCGGTTTCAGTGATGGCGTAATGCACACGCGCATCCGATGGCATGTGTTCGCGCATGTAATTGATGCCGACATTCATGATCTCAATCGCATCAAGCGCGCTGCGTCCGACCTGCGGACTGACCGCTGCATGCGCTGCGCGCCCGGTGAAGCGGAAATAGGCTTGAACATTGGCTAGCGTTGCTGCCGACATGACGGCGTTGTAGTCGCTCGGATGCCAGCAGAAGGCTGCATCGAGGTCGTCGAAGACGCCCTCGCGCGCCATATAGGTCTTGCCCGACCCGCCCTCTTCTGCCGGGCAGCCGTAGTAGCGAACGCGCGCTTCAATGCCTGCCTCAGCGAGGGCGTCACGCAGTGCGACAGCAGCCAGCAACGAAGCGGCGCCGAGCAAATTGTGGTGGCAACCGTGGCCGTTGGTCTGCCCCACAATTGGCCGTGCCTCGGTCAGCCCCGCTTCCTGCGACAGGCCGGCCAGTGCATCGAACTCGCCGAGAAACCCAATGGTAACGTCGCCTTGGCCAGATTCAGCGATGAAAGCGGTAGGCATACCCGCAACGTTGCGCGTGATGTCAAAACCTTCGGCCTCAAGTGCTGCGATATGCTCCTCGACCGAGTTGTGCTCTTCAAAGCGCAGCTCCGGCATGCCCCAGATGCGGTCACTCAGGGCAATGAAGTCGGCCGCCTTCCGGTCAGCGCAGCGCTCTACGTGGTCGGTACCCAAAAGGTCATTGCTGTTGGCAAACGTGGTGCGGTCCATATTCTTACTCAAAGTGTTTCGGCAAATTTCGACCGGCAGGCTTTTGGGTGCGAACGCACCATCCTGAGAATCCTGGCCGATGCGGCTGGCTTAGGCGGCGTCGTTGAGGTGGCAGGCAGACAATCGGTCCGGACCGATTGTCTGCAGGGGCGGCATTTCAGTGCGGCACCGATCCATGGCGTGCACGCAGCGCGGGTTGAACGGGCAGCCGCTTGGCGGGAAAAGTGGAGACGGCAGTTCGCCAACGATGGGCTGGTAGTCCCGCTCGCGCGCTTCGAGCACCGGCAATTGCTCAAGCAACAGCTGCGAATAGGGATGGTTTGGATCGGAGAACAAAGCTTCGGTTGGCGCGATCTCCACCACGCGGCCGAGATACATGATCACCACCCGGTCCGAGAGATGTTCCACCACGCCAAGATTGTGCGAGATGAACAGGTAAGTCAGGTCGAGCTCTTCGCGCAGATCCATGAACAGGTTGAGCACCTGCGCCTGGATCGAGACGTCGAGCGCCGCCACCGCTTCATCGCAGATGATAAGGGAGGGCTGGACTGCCAGTGCCCGTGCGATGCCGATGCGCTGCCGCTGACCACCAGAGAATTGGTGCGGATAGCGGTCCGCATAGGCGCCCGACAGGCCAACTTTTTCCATGAGCCCAATGACGTAGGCTCGCATGTCGGATCGCTTGACGATGCCATGCACGACCGCCGCTTCACCGATGATGTCGACGACGCGCATGCGCGGGTTGAGGGAAGCGAACGGATCCTGAAAGATCATCTGTACGCTCAGGTCGAAATCCTTGCGCTGCTGGCGCGTCATGGTTTTGGTGTCGACGCCGCGATAGGAGACATCGCCAGACGTAAGGCTGGTGATGCCGGCGAGCATGCGGGCCACGGTGGACTTGCCGCAACCGGACTCCCCGACGATGCCGACTACTTCGCCCTTTCGCACCTCCAGATCGACACCGGCCACCGCCTTGATTTCGATCTTTTTGGTCTTGGCGCCAAACAGGTTGGCAACATGGCCCGTGAGGCCAATGGGCGTGGTGAAGGTTTTTGTCAGCCCACGGAAAGCCAGGATCGGGGTTTCTAAGCCCGCGCTTTGAGTACTCATGCCTCAACTCCACGTAAGGGGTGCCAGCAGCGATAGGTTCGGCCATCGGCAAGCACAGTGTTGGCTGGTTCGATGGCGCAGGCCGAGGTCGCGCGATCGCAACGGTCCTTGAACGAGCAGCCCTGCGGAAGATTGAGCAGCGACGGCGTCATGCCGGGGATCTGGTGAAGGCGCCTGCCGCGCGTGGCATGCGATGGCACCGAGTCAATCAAACCGCGCGTATAGGGATGTTGCGGTGTTTCGATGATCTCTGCCGCCGTGCCCATCTCAACGATACGCCCCGCATACATCACCGCAATACGGTCGGCGAGACCTGCGACGACCGCCAGATCATGGGTGATCCAGATCAGCGCCGTGCCCGTCTGGCGGCAGAGTTTTTTGACTTCGTAGATGATCTGGCCCTGGATCGACACGTCCAGTGCCGTCGTCGGCTCGTCTGCAATGATGAGCCGGGGCCGGTTTATCAGGGCAATTGCGATGGCGATGCGTTGGCGCATGCCGCCCGACAGCTGATGTGGGTAATTCTTGAGGCGCTCGTCTGGAGACGGAATGCCGACCATCACGAGCACCTCGCGGGCCCGGGCAAGCGCGTCCGCATTGCTGACATTGGCGTGCGCCTGGATCGTCTCAATCATTTGCGTGTCGACGCGCAACACCGGATTGAGGGTCATCGACGGATCCTGAAAGATCATCGCGATGTCGTTGCCACGCAGTTTGCGTCGACTTTCCTCATCGAGGGCGACCAGATCGATGCCGTCGTAAGTGATCGAACCTTCGACCACCCGGCCGGGCGGATCGATTAAGCTGATGATGGAAAAGCCGGTGATGGATTTGCCTGATCCGGACTCGCCGACCAAGCCGACAATTTCGCCGCGTCCCAAGGCAAGATCGACGCCATCGACCGCTTTGACGATCCCGGCGCGGGTTGCGAACTGCGTTTTGAGCCCCTGGATTGACAGGAGCGTATCGGCACCGACAGGCGCAGAGCTATGGGGCGCCGGGCTCATTGCTCATTCCTTGGGTTGAGGATGTCGCGAAGATGATCGCCCACCAGGTTGATGGCGACGACGAGCAGAGCCAGCGCAATGCCTGGAAAGAACGAAATCCAGTATTGGCCGGACAGCATGAACTCGAAGCCGTTGGCGATCAACATGCCGAGCGACGGCTGGGTGACCGGGACGCCTATGCCGAGATAAGACAGCGTGGCTTCTGCGGCGATGGCATGCGCCAGATCGATGGTTGCGATAACGATTAGTGGGGGCATGCAGTTGGGCAGCATGTGACGGAAGATGATGCGCCAAGGGCTCAGCGCGAGACAGCGCGCGGCCTGGATATACTCGCGGTTGCGCTCGACAAGCGCTGTTCCGCGCGCAGCCCGCGCAAAGTAAGCCCATTGCACGACGACAAGCGCGATGATCACCTTGTCGACGCCCTGCCCGAGCACCGACAGCATGATCAGCGCCACGAGAATAGCCGGAAACGAAAGCTGCAAATCGACGATACGCATCAAGATCGCGTCGACCTTGCCGCCGAAAAATGCCGCGGAAAGACCAACCGTCGCGCCGATCAGCAATGCTGCGCCGACGGACACAAAAGCCACCAACAGGCTGGTCCGCATGCCATAAAGCACGGCGGATAGCACATCGCGCGCTTGGCCGTCGGTGCCGAGCCAATAGGTCATGCCGTTCGTTTCAGCGACGCTGCCGGGCGGAAGTTGGGAGTCAAAGATATCGAGCTTGCCGATATCAAACGGATTCTGCGGCGCGATCCACGGCGCAACGATCGCTGGCAGGATTAGAATAGCCAGCAATATCAGCCCGGCTACCGCCAGCTTGTTTTCTACGAACTGGCGGGCAAAGCGCTGGAAGGGGCGCTCGACGGCCACTACGGATTGCGTCGGTTCTTGCGTTATGGTCATCAGTCACGCACCTTTTCGCGAGCGGTCGGGTCGATCAGCATGCAGACGATGTCAATCAGCAGGTTGAGGGTGATCAGGAAGCCAACCATCAGCACGAGGTAGGCGACCACGACCGGCCGATCGAGCGTGATGATGGAGTCGATCAAAAGCTTGCCCATACCCGGCCAGGAAAAGACCGTCTCGGTGACGACCGCAAAGGCCACTGCCTGGCCGAATTCGAGACCGGCAACTGTGATGATCGGGATGAGGATATTCTTGAGCAGATGCACCCGCAGAATGCGCGGTGACCGCAGGCCCTTGGCACGGGCAAACTTGATATAGTCCATCGGCAGGACTTCGCGGGTGGCGGCGCGGGTCACCCGGATGATGAGAGCTGCCTTGGCCAGCCCAAGCGTCAAGGCGGGCAAAATCAGGTGACGCCAGCCGTCAGCTGTCAGAACGCTCAGCGAGATATTACCGAGCCGAACCACTTCGCCGCGCCCCGACGCTGGCAGCACGCCAAGATAGACGGAAAACAGCATGATCAGCATAAGGCCGATCCAGAAATTGGGCAGGCTGAAACCGAGGATGGACGTGGTCATGACGGCCTTGGACGAGATCGCCTTTGGCCTTAGGCCGGCCAGCATGCCCAGCGGAACACCAACAAGCACGGCAAAGCCCATAGCAACGACGACCAGTTCGAACGTGGCAGGCATACGCTCGAAAATCAGCTGCATGGCCGGCTGCCCGGTCAGAAAACTGCGGCCGAAATCACCGCGCAAGGCGTTGCCGGCAAAGGTGAGATACTGCACCCATATCGGCTGATCGAGGCCGAGAGACTGGCGCACGGCATCGCGTTCGAGATCGGTAGCCTCGGGGCTCACCAGCATCGAGGTGGGATCTCCCACCAGATAAAGGCCCACGAACACCAGGATCGACATGATCAGGATCGCGCCGGCGGCCTGCATCAAGCGGTTGAGGATGAAAACGGGCATGCGGGTTCCTTCAAGACGGGCCGGCCCCAGGCCGAATGGCAGGGGCCGGCTGCAGATTACTCGACGGAAACCACGCCTTGCGGCAGCGTGTACTGGTCGGCACGACCATCAATGGTGATGCCATTGCGCATCGCCCATACCGGCACTTCAAAATGCAGGGGAAGGATGCCGTAGTCGTTCATCACCATGCCATCAGCCTGCTCGAGCAGCGCCTTGCGTTGGTCATCATCCATGGTGGCATTGGCCAGCGTAATCAGCGCATCGACCTCTGGATTGGAATAGCGACCACCATTCGCCGTGCCCGTGCCCTGTTCGCGGTTGAATGTCGACGCCTGTGCATTGAGCGTGGTGAGGTTTTCGCCGGTGCTGTTGCCCCATGATCCGAGATAGGCGCTGTACTGCAGTTCGTCACGGTTCTTGAAAAAGACCGGCGGCGCAGCCGCGTTGACTTCGGTCGTTACACCAATCCGGCTCCACATGGCGGCCACCGTCTGGGCGATGCGGGCATCGTTGACATAGCGGCCATTTGGCGTGCCAAGGGTGATCGTGAAGCCGTCGGGATAGCCGGCTTCAGCAAGCAGGGCCCGGGCCTTCTCAACATCGACCTTTGGGGCCGTGGCATGATCCGGGCTGGAGCCAAAGAAAGTGGAGGGGATCATGTCGCCTGCGGCCACCGCGACGCCACCCATGACTCGGCTGACAATGCCCTCGCGATCGATGGCCAGCGACAGCGCTTCGCGCACTCGTTTGTCGGTCAATGGATTGGCACCTTCGGCACCGCCAATGCCCGGGCTCTGGCGATCCTGCTGATCGAGCGCGATGTAGATGACGCGCCCCGCCGGTGCTTGTTCGACGGTGAAGGCCGGGTTGTTCTTGAAGTCGTCCAGGTTTGCCGTTGGTGGATCTTCCATCAGATCAATGTCACCGGCAAGAAGCGCTGCGGCGCGCGCAGCGGGATTGGTCATCGGGCGGAAGATAACTTGATCCCATTCAGGTGCATTACCCCAATAATTGGGATTACGAGCGACGACTAGGTCCGCGCCCTTTTGCCAGGACACGAAGGTGAACGGGCCCGTGCCGATCAGGCCCTCGCCGCGATTGAGTTCGGTTGTCGTCTTGCCTTCGGGAGCAGGACCTGACGCCGCCGCCTTGGACATGATGGGGATCGAGGTGATGTCCGTCAGCAGCAAGGGGTGCGGCCTGAGCGTGGTGATGCGCACCGTCTGATCATCAACCGCCTCGACCTTTTCGATCTGGCGCGTGAACAGGGTGAAGGAAGTCGGGCTGTTGGGTACCTTGGCGACACGCTCGAAGGTAAAGACCACGTCTTCGGCAGTCAGCGGCGATCCATCCGAGAACGTGACCCCATCGCGCAGATGGAACAGCCATTCGGTGGGGCTGACATTTTCCCAACTATCGGCAAGCGCGGGCTGTGGCACCACTTCGGCATCCATCATCACCAGCGGCTCAAACATCGTGAAAGCCACCTGCATGTTGGTGGCAAGGACGTGAAATTGGGGATCGAGTGAGCTTGGCTCGGACTTTACGCCAATGGTCAGATCAGCCGCAGATAGCGGCATGGTTCCCAGAATTACGGCAGCAACGGTAGTCATTAGCTTGGCTTGTAAAAAGCGCATCTGTTTCTCCTTCTTGCCCTCGCCGCTATCGTGACGAGGCGTTCCCTGACGGCTGGTCGACACAATCCAAGACGTGCGGCTACCCGTTGCTTGCGAATGGATCGGGCGAAGCCATCCAATCGGCGCACGTAGCCCCAAACCCACTCTTGCACGTGATCGCAAACCCCTCGTCTGCGTCCCGCATGAGTATCTCGGGTCCCACCAGATCCATGCAGGATCGGGTTGAGGACCGCCCCATACTTCGTTCAGAAACCGGTCCAGGCAACGAACTTACGAGGCAGCCATCATGAGTTTTGGTTATATTGACACGGACAAAATGCTGCCGAAATCGCCAGAGTGCATCAAAATACTGCACTTTGGCGCTAGACGACGGCGATCTTACGCGCCAAGATCATTTCCGCCGGTCATGTTGCGGCCGTCAAGGAGACATGAGTGGACTTGCGACAGCTGCGAAATCTGGTTTTCGTCGCCCGGCATGCCAGCTTCGGCATTGCGGCCGACAAGCTCAATGTCACCCAGCCAGCGCTGAGCAAGAGTATCAGGGCACTTGAGCAATCGGTGGGCGTCCGATTGTTGGACCGAGGGCCTTGGGGCGTCAAGCCGACCGAGTATGGTCTTCGCCTGATCGAATATGGCGAGCTTGTTCTGACATTGACCGACGAGGCGCGCAGCGAGATGGATGCGATGCGCGGGGCCCGGCGCGGCGTACTCCGTGTCGGCGCGATCGCGACCGCCATGCGCGAAATCGTGCCTCGGGCGACGCGACAGTTTTTGTCCCGGCAGCCCGATGTCGCCGTCACCCTGAACGAAGAGCTGAGTTCGGCTCTGCTGGCCATGCTGGTCAACGGCTCGATCGACATGGCCATCATCACCCGACCGCGTGACTTTCCAAGCGATGAAGTCGAGTTTCGCGAGATCCTCGAACTGCCGATGGATATCGTCGCGGACCGCAAACATCCACTCGCCCAACAGCAAAGAGTGAGCCTATCCGACCTGACACAGTATCAGTGGATCATTCCCGCACGCCCCGATCCCGACCGGCTTGCATTGGATACCCTGTTCTCATCGGCCAGGCTGTTGCCACCGCAGGCGGCATGCGAAACGACATCCTCGACGCTTCAGATTGCAATGCTGACCAATTCCTTGTGGCTCAGTTATCTGACGCGGAGCAGCGCCTATACCCAAAATCCCGATGCCGCGCTGATGCCACTCAAGATCGAAGGCCAAACCTGGACCCGCCGCCTCGGCATCGCCACCCGCAAACGCAGCGTCGTTCGCCCGGTGGTGAGTGCGTATCTGAACGAGGTCGAGGGCATCTGCAGCGAAATTGGGATGCGCAGTGTAGTCAGCAGATGAACTCTGCGCCAGCGGACCGACTTTAGGCAGCCATAACTGGGCTTAGTCTTTTGTAGTAATGTCCTCAAAGCTAGTAACTTTCGAATTTTTCTTCTAGGACAACTAGCCTGACCTCGTCTCGAATGGATTCCCGCCGCTTCAGAACGTCTGGTTTCGGTACCTCGTCCCCCAAAAGCGGACTGACCGCTTCCGGCCCCATTCTGGACATTGGCAGTCATGCTGGTGAATGGCGGAAGTGGGGCCGAAAGCGGAATGGTATGTTTTGGGCGGCGGGTCTAAAGAGCAGACTCTCGCCAATTGAATGCCCCGCAGACCACCTTGGGCCGACGTTGATCTGCGCTGGATTGGCGACTGCCACAGCTATTTTTCAGCCGAACGTTCCAGTAATTCAGTTACGTCAGTCGCGGGCGTGCAGGTTCAATGCATTGTGGGCGGCCATCATTGCCGTCTTCGCGTTTCCGGAGCGCGCCGAAACTTAATCATGCCTGAGATCTCGAAGGCCGTTTTAGACGTCGAGTAGTAGCATATCACAATCATCTGGACCGCCGTACAAGCCCAGTGGCCAAGTTCCGTGGGCCTCTATTCGGATCGAACCTACAACGCCCACAATCAATCTGCCCACAATAGACGTTACCTTGCGCCGATAAGGTCTTGTCTTCAAGATCAAGCGGTTCTCTCAATCAGCCAGAAAAAGGCCGAATTCCCGCATAGCCGGCACGAAGTTCTTGTTCTCGTGTCCTGGGCGGGTGAGCTTGATGAGTGCAAAGCGCTGTTGGTCGGTGAGGGCGCGCCACTGCGATAGCGACGGAGCTGATACGTCTTCTCCCTTCGCTTGAAGTACTACGACCTCAGGCACCGTATTGGTGTTGGACCAGTTTGCGCTATCGGCCGGATCGATCCGGTCGATGGTTCCGCCGGTCGCTGTCACCCATTCTTCGATCATCGCGCCGATTGTGTGCCGATCGGCAGCACCACCGCATGGCACCTCCAGCAATCTGCCGCGCTGATCGCGGTCCAGACGCGACCATTGTCGCAGCGAGAGCTTGATGCCGACCAGATCCAGCTTGAGCCGAACTGCCATTGGGATGCAGCGGAGGCTGCCGGCGAAATCCTTTTCGAAGTCAAAAATCCTATCTGGCATGGCTTTTCCCGGGGTTTGGTGAGCTCGATTGGCGCCTGCGCTCAGGCCAGCCTGCACTCGACGATCGCTGCCATCATCGCCGCGCCGGGAACGATGGCGTCGTCGTTGAAATCATAGGCGCCATTGTGCACAGGGGCGCTATTCTCCCCATTGCCGATGAAAAAATGTGCGCCAGGCCGCTGTTCTAGCATGAAGGCAAAATCCTCGGATCCCATGCCGACAGGCTTGTCAGGGTTGACGTTTTCCCTGCCGAACAGGCTGATGGCGACATCGGTGACCACGTCCACCTCATGCAAATCATTAATCAGAGGCGCAAATATCAGGCGAAAACCGCAGCTTGCCGAGCATCCCGATGCTTCGGCCATGGCCTTTGCGGTCTGTTCAATCTCGCTCTGCAATCGTTCCAGCACAGCGCGCGAATGCGCGCGGACCGTGCCGGACATGGTCATCGCCGCGGGAATGATGTTGTAACCGCCATCAGCCTGAAACCTAGTCACGCTCAGGATCGCCGGTTCCAATGCGGAAATCCGCTGAGCGACAAGCGTATTAAGGGCCGCCGCGATCTGGCATCCGGCTAGGATCGGGTTGGTTCCCAGATGCGGACTGGCCGCATGAGCGCCTTTGCCGGTCACGCTGATATCGAAGAATACGCCGCCGGCGCTGGACCGTCCCCGGCAAATGGCGACTTTGCCGACAGCCAGCATCGGCAGATTGTGCAGTGCATAGATCGTGTCGCAGGGAAAGCGCTCGAACAAGCCGTCTTCCAGCATTGCGACGGCACCGCCCAGCCCTTCTTCGGCAGGCTGAAAGATCAGGTTCACTATACCGTCGAACCGTCGCGTCTCGGCCAGATAGCGCGCCACGCCCAACAGGATCGCCGTGTGCCCGTCATGCCCACAGGCATGAGACACGCCCGCGACCGTGCTACGGTAAGGCAGCGCGTTGTGATCTTCCTGTATGGGCAGGGCATCCATATCGGCGCGCAAGCCCACGCTGCGGGTTCCATTGCCGGAGCGGAGCACGCCCACCACGCCGGTGCCGCCGACCCCGCGATGGGTTTCGATGCCGAGGCTTTCAAGCTCAGAAGCGACCACATCGGCGGTCTCGAACTCCTGCAACCCAAGTTCCGGATTGGCATGGATCCGATGGCGGATCTGCATCAGATCGGCTTTGAAACCGGCAATATGGTTGGCAATCGTCATCTTGAGCATCCATATCCCGCGGGTTCGCAGGCAGCGCCAATCAAAGCGGCGCTACCCACGGGTTCGAACTTACTCGTCCAGCCAGGCGTTGCCCCAGCGGCCGTTGCCCATCCATCCCCACAGGCCATGCAGCTTCTGGGAGGAGCCATCGAAGCCGCTGAGTTCATGCAGCATCACCAGCGGCAGGTCTCGCACCAAGATGGGCGTGATCGACTGGTAGATGCGGGCGCGCTCTTCCTCCGATGTCGCCTTGGCGCCATCGGTGAACAGCTGATCGACTTCGGGGTTGGAATAGCCGGGGGCATTGCCGGATACGCGGCCGATAGCATCGGTGATAAAGGCTCGGGCAATACCAATGGCCGGGTCGCCGTAGGAACTGAAGTCATTGAGATAGATGTCGAAATCGCGCTCGACGAAGACACGTGGCATCACCACAGCCAGATCGAGAGGCTCGAGCGTGACATCGACACCCACTTCACGCCAGTTTGCCTTCAAGGCCAACGCGGCCAGGTGCCGCTCGGGAATCGCACCGCTATAGATCATCTTCACCCCGAAGCGCGTGCCGTCTGGGCCGGCTTGATACCCCGCCTCGTCCAGCATCTGCGCTGCTCTCTCTAGGTCGAAGGGATGCGTTTGATCGTAGTTCACGTCCGGATTTGCTGCCCAGGCGATTTCGATCGGCCATGGCGCGCGGCCCGGTTCGCCATAGCCGGAAAAGGCGTTGTCGTGAATGAACTGACGATCCGAAGCGCGGAGAAGGGCATCGCGCACGCGAACATCGCTCATCGGCTCGCGTTCGAGGTTGAACGACATATAGGTCATGTTCGGGGCAAAGCCCGATTTCGTAACCTTCAGGTCCGGATTGCTTTCGACCAACTTGGCGTCATTGAGCGGGAAATAGACCATTGGAATGAAGTCGATCTCGCCCGATATCAGTGCCTGAATGCGCGATGCGGCATTGGGCAGGTTGCGAATGATCAAGCCGTCGAGATACGGTTTGCCCTCGTCCCAATAGGTCTCGTTACGCACCAGCGTGATGTGGCTGCCGCGTTCCCAGCCCTCGAAGCGGAACGGCCCGGTGCCAACCGGCTGCTGGTTGGTTGCCGGATTGGTTTTGACATCAGTGCCCTTGAACAGATGGGCGGGCAGGATGGGGGCTGAATAAGTGCAGTTCAGCGTCTTGAGCAGCGGAGCGTAGGGTTCCCTGAGGCGGATGACCGCGGTGTGCTCGTCCGGAGTCTCGACCGCCAGCAGGTTGGAGCCGACTTGCGTCGAGAAGATCGGGCTGAATTTCGAGACGACTTCTTCAAGAGTGTAGCGCACATCTTCCGACGTGAACGGCTCGCCATCCTGCCAGTTCGCCTGGCGCAGGTGGAAGGTATAGGTCAGCCCATCTTCGGACACGTCCCAAGACTCGGCAAGTAGCGGCTGGATGGTCTCCACGCCATTGTCGTTGGCGGTCGTGACCAGGCCCTCATAGACCATGCAGCCGGTCAGCGCGTCGGGCGTCGCGCTGGTTAGTGCCGAATTGAAGCCTTGCGGTTCAGCGCCCAGACCGATGATCGCCGTGCCGCCTGGGCGCGGTGCAGACTGTGCCAAGGCCGGTGCGGTGAGAAGAAGTGCTGCGAGAACCGCAGCCGATGTCGCAGTGAATTCACGCATGCTGTGCGTCCTTTTGTGCCGACAGATAGGCGGTCGGCCGGGTGGTGAACGGGCGGATGTTTTCGAATCTTGCTGAGGCCTGCAGGACGGTGAGCTCGTCCAGCCGGCGCCCGACGATCTGCAGCCCCACCGGTAGGCCTGCCTTGTTCAGCCCGGCGGGTATAGAAGCCGCGGGGCTGCCCGAGAGGTTGAAGGGGTAGGAGAATTCCGCCCATTGCAGCCAGTCCCAGCTGTGCCGCGGCCAGTCGTTCGGCATCAGGTCTGGAAGCGGGAAGGCAGGGATGGAGACGGCGGGCGTCAACAGCAGGTCATAGTCCTCGAACCAGCGATGAATCTCGGTGACGTATTCGTACTTGCGCGCCTTGCCCGCCATATATTGGCTCATGGTGATGCCGATGCCGTCTTTTATGCAGGCGACAAGTCCCGGGTCCATCTGGCTTTCCCATTTTGCCAGGTTCGGCTCCGCCCGAGTCATGTGCGCGGCCCAAAGCAAGCGCTCGATATCGGGGCCTTTCGGACCCCATTCGGGCGTCACCATCTCAAGCTCGCAGCCAAGGTCTTTGGCAAGGTCCTGCGCCGCCGCTAGGCTGATCTCGGCGACCTCGGGGTCGACGCGCGCATGGCCCAGGTCTGCGCTATAGGCGATGCGGCGGATGACGGGGCGCTCGCCGAGGCGCTCGTAGTAGCTGTATGGCGGTTTTGGCAGCGTAGTGAAATCGGCGGGATGATCGCCGGCCATGACGTCGAGCATAAGGGCCGCATCGGCCACGCTGCGGGTCATTGGGCCGACGGTGGCCGTCAGATCGCTCAGGGCAACCGGCGAAATCGGCACGCGGCCATAGGTCGGCTTCAGGCCGTATATGCCGCAGAAATGCGCGGGCATGCGGATTGAACCGGCGCCATCGCCGCCCTGGTGCAAGGGGCCGTAACCGGCAGCGGCCGCGGCTCCGGCTCCGGCCGAGGATGCCCCCGCGTTCATGCCGAGTTGCCAAGGATTGTGGGTTTTCCCGGTCTGCGGGCACCAGGAAACCCCCGACCAGCCGTATTCGGACGTCGTGGTCTTGCCTAGCACCACGGTGCCTGCATCGACCAGCCGCTGTGCGACGGGCGCATCGCGCGCCACTTTGGCTCCAGCTGTCGTATTGGACCCACTGCGCGGCGGCATATCCCTCATGGCAACAGTGTCCTTGATCGTGACGGGCACACCGAGAAGCGGCTTGCTGGCGTCTCCGGTCCCCCAAAGCGCTTCTGCGTTCCGCGCATCTTCCAGCGCCCGTTCCGGAGCAAACTGGGCGAATGCATTCAATGCCGGATTGGTCTTTTCGATATGGTCGAGGATAGCCTTCGTTACCTCGACGGGCGAAATCTTGCGATCACGATAGGCCGTCAGCAGGTCGACGGCTGAGGTGTAAAGCAGGTCCTGGTTTTTCATTGGTCGCTCGGCCTTCTTCTCGCCGCGCGGAAACATCCGGAGCGGGCCGGATAGGCGGCTGCAATAACCACTACTTCAAGGGTGAAGGATCGCCGATGGACATGCCGATCAGCGTGCTGGGAAGCCGGACCTCACTCACCCCCCGGTCCATTCCTGCCTTAAGCTAGCACCCGATTTTCGGAGCGAACAATCAAGAACATTCGGGGTCGCACTTAAGGCCAGCTGATGTATCCTTCGATGAAGACTATTCAGCGCATAGACAGCGCACGCCTCGCTGCTGTGGCGGTGGTAATCTGCCTAGACGACGCGCAGGGTCTCGAAGACCTTTTCGGTCATGGTGCCCTTGTCACGCGGCCGCATGAACAGCTTGAAGGCAACGTCCGGCATGGAGGGCATATCTTCGGCCGAGCCCAGTACCCGCATGTCTTCAGCGACCTGGTTAAGGCTTCTGGCGGTTACGCCCAGACCGGCTCGTACGGCAGCGCGCACAGCGCCCAAATTTAGCCCCAGATAGGCGATGAACCACTTCTTGCCAGCCCCTTCCAGCGCCTCTATGGCCAGCGATCGGAACAGGCTTGGTTCGTCGGGCAGCACGAGTGGCAGAGGACGTGAGGGGTCGAAAGAAAAGCCGTCGGCACAGATCCAGACGGTCGGCGTAACCCGCAGGGTTTCACTGATAAAGCTGTCGTCCGAGCGGGTAGTGATGGCCAGATCCAGGTTGCCCTGAGCAAGGGCGTCCATCAGGAAAGGACTGCGCTCTGAATGGACTTCGAGCAGAATGTTCGGATGCGCCTTAGCAACCTTCTGCAGCAGCAGAGATAGGAATGTCTCCGTCACGTCGTAGCAGGCGCCGACGCGGAGCACGGTGAACTTGCCTCCCGCCGCAGCCGTCGACATCAGTTCGTCGTTTAATTCAACGATGCGGCGCGCATAGTCCCTGACCTTGACGCCATTCTCCGTCAGCACCTTGGTTCGCCCCTTCTTCTTGAAGAGGTCATATCCAAGCAATTCCTCGAGCCGCTGCATCTGCTGACTTACGGCGGACTGTGTACGAGAAACGTGGTCCGCCGCGGCGGCAAACGACTCTTTGTCCGCAATGGCCACAAAGGTTCTGAGGATGCTCAGATCAAGGTTTCGCATGATATCTCCTGCGGTGCGCCGCCCCGGCTTACATTAGTTACGCTAAAGCAAGAGGGGGGCCAAGCAAAGTCGCTCCATGCAGCATGCCTTGTCAGGGTATGTCCCGCCACTCGAGCGCTAGGAAGGAGAGCCGGTCACCCTCATGCACCACCGGATCGCGACGCGACATGATGACGATAGAGTCGCGGGCGGCGCAAACCAAATCCTTGTCCTCGAAGAAGTCCACGATGCGGCAGAGCGGCTCGCCGGCCTTGACCAGCGCGCCGGCAGGCGCACAGTCGACGAGCATGCCCGCCGTATCCGCATAGGCGAAGGTTCGCTTGGTGACGATCTTCCGACCGGCCGGGCCTGGAGCATCCTGTTTCGCGTCGACCATGCCAAGATGGGCCATGACGGCCTGCGTACCGGATAGGCCCGCCGCGATGGGCCCTTGCTGGAAGTCGCCACCCGAACCGACTTCGGCCATGAAGGCGGTGATGCCCTCGGCGGCGCAGGCCGCATCGATGCCGCCATTTACGCCGCCGGCAATTTCACCGGTGGCGTTGGCGAGGTCGACGCGACAGTTCAGCTTCGTGCCGAAGGACAGCGCCATGGCCTCGGTGCGTCGACCGAGGTCGGGCGACATGCCAGCATGCGCCTTGTAGACAGTGTACGGCTCGGCGCCATAGGCCGTGCCCACCGTATGAAAGCTGATCAGATGCGTGGCGTAGCGGCGCACCACCTCAAACAATATGTGGGCAACACGCTGCGAATAGGTGCCGTCTGCTCGACCCGGAAATTGCTGGTCAAGATCGAGCCAGTCCAGATTGTTGATCTTGCTGCGCCAGTTCACCGATGCAGGGTTGCTGAGCGGCGTGCAGACCACTGCCCCCCGCAACGTCTCGGGGTCTAGCTCGGCGATGAGACGACGCATAACCATGAAGGCGTTGACCTCGTCGCCATGTACTGCGCCGTTGAGCCAAAGCGTCGGGCCGGGCGCGCGGCCGTTCACAATGCAAACCGGCATCGTCAGGTCCGAGCCGCTCGAAAGCCCACCTACCCGTAGCTGACCCTTGGCAACCTGACCCGGCGCGGCGGTCGCCGAGCCGACAGAAATGACTTCGTCCCTGCTCGTCATCATGGTGCCCCTGCGCTTGAGGCAACTGTGGCGAAAGCCTGCTCGATATCGGTTTCAAGGTCCTCCACATCCTCAAGGCCGACATGTAGCCGCACCATCGGCCCGACCGACTGCTGTGGTGGATAGAGCCGCTCGCCATAGGGGGAAATCGGCATCGCCAGGCTTTCGAAACCACCCCATGAGCTGCCCACGGAAAAGAGCTGAAGCGCATCGATAAAGGCCACACTTTCAAACCCAGGCCGAAACTCAACAGAAAACAATCCCGCAGCGCCAGAAAAGTCGCGCACGAACAAATCGTGGCGCGGATGATCAGGCAGTCCAGGATGCAACACACGCACAACCTCTGGACGTGCAGCAAGCTGGGCCGCAATAGCGAGCCCGGCCTGGTGATGTCGTTCATACCGAAGGCCAAGCGTCCGCATGCCACGTAAAGTGTTGTAGCTCTCGTCGGGCGCCAGCGTCTGTCCGATCATGTTTACATGCTTGCGTAGCACAGCGTGGGCATCACCCTTTGCAACGGCGGCTCCCATCATCACGTCCGCATGGCCGCCGAGATATTTCGTGCCGGCAATGATGGAAACGTCGCAGCCCAGTTCGAGAGGGCGGTAGAGCCAGCCGGAGCCATAGGTGTTGTCGATGATGACTGTCACGTCGAATCCACTCACCTGTGCGGTTAGCATGGGGACATCCAGCAGGTCGAATGTTTGAGAACCCGGCGATTCAAGGAACAGGACCCGGGTGTTGGGTTTGAGATGGACCGACAGGTCCCGGGCGTCGGCAGGGATGTAGTCTACCGTCACGCCCATGCGAGACATCAGCACGTCGAACAGCTTTCGGGTGGGGGAGAAGACAGTGTCCACCACCAGTGCATGGTCGCCTGCCGACAGGAAGGCACCGATCGTGCCGGCCAGGGCGGCCACGCCGGTGGGAAACAGATAAGCGGCGTCGCCTCCCTCGAGATCGGCAAGGGCCGCCTGGAGCGCGTGCGCGGGTGTGGTGCCGCGCCGGCCATAGGAGAGCAGAGTTTCGTCCGTTTCACGCCGCAGTTTAATGTCGTCGTAGGAGGCAACGGTGTCGTGTAGGATAGTCGAGGCCCTCACCACTGGTGGATTGGCCGGGCCGGGACGCGCCGGAGCGCCGTAGTGCAGAAGCTTGGTTTCTCTCTTCATGCTGGTACCTCCGCGGCCGTCGATACGGGTAGTCTCACATCGAACACCGCATGCTCCTGTTCGTCCATCTGGTCTGTCAATCCACGCTCCCAGGCCAGATAGGCCCTGGCCGCGTCGAGGCCGCCCGAATGGCGGTTATGGACGAAGAAGAGGTAGTCGATCAGGTCTTCGTCCGGAGGGGTATGGGGCGTTTGCTCGAGGGCAAGGCCTGCCGACACCCAGTCGTCGCGCGTGCCGTCCAGTATCCTTATATCGGCGAAACCCGATGTCGCCAAATCGTGCGCAACAAGCGCGGCGCGCCGGCCTTCCCCGCAAACCAGGATGGTTTGCGCGCGGTTGGCCGCGATGTGATCCAGGCGCGGGCGGATCACCCATTGCGCGCCCACGATATGTGCGTTGCGATAATCGGTCCCGGGGGAAGCATCGAGCAGCACGACCCCATCTGTGCGCATCCGCGCAAATTGTCTGGCGGTCAGATGCAGCAGGCTAGCGAGTTTGCTCACCTCCGCACGTGGTGCTTCGGAGGAACCCACTATCGTCGACACGTCGAGGTCTAGGACATAAGCGTCGTGTCCCATGGCGCGGAGCCAGTAGCAGGTGCTGACGGCGCGTGGCCCAAGATCGCAGGTCAGCACAATGCGCGCGCGTCTCGTTGCAACCCAGTGGTCGGTCGCCTGAACCAGCTGGCCGCCCGGTGCATGCACGGCACCGGGCAGATGATTGGCAGTGTACTCATCCGCCGTTCGCACGTCGAAGATATAGAGGCTGCGCTCAGTTTCGGCCGTCCAGAATTTGAGCATATCCATGCTGATGCGCGGCACGCCATTGGCATTGCCGAAAGCGACAGCGCGAGCGCGCACGTGCTCCAGCTGCTGGGCAGCCAGCGGTTTGCTCTCATCGGGCGTGCTGCCATAGTCCAACGTCAGCCCGGACAACTGCCAACCCTGCGTGCCGTTGCGCAACGCAAAGATCGGATTGCGGAGTCCCAGATTGATCAGGGTCTGCGCACCGATGATCGACCGCGTGCGGCCGGCGCAGTTGATGACAATCTTCGTCGTGTCGTCCTTGAGGAGGCTATCCACGCGATAGCCCAGCTCGGCATTGGGGCACGACAGGGCGGTAGGAATGTTCATCCGCGCATACTCCTCGGGCGGACGACCATCGAGAATGACCATGTTTTCCCCCGCCTTGATCATGGAGCTCAGCTCGTCCGCCGACACCGACGGCGTTTGCATCGCGTTTTCGACGATCTCGCCAAATGCCTTGGAAGGCACGTTCACGCCCTTGAAGAGTTCAAAGCCTGCAGCGGCCCAGCCGGCCGCTCCGCCATCGAGGATACGCACATTCTGGTAGCCAAGCGTTGCTAGATGGTCGGCGGCCCGCGAAGCGATGCCGTCTCCCGACTGGTCAAAAACGACCACGCGAGACCGGATTGAGGGCACGAGCCCCTGCACCTGATATTCAAGCGTACTAAACGGGCAATTGACTGAAAAGAACGGATGGCCTTCCCCATATTGCCCATGTTCCCGAACATCCAGTAATGCGATCTCGCCGCCGTCCGAAAGGGCTGTCTTCAGTCCGGTCGGGCTGATGTAAGCGTGTGTTGCAGGCATAAAAAATCGGTCCTCGTCGCCCAGCCGGGCGAGGCGTGGGACGGTATGAAATTCAGTATGTCGATTGCTTGAGCGAGCGGGCCGTCAGCGGCGGGTCGCTACGCCAACGGTCATGGGCCTGCAGGTGCCGGCTTCCGGGTCGTAGACTGTGCGGTTCGAAAGGGTTTCGAGTGGCTGGCCATACATGTGCAAATGGCGGATGATGGCGTCGCCCCTGATTTCCACCGAATGAATGTCGTCAGGCATGAGCGCGATGGAGCGGGTCTTGGCCGAACCCAGTTCAACCACGTCGCGCTGCTGCAGTTGGGCCTTACCGGTGACGGCGCCATTGTCGAGACGATCCCAAATACCGTTATGCTCAATGCCTTCGACCCCAGCGACACAGGCCCAGGTCGTGTGATCGTGTGGCGGTATCTTCTTTCCAGGCCGCATGACGTTCAGATAGAGCGTCAGACCCTTTGGGTCGTCCTGCGCGATCATGTACCGGGCCTGCGTCTCGCCGTCCTGGGGCGCTGGATAGTCCTGTTCGGTCCACAACCACGTATCAGCCGCCAGCTTGTCGAGCGCGGCGCGCGCGGTGTCCAATGTCCCCCGTGTGACGCCGCCGGCAAGTGCGCTGCGCGTGGCAGACAATGCGGTCTGGACTGCGGCATCGCGCGCGCCGGCCTGTGTCTTGGGTGGGGTTGAGGACATGTTACGCTCCTGTCGGGCTTATGTTTCCGCGTGAGCCTAGCCGTTCGCGGCGCGGGAATTCAAATTCATAGTTTTCGCGCGTCGCTTAAACATCACTTATGTATAGGCGTGGCCTGAACAGCGCATCGGCAGCTGTCGATCAGATGGCGCTTAGCGCGACAAAGGCCAGCCCGGAGATGAATATCGAGCCGATAGCGCCCAGTGCCAAGGCGCGCCAGCCCGAGGCTCGCAGCTTGCGTGTGTCGGTCTCCAGTCCCATGGCTGCGAGGGCGATAGTCAGCAGAAGCGTCGTAATCGCCACGATCACCTCCTTGGTTATACCCATTACCGGCCACACAGAGTTGACCGCGACCACGGCCAGGAAGCCGAGTACGAACCACGGTATTGGTGGTGACTCAGCGCCGCCGGCATGCCCGCGCCACCGTGCCAATGCAGCCAGTGTGAGGATCAATGGAGCGAGCAATACGACGCGGCTGAGCTTGGCGACGGTGCCCGATTGTGTCGCCTCAAGGCCGCCTTGAAAGGTGGCCGCTGTGACCTGCGCTACTTCATGGATCGAGGCGCCGGCCCACCAACCGAAAGCGCCTCGCTCGATGCCCAACAGCGGAGCCAGAACCGGCAACGCCAGCATGGCTATCGAACCGAACACCGTGACGCAGGCAATGGCATACGCGACATCCTCGTCGGATCCGCGTGTCACAGTATTCGTCGCGATAACCGCAGAGGCGCCGCATACTGCGGTGCCTACAGCGATCAGTTCCGCCAATGCGGGTGCCACGCCGAGGAGGCGCCCGACCAATTTGATAAAGACTAAGGTTGCAATCAGGATGCCCGCCACCGCAGCAAAGCCGGCAAGACCCATCTCCGCGATCTGGGTGTAGGTGAGCTGGAAGCCCAGTAGCATGATCGACAGGCGCAGGATGCGTCGGAGCGAGAACTTGATGCCCGGCGTCGCCGTCGAGCCGACGCCTACCAGGTTGCGCACCGCCATGCCCAGGACCATGGCTAGCATCAGAGGACTAAGCGCATTCAACCCACTGGCGCGCTGGATGAGCACCGCTAGGCACGCCAGCCCGATCGTCAAAGCCAATCCGGGCAGGAGGCTTTGGACTACCGGCGCCGATACGCCAGTCGTGGTCTGGGCAGGGTGGGGCATGCGATCCGTCCTTATGCGTGGTTGACGCGCTAGGTGGACCAACAAGATCAATCATTCTATCATATTGTCTTGACCGTATTGATCGACAGAATCGATAAAGAAATGACTCTGGAACAGCTCCGCATCTTTCTCGCAGTGGCCGACGGCCAGCATATGACGCATGCCGCGACAAAGCTGGCGCTTTCCCAGTCAGCGGTCAGCGCAGCGATAGCGGCGCTCGAAACGCGCCACGACGTAAGGCTGTTCGATCGCATCGGTCGGCGGGTCAGCCTGACCGAGAATGGACGAACCTTCCTGCGCGAAGCCCGCTCGTTGCTCAGTCATGCCGAGAGCGCCACCCTGGTCTTGGACGATCTGTCCTCCAAGTTACGCGGCAAGCTGCGGGTTCACGCAAGCCAGACCATTGCCAGCTACTGGCTACCGACACGGCTTGTGGCTCTGCATGACCGCCATCCAGAGATCGCAATTGTGATGACTGTTGGCAACACCGCAAGCGTGGCCGAGGCCGTTCACGAGGGTCGCGCCGATCTTGGGCTTGTGGAAGGTGAAGTAACTCAGGGCAATCTTCGGCGTCAGGTAATCGCGCGCGACAGGCTCGTGCTGGTGATGGCAGCAGGCCACACACTCGCCGGGGCACAATCGGTACCGCACGAGGCATTCGCCGAATGGGGCTGGGTGCTCAGGGAGCAGGGGTCGGGTACCCGGTCCGAATTCGAGAGCCTGCTCACAAAGAATGGTATAAAACTATCCGACCTTAACGTTGCCCTTGAGCTCCCCTCGAACGAGGCTGTACTAGCTGCCGTGGCGGCCGGCGAGTTTCTCAGTGTGCTGTCGGAGCGAGCTGTCGCGGCGATGGCGACGGCTGGTTGGGTCCGCACATTTCCCCTCGCGCAGGCCGAGCGCTCTTTCGCCGTTCTGGTGCATCCCGATCGCCACATGACGCGTGCCAAGCAGATGCTGCTTGGCCTGCTCCCCGAGGGAGAAGGGACGATCCCGAACTCGGCCATTAGTTGAGCTGTGCATTAGAGCCGCTTCACTATTGCGCCAGATAAATCGCATTGTTTCAACGGGAAGCGCGCTCTAGCCCTTAGTTGCCAAACTAAGCGGGAACCGCAGATGTATTCATCTCCGGGTCAGCGTCAGCAGGGAGCGGCATATGGGCAAGCGGATAAGTCAAGGCGTTCCCCACAGCTCGCATTGGGGTGCGTTCTCCGTCCAGTCTCATGGCGACAAGCTGGAGGTCACACCGCATCCGGACGACCCCATGCCGTCGCCGATCCTGCCTAATCTCAATGACGCGGCATCACCCGACTGTCGCATCGGCCAGCCAATGGTGCGCAAGGGATGGCTCGAACATGGCCCTGGGCCCGACAAGAGCAGGGGTAGCGATGCGTTCGTTCCCGTCACCTGGGAACGCGCCTACGACCTTTTGGCCAGCGAGTTGCAACGTGTCGTCGACCGATACAGCAATGAGGCGATATTCGGCGGGTCCTATGGATGGTCCAGCGCCGGCAGGTTCCACCACGCGCAAAGCCAAATTCACCGCTTTCTCAATACGACGCTGGGTGGCTATTGCCGATCCGTCGGTAACTACAGCGCTGGAGCGGCTCAGGTTATCGCGCCCCACGTCTTCGGAACGCTGGAGGAAACCAACCGAAGATCGCCGATCTGGGGCCCAATGCTCTCCAATACCGAGCTTGTCGTCTCTTTCGGAGGCATGGCGCTGAAGAACAGCTCAGTCAGCGGTGGCGGAAACTCCAACCACAATGTCGCTGGCGTGTTTGAGCAACTGCAGGAGAGGGGTGTCAGGTTCGTGCTCTTCAGTCCGCTTAGGGCGGACCTGCCTGAATGGGTCCGTGCCGAATGGCATGCCATCAGACCCGCCACGGACACTGCTGTCATGCTGGCGCTCGCCCACGTGCTCATCGCTGAAAATCTGCTCGATCGCGTCTTCCTTGCAGAGCACTGTGTGGGTTTCGAACGTTTCGAAGCCTACATTCGCGGCCAGTTGGACGGCATCGCAAAGACACCCGCGTGGGCGGAACCCATCGCGCAGTTTCCTGCTGCCGACATCGTCGACCTTGCGCGCTCCATGGCGGCCAAACGTACTCTGATCACCGTCAGCCAGTCCGTGCAGCGGGCCGAACATGGAGAGCAGCCGGTCTGGGCGGCGATTACGCTCGCAGCGATGCTGGGTCAGATCGGTTTGCCGGGTGGCGGGTTTTCATATGGACTGGGCTCGATCGGCAATGTCGGTAAGCCGCCCGTGGCTGTGCCGCTGCCTACCTTGTCCCAAGGCAAGAACGGCGCTAGGGGCTTCATCCCGGTAGCACGGATTTCCGACATGCTGCTGAATCCGGGCGCGCCCTTCTCGTTCAATGGGCAAAAGCTGGTCTATCCGGACGTAAAGCTCATTTATTGGGCCGGAGGCAATCCCTTCCATCACCAGCAGGACCTAACCCGACTGGCAGAGGCCTTCTCGCGGCCGGACACCATCGTGGTCCATGAACCCTATTGGACATCCAGCGCCCGCCATGCCGATATCGTTCTGCCGGCGACGATCACCATGGAGCGGGATGACATCGGCGCTGCCGGCAACGACCCCAAAATGATCACTATGCGGAAGGCCATTGAACCATTCCAGCAATCGATGGACGAATATGATATCTTCGCCGAGTTGGCGCGGCGGCTGGATCGCTATCAGGAATTCACCGAGGGCAGAACAGCGCGCGAGTGGATGGCGTTTATCTATGAAACAACGCGAGTAGCTCTTGCCGAAAGAAGTTTGCCTTCGCCTGACTTCGATGAGTTCTGGGCGGCGGGCGAACTCGAAGTTCCCACCTCCGACAGGCTCAGTATCCTTGAGAAGTTCCGCCATGACCCACAGGGCGCGCCGCTTCCGACACCCAGCGGCAAGATTGAGATTTTTTCCGAGGTCATAGCTAGCTTCGGGTATGACGATTGTGCTGGCCATGCCGCTTGGTTCGAGCCGGAGGAGTGGCTTGGCGGTGACATCGCCGAGCGCTTTCCTGTTCAGCTGGTGGCTAATCAACCTGCATTCCGTCTGCATAGCCAGCTCGATTTCGGGCGAGCCAGCCTCGGGTCCAAGATTGCCGGACGCGAACCGCTAACCATCCATCCTGACACAGCAAAGGCGCGCGGCATTGTCCAGGGTGCGATCGTGCGTGTGTTCAATGACCGGGGGTCTTTCCTTGCCGGAGCCAATATCTCCGAGGCGATCCGCCCGGACGTCATGCAGATTGCAACGGGCGCTTGGTATGACCCGCAGGACATAGCGCCGTTCGGCACAGTCTGCGTGCATGGCAATCCCAATGCTGTCACCCGTGATCGCGGAACATCAAGCCTTGCGCAGGGGTCAACGGGCCAACTGACCATGGTCGACGTCGAACTGTTCCATGGGCCACTTCCCGAACTGCGCTGCCACAAGCCCCCGCGCCTCGACGCCTAGCGACCCCATGCGCGTGACGGGACCCGCTGAGGGGCGGGACAGCTCCTATCCGTTTGTCGGACCTGCCTGTGGATGATCGACCACACACCGCCAAACGCCAAAACATTACATTCCCTTATGGGTGACTGATAGAAAATCGATTTGTTTCGTCATTATCACCATGCTTGCATGGCATTATCGGAGCTTAGCCTTCCGCCCCGGACCGCCAAACCCATCAGCGCTGTCAATGCAATCCTTGGAGGGAGCATAACGCGCCGGACGCTGGTCATATTGCCCTAGGCATCAAGACAGGGAGTTAGCATGTTGAAGAAGAGCAGAATGAGCAGGGTCCTGCAGTGGACCCTCTTGGGAAGTCTGTGTATCGCGCCCGTAGTGGCACAGACGGAAGCACAACCGGAAATTGGCGGTACTGCCATCATCGGCCTTGCGGCCGAACCAAAGGGCTTCAACTCCGCCCTTACCAGTTCCACTCCCGACACCGTCGCGGGTTGCATGGTCTATGAGGGGCTTCTGACCATCGACACAGAAGACGGCAAGGACGAGATTTCGCCGCTGCTGGCCGAGTCTTGGGAAGTCTCGGACGACGGGCTGACCTACACCTTTCACCTGCGTACGGCGAACTGGCATGACGGGCAGCCGTTCACGTCCGAAGATGTCCGCTACACGCTTGAAGAGGTCGCTGCGAAGTTCAGCCCGATGTTCTCAGCCCAGGTCGGCGCGAATCTCCTCAAGGTCGAGACGCCGGACGAGCACACCGCCATCATCCAGCTCGAGCGGCCCTATCCCACCTTGCTGCGAACCCTCAATTGCACCTACTCTGCGCCGATCCTGCCCGCGCACATCTTCAAGGATACCGATGTGGCCACGAATCCGGCCACGACATCGGAGCCGATCGGTACAGGCCCGTTCAAGTTCGAATCCTGGCAGCGCGGCAGCCATATCAACCTCGTCCGCAATGAAGACTACTGGGAAGAGGGCAAACCCTATCTTGATGGCCTGATCATTAGGGCCCTTCCAAACGCTGCCTCGCGTATTCAAGCTCTGATGGCCGGCGAGATCGACTTCATCCCAATGGTCCATTTTCCGCTGAACGATGCGCGCATGGTCGAGAGCAATCCCAGCCTGCAGATCGTCAGGTCCGGCTTTGCGCCAGGAATGACCTATGCCGCGTTCAACCTGAAGCGCCCCCCGCTCGACGACGCCCGCGTCCGCAATGCGCTGCTTATGGCGACCGATCGTCAGTTCATTCACGACACTGCCTTTTCCGGCTTCGGCGATCTGGGCCGGGCGCCTTGGCCCTCGGGCATTGAATGGGCAGCAAATCCGGACGTAAACTACGACGTCTCCAACCCATACGACCCTGAACTTGCAGCAGCGCTTCTCGACGAAGCCGGCGTTGTTGCCGGTGCAGACGGCACCCGCTTCAGCGTCAACATCATCTATGACAGCGCCATTGCCGAACGGAACCAGGTTGCCAATGCGCTTAAGGCAAACTGGGTTTCCATCGGCGTCAATGCAAATCTGCAGCCGCTCGAGATTGCCGTGGTGATGCCGCGTGTCTTCCAGGAGCACGACTTCGACGTCTATCTGCACGACAACAACTCGTATGGCGATCCCGCAATCGGTGTCAGCCGTATCTTCGTGACCGAGTCGATCGGCCGTATTTCCGGCAATGCGGCGCAGTATTCTAACCCGGAGGTCGATGCCCTATTTGCCGCCGGTGCGAAGGAAATCGATCCGGCCAAGCGTGCCGAAATCTATCAGTCGATCCAGCCGATCCTTGTTCGCGACATGCCCGAGATGATGCTGCATGAACTCAGCGGTTTCGACGGCGCTTCCCGCAGACTCCATGGCCTCTGGGGCTGGATCGGCAATGGCCGCTGGGCTCATGCCTGGCTGGAGCAGTAATCCGCCAACCGCCTCGGCCTGACAAACACAAGCGACGCGCCGCCAGCCTCGGCGACGCGTCGAATTAAGTCGCCGCTGCCGCGCTCTGGCGCCGCGGCAGGCACATATCAAAAGGTCCACCCCATGTGGCAGTATTTTCTGAAGCGCGTGTTTTGGTCGATCGTCACGATCTTCGTGATCATCATCGTCAATTTCGTGCTAATCAAGTTGGTTCCAGGTGATCCGGTCCACGCCATGATCGGCGACTTCCCGGCGCCGCAAGACTACATAGATCAGCTCCGGCGCGACTTCGGCCTCGACCAGCCGCTTCATGTTCAGCTCTGGCTTTATCTTGGCAACCTGACCCAAGGCAATTTCGGGTTTTCCTTTGCCAACCGGCAACCGGTCCTCGACCTGATCCTGGGGCGCACCTTCAACACACTGATTCTGATCCTGCCGGCAATTGTGTTTTCGGCGATCATTGGTATCGCGCTATCCTTGGCCGCAGCGTCGCGCGGAGGTGGCTTTGATATGGCCGTTTCTGCCATCACCCTCTTTGGCTATTCCATCCCGGTTTTCTGGCTCGGCCAAGTTCTCGTTCTGATCTTCGCCATAATGCTGGGCGTTTTGCCGACGTCTGGAATGTACTCGCTGCGGGCCCCACAGAGCGGCTTCGGGGCCTTCCTCGATCTGCTGCAGCACATGATCCTGCCACTGGCCTGCATCATGGCTTTCAAGATCGCCGTATTCTCGCGCACCGCGCGCGCCAGCATTCTGGGCGTGCTGAATTCGGATTTCGTGATGACCGCGCGCGCCAAGGGGCTTTCCCGCGGCTACACGCTGTGGCGCCACGTCCTGCCCAATGCGGTAATTCCGGTCATCGCCGTCTTCGGCTACCAGTTCGGCCACGCCCTGACGAGTTCGCTGCTTGTGGAGACCGTATTCGCCTGGCCAGGCGTCGGCCAGCTGTTCGTGACGGCAGTGGGCCAGCGCGATTTCCCTGTTCTCCAGGGCATCCTCCTGCTCTCCACCATTCTCGTCGTGGTCGCCAACGTGCTTGCCGACCTGCTCTACACCATCGTCGATCCCCGGATCCGCCGCAGTTTGGGAGCGCGTCATGCGTGAGCTTTTTCAACGACTCGCCGGAAGCCCAGCAGGGTTCATCGCCGGCGGCTTTATCCTGCTGCTGATCCTGATCACGATCATCGTGCCATTGATCTACAGCGTGAACCCGATGGCGATCAGCAGCAATGCGCTGTTTCCCCCTTCTCCCCAGCACCTACTCGGTACCGACGAGCTTGGCCGCGACGTCCTGCAACTGCTGATCCACGGCGTTCGTGTGTCTTTGTCGGTCGGGCTGATATCGGCGCTGGTCGCCTCTGTACTCGGTGTACTGATCGGCGCTTGGGCCGGCTATTTCGGCGGTAGGATCGACATGTTCCTCATGCGCGTCGCCGAAATATTCCAGGTCCTGCCGACGTTCGTGCTTGCGGCGGTGATCGTTGCCATGCTCGGGCCCGGCACCACCCGCGTAATTGCCGTTATTGCCATCCTGGCCTGGCCGCAGATTGCACTGGTGATGCGCAGCGAAGTCTATCGCGTCAAGCAGATCGATTTCGTCGATGCGGTACGCTGCCTCGGCTACAGCGAAATCTACATCTTGGTGCGCGAGGTCGTCCCCAATGCGCTACGTTCGGTTGTGGCGTTGGGAACCCTCATCGTCGGCCAGGCCATCCTGATCGAGGCATCGCTCAGCTTCCTCGGTCTTAGCAGCCCCGACGTCATCAGCTGGGGCGGCATGCTCAACAGCGGCCAGCGCTATCTGTTCAACGCCTGGTGGCTATCCGTATTGCCCGGTATCGCGATCTTCCTGACCGTGCTGGCCTTCAATTTCGTCGGCGACGCGCTGAACGCCGCACTCAACCCGAAGGACACTGGACGATGACCAGCCCTCAAGTAAAGCCGCTTGTTGAGATCAGCGACCTCCATCTTTCCTATACGGTGCAGCGGGCGACCATACAGGCCTCGCGGGGCGCCAGCCTCACAATCGCACCTGGCGAGGCCGTTGGCCTGGTTGGTGAATCAGGCTCGGGCAAATCAACATTGGCCCGCGCCCTTCTTGGCTTGAACGACCCCAAAAACACACGGATCGACAGTGGATCGATCTTCGTCGATGGTACCGACGTGACGGGCTTTGGCGAGCGGGATTGGCGCGTGCTGCGCGGCTCGTCGCTCTCCATGGTGTTCCAAGACCCGCTGTCCTTTCTCAATCCGGTCATGCGCATCGACAGGCAGATTGTCGAGGGGATCCCCAAATCCTTGCGCGCCGAGGGCGTGTCGGAGCGCGTCGATGAGCTGCTCCGGCTGGTGAAGCTGCCCGAGGCGGCCCGCCGGTCCTATCCGCATGAATTGTCGGGGGGGATGCGCCAACGCGTACTGCTGGCGATGGCGCTGGCGAGCAAACCCAAGCTGCTGGTGGCCGACGAGCCGACGACTGCTCTCGATGTGACGACACAGGCCGAGATTATGGATTTGCTGGGCGAGCTGCGCCAGCGGCTGGGGATGGCAATGCTGCTGATCAGCCACGATCTGGGTCTTGTCTCCAAGGCCTGCGAACGCATCTACGTCATGTATGCAGGGCGAACCGTGGAATGGGGCCCAGGCGCCAGCATCCTGAAGACCCCAGCCCATCCCTACACCAAGGGCCTGTTCGACTCTGCGCGCGCCCTGCGCCTGCCCAATGGCCTGTTCGCCACCATCGGCGGCGACGTGCCCAATCTCGCTCACAAGATCGAAGGTTGCCCCTTCCGCATGCGCTGTCCTCTTGCCATGCCGAAATGCACGACCATGAGTCCGGCCACCCAAGTCTTGGGTCAGGATGGTCATTGGGTCAGGTGCTGGGCAGCTCAGGATAACGGTATCGCTCCGGCCCAAGGGACCGACGTTCAAAATGCATAATTCCGGCCCAATTCTGTCCATTCAGAACGTCACCAAGCGGTTCCGCAACAATGCGGGCGACTGGTTCCACGCCGTCGATGATGTTAGCCTGTCCGTAGCGCAGGGCGAGATCGTCGCCCTTGTCGGTGAAAGCGGCTCCGGCAAGTCGACGCTCGGCCGTATCGCGCTTGGCCTCATCCGCCCCGACAGCGGTAGCGTCTACCTCGATGGACGTGACCTTGCTAGTCTGAGCCCGGGCGAACTGCGCATCGCGCGCCGCGGAATGCAGCCCGTCTTTCAGGATCCCACCGCTTCTCTCAATCCGCGCAAGACGATCAAAGCCTTGCTGGCCCAGGCATCGCATCCGGATGCCGGCGAACTTGCACCCTATGCCATCGGCTTGTTGGAGAGCGTTGGCCTCACGCCCGGCAGTGAATATCTGGCCCGTTTCCCCCATGAATTGAGCGGCGGACAGCGGCAGCGTGTCGCCGTTGCACGGGCGCTGGCCATGCAACCGGCGCTTATCCTGGCCGACGAAGCCCTCTCGGGTGCTGACGTGTCCATTCGCGGACAGATCTTGAACCTGCTGCTGGATATCCGGCAGAAGCGAAACGTCGCCTATCTGATGATCACCCATGATATTTCTGTGGCTCGTGCCTTCGCGGATCGGGTGGCCGTGATGATGCGCGGTCGCATCGTCGAACATGGACCGGCGGGGGAGGTGCTTACCAATCCCACGCATGATTATACGCGCTCCCTCCTCGCCGCAGTGCCGGAGCTCTGAGTATGGCAGCACCCAGAATCGACCATCTGGTCCTCGGCGTTGCGAGCCTCGAGCAGGCAGGGGCGGATTTTCGCAATAGCGGCTTTGATGTGCTCGACCGCGGCGATGCCGCCGGCCCCATGCAGAACCGCCTCGTGCGGTTCGCAGACGGGAGCTTTCTCGAGCTTCTCGCTTTCTCGGGCGACAGCATGCACCGGTTTGCCCCGCGCTGGATCAAAGGAAGCGGCTGGATCGACTTTGCCCTCAACGCCAGCGACTTCAGTCGCCAGACTGAAGCCTTGCGAGCAGCGACGGGGCGTGACCTGCCGCGGCGCTCACTGAGCAAGCATGCGCCGACTGTGGGCAAATCCTGGGAGCTCGACCTGATCGAACCCGGCGTCGGGGCATTCGACCCCGTTCTGCCGTTTCTCATTGAAGAAAAAACGCCCACTGACTGGCGTCTGCCCCCATTAGGGGGCGACATTCGTCAGCCGCATGGCATCAGCGGGGTGCGCGGCGTGACCTGTGTCACCGATGATCTGGAACGCAGCAAGACCCTGTTGACGGCCATGTTTGGAAAGCCTGCCGCCATTTCCTCGCGTCATGGGGCCGGGACAATTGCCGTGCTGTTCGAAGACGAAAGAATTTGGGTCGAGCTCGTCCAGCCGATCAATAGCGCCACCGCGATCGGCACGCACATCCAGAAATATGGCACCGGCCTGTATGAGGCCACTCTGCTCGGCAGCGAGGTGATCGAGTCACTGCCCGCAGCAGCTAGGCACCGGGCAAAGCTGCGCGTGTCCAGCGTAGATGGCTTTCCCTTCCCCTAGAAAAGCGAAACGTCGCGCGGCATGGAGATGTTCGTCGCGCGACGGAGGAGGGCATCGGCGACAGGGCGCCCAGATGAGGATCAGCCGATCCTATTGGTCGTCGCTGACCGGAACGGTCAGGTTGAGGCAATTGCGGCCGCCGTCGATATAGATAACCTGACCCGTGACGTAAGATGCATCGTCGCTGGCCAGGAATGAGACGACGCCCGCAACCTCTTCGGTGCGGCCGAGCCGCGCCATCGGAATGCGCGACAGCACGCTCCGCCGTGCAGCGTCATTCTGCAACACACTCCGCTGACTGGCCGCGGTCAGGATGGTGCCCGGGCCCACAGCATTGACGCGCACGCCCTTGGGAGCCAGCGCAACAGCGTTGACCCGCGTCAGCTGATTGATGCCTGCCTTGGTGACCCCGTACGGCAGCTGGTCGGGAATGACCAGGGCGGCCTGCATGGACGACATGTTGACAATGGCGCCGGCGCCCTGCTTCACCATCCGCCGCGCCGCTTCCTGGGTGCCATAGAACGCGCCCATGAGATTCACGTTGAACAGGCGCCGCATGTCCTCGCCATCGACGTCCAGCACGTCCTTCTTGAGGGAATAGCCGGCATTGTTGACCATGATGTGCAAGCCGCCGCCGTGGGATTCGGCCAGATCGATCGCCGCCACGATATCGGCACGGCTGGACACGTCACACCGGATCGCCGCCGCCTTTAGCCCTTGGGCCACCAGTGACTGCGCTTCGGCTTTCGCCTTGTCGATGTCGATATCTGCCAAAACGACACTAGCCCCCTCGCTGGCCAGCCGGACTGCACAAGCCAGTCCTATGCCGTTCGCCGCACCCGTGACGACCGCAGATTTTCCCCGGTGTTTCATGACCTAACCTCATATTTTCTGCGGTGAAACTAAGGCCACACTCTGTTACGAACAAACAAAACGTGACGCGCTGTTTTATAAGTCCTGCTAATGTTTTCGAGGGGCGTCACTAAGAATATGCGGATACTCCGGTGTATCGGGCCAACAAGCAAACCGGCAGTTCTTGAGAAATCACCGACGCCATACGAACGTCCGAATGGGGCGCGTTGCGGCTGTTGCCCAGCCGCGAAGAAATGGCAGCTTCTAGCATTTCGAGCGGAGGGCCGGAATGACAGACCTGATTTCGATTACCGCCGAAGTCATCGCGAGTTGAGCAATCGCTTCGTGGTGCCGCCGCCTTGGTACCTTGATGAGTTCTCGTCCCAGCCGACGCGGTGAGATTCCAGCGAGCTATCGATCTGGCTGCCCAGTAGGAAGGCCTATGCATCTGACCCTTGCAAGCTGGTGTCAAACCAGGCGTCATATTGTGTTGTCGGGTTCGCAGCCAGCGGCCGAAGTGCGTACCGGGCACGGCAGTGCCCGATTTGCGCCGCTTTGGTCGAACCTATGGGCGATCGAGGTGGGGTACTGGCTGGGCCGCGGCCACTCGGCCAAGGCGGTCGCCGAGATCGTGGGAGACGGTACCAGTGAGGGTACGGTCAAGGGCCAGCTGCGCCGCGCCGGCCTGTGTGGATCAACGCCGCCCCGGGTGGTGGTGCCGGTTGAGATGGCGTCCTGGCAGCGCGACGCGATCGTCACTAAAGCGGCCAAGTTGGGTATCGAGCCCAATGTCTTGATCATGCGAGTGGTGGAAAGCTCGATCTTGCTCGATGATCTGTACGAGGTCGTCACTGACGGACGGTACGCGGACGCCCCTTTGCCCTCGGCTCGGAGCTGAAGTTCTCCTTCGCGAGCTCGGCCTCGCGATCGTATTCGAGGTGCGTTGCGACCAGTCCTGCGCGCTGATCGAAGTAGTGATCAACCGCCTTGCTATCGGTCTTGCCGATCAGTGCATCCTTCTTTGGGAACTTGCCCGTCATGCGTAGGCGCTGCAGCGCGCGCTCGCTGAGGCCAAAATAGGCGCGGAGTTCCGCGTCGATCATAAAGCGCGGCCAATGTGAGGGCTTCTCCATATTGCATCCATACGAATTGCGTCCCACGCAATAACAACTACAAACTTATCGTCTCACATTTCGCACTTTATGAGACGCAATGCATTTAGCTACTCATGCATGATACGCTAAAGGATATCCCTCCCCTCAGCGACATTGATCAGGCTCGGGAATGCGAAGATCGCCGGCCGCCGGCCTGACCCTTCTTGGATTTGCTGCAAGATTTCGTTGTCTCTCAACAAAGTCAAAAACCGTAACGCTGTCGCTCTTGGGATACCTGACCCGTCTGTAAAGGCCGTACTAGAGAATATTGGGCGTGAGAAAATGAAATCCACCGCCCGGGCAGCGAACTGTGAGTGTGTAATATCGACAACACGAGCCAATGTTCCTTGGTGAAGCTTGAGAATACTCTGCGCCTTGTGCTGATTTTCCGATGCCTGATCGATGATTCCTTCCAAAAAGAACGCGCACCATTGTGTCCAAGCATCGTCGCGGGAAATACCCCTCATGGATTCGACGTATTCCTCGCGCCGCTCTTCTAAATATCCGCTCATATAAAAATTCGGACCGCTAAGAATTTTTCGGGAAAACAGGAAAAGCGGGATAATCATACGCCCGAGCCGCCCGTTCCCGTCCTTAAATGGATGTAAGGCCTCAAATTCAGCATGAACGATCGCGAGCTGTACCAGGGGATCCGGCTCTTTTTCGCTCGACATGAAACCAGACCAAATGTCGAGCCCCGCCGTAAGGTGCTCTTGTGGGATCGGAACAAAGTTCGCTTCTTCGATCGTGCAGCCTTGAGGGCCAATCCAGTTCTGCTCGTTGCGGAACGCGCCCGGATCTTTGTCCCGCCCACGCACACCTTCCATGAGCAAAGCGTGAACTTCGCGGAGTAGGTGCTGGGTTAAGGGGCGCTCACGGATAGCATGCGCAGCGAAGCTTAGCGCTCGCCTGTAATTGCGAATTTCCTCGGCATCTTCGCGCTTAGGTTGACCGAGATTTCCATCGCCACCTGCTTCAATCTCAAGGACCTCGCCCATGGTAACATTGGTGCCTTCGATTTTTGAAGACAGAACTGCCTCTTGAGTAGTCAATGGGGACAACAAGACGGAGGCATTGGGTATGGCCGCAACTAAGCCATCATATCGCGCCAGAGATGCATTTGCCCGGCCAATAAGTGGGACCAAATCTGCCCACTCGATCTGCTTCGGCGGGAACTTTCCAAGATGGTAACGAACAGAAGGCACTGGCATCTCTCGATTTATTTTCGATCACCTTAACAGGCTTCGCTCTTCCGCTGCCAGTTCATCCTGATCCTCGCCGGAAGACAGGTAAGAATAAGCGTCCAAAGTCAAGTTGATGGTGAAGTCGCCTACGCGATCCTGCACCCGAGGCGTAGAAGTGGCGCTGCGCACCGTCGCTGAGGACGAAAACGCGCGCAACTCGACATAGTTGATGAAGCGCGGCGCTCGTGACGGTACCTAACTGTGCAAGTTCCAGTTGCAAGCAGCGGCCACCTGTGCCGCTACTGATCGAACGTCCGTCAGTGCGAATTCGGCGTCAAGTCGATCGCGCTCTTGCACCCTGACAACCAACTTTGAGGCAGAGGCCAAGTCGCGGACGAAGGGAATTGCCTTCGATCCATTCCACAGTCCCAGTGCCTTGTAATTTGTTGACCGGACCCAACTGGTGGTCTGCGCCGGGAGATCGTCAAGACGAATGGTGACCTCGACATTCTCGCTGGTCATGAACATCGTGGTGGACAGAACAACCGACGTGGTGTTCTCCACGCAGCGCAGAATGATGGCCAATCCACCATCGCCAATCCCCGTTCCGCTGGATGTCATCGGCATGAGCAACGCGGTAACCGAGGGCGAATCGTCGATTGCCGACTTGGTACTTTCGACCTCCCAAGCCGATGGTGATGTCGCCACGACAGATCCGCTATCGGTTTCACCCGTAGTTGAGTTGGATTGATCTAAACTTGCGACAGCGCCGGCAGGAAAAATTCTGTCAAAGCACGTTAGCCGCGCCAGCGAGTCCGTGATCGCCGAGCATGTCGCCGCTTTTGTGGACGGATCATCTTGCCCCAAAACCGCGCTGGTCATAGCAAGCAACGAAACGACTGCAAGTCCTCTGACAATTTTCTTCATATCGGCTCCCCCAGATCCCGCAAAACTTGCGCATGCTCTCAACAAAGGCAAGCGTCGACCTCAGGTTACGGTCGTTGGTATATGCCCATGTTGCATCTCATGTTGCATGGCCTCGCCGTGCGCCCAAGTTCGGGCAAGGATTCTCGGGGCTTTGCCGGTGCGACACGACGCGACATCAACCCAAGCCATCGTCCGGCCACAAGGGTAATTATTCCAACAATTTCAATGAGATATGATGGTGCCCGGGACCGGAATCGAACCAGTGACACGCGGATTTTCAATCCGCTGCTCTACCAACTGAGCTACCCGGGCAACAGGGCGGAAGGTCCGCCCGGCTGAAAGCCATGGGCCTTATAGGGGAAGGGTTTTTGGCGCGCAAGCGGGAAAAGGGCATGTGGAAAAGGAGATTGTGCAAGAAATGTGAATAGGCCGGTTTCGCTGGGGTTTGAGGGGGTGATTGGCTGTGAATTTGGGTGCGTTCGGGGGAGCTCAGCGTTCGCAATGGCCCAGAACTGCAGCTCGGCGACGGAATCTAACATCTGAGGATGGGTCCCGGCTCAAGGCCGGGATGACGCCGAATGCGGAAGCGGTCAGTGGACCGACACCTGTTGCGGCCGAGATGTGTGGCGAATCTGACCGCAACAGTTAGCCAATTATGGCCGGTCGGTCGTTGGTGGGTGCAACTGACTTCACGCACCCAGTCAAGGCCCCTGGGGCGGGTGGGTGCGGGATCGGTGAGCAAGTCACTCGTTTGAGGGGCCGTCGGCCGACGTTTCGCTGAGACATCGGCAGCAGAGGCCGAAGCCTCTGCTGCTTCGCCTTGCCTACAGCAGCGCCGCGGCGACGTCGTCGATGACGACGGCGAAGCTGATGGGGCCGACCGATTGGTTCCAGGGCTCCATGCTGACGGGGTAGACGTGGCCGGCCTGGACGGCCGGGAGGCGCTGCCAGAGTTCGGTGGCTTCGATGGAGGTCATGCGGTCCTTGTCCTCGACCATCAGGAAGATGTGGTCGGCGGTCAGCTGGGGCAGGTTTTCGAGCGAAATTTCCTGATGCTCCTTGTCAAGCGGGACCATGTCGTGCGGAGTTAGACCCAGATCATCGAACAGGACCGGGCCGGCGCGGCGCGAGCCGCCATAGACGCGGATGTCCTTTTCACGGACCCGGAGCAGCAGCACTGTTTCGCCGGGGCGCTTTGCTGCCAGCGCAGCCTTGGTGGTGGCGGCTTTGTCGTCATAGGCGATAATGGCGGCCTCTGCGGCGTCAGCGCGGCCCAAGGCCCTGCCCAGGCCGCGATACCAGTCGCGCCATTCTGTTTCGGGTTCATCAAGCAGCAGGGTGGGTGCAATGGCGGTCAGGCGCTCGTAGTCGTCGCCCAGTTGACGCTTCTGGGCTAGAATCAGATCTGGTTCGAGCTTGAGCACACGTTCGAAATCAGGCGCCGAATGCGAGCCGACCGAGGTGGTGTCGGCGAGAGACGCCAGCAACTGGGCCGGCATGCCCGATGGACGGTCAACAGAGCCGATCGGCGACAGGCCGAGCGCCGACAGGGCTTCGGCAAAGACATTGTGCAGGGTGACGATGCGCTGCGGATCGAGCGGGATTTCGGTCTGGCCAGCCGCGTGCTCAATGGTTCTGGTGGTTGGCGTTTCGGCAATGGTCTGCGCGATTTGCGCCATGGATGGGGTGACGGACACGACAGTGCCGAGTGCGACCACGGTGAGGAGGCGCAGCCAGGTGCGGGAAACGAACATCGAAACTCCAGACGCTGAATAAACATGAATTATACAATCATGTTTATTGCGCTGGCTATAGCAAGCTTGTCAATCGCTGGCCCCGATGGGGTTGCGCTCAGATGTTGTCGTCTTCGTTGTAATCGGGGACGCCATTGCCTAGGTCGGGCAAGGGTTCGTCGTCGCGCGCGGGGATGACGTAGCTGCCGGTCAGCCAGCGGTTGAGGTCGACATCGGCGCAGCGCTTGGAGCAGAAAGGGCGAAAGGCCTCAACGCTCGGCTTGCCGCAGATCGGGCATTTCTTTTCCGTGAGCATCAGACGCCTGACAGACTGGCCTGATTGAGCCAGTTGAAATGCACCGGATAGCCTTCGCCAGCCAGCAATTGCGCGGTTTCGAGCAGAGGCAGACCGACGACGCCGGTATAGGAGCCGGACAGCTTGACCACGAACGCCCCGGCGATTCCCTGGATGGCATAGCCGCCGGCCTTGTCGCGCCATTCGGCCGAGGCCAGATAGGCTTCCATCTCCTTGGTGGAGAGGCGCTTGAAGCGGATGCGCGTTTCGACCAGCCGCTGGCGCTTGACGCCGGACGGGGTGAGCACGGTCAACGCGGTATAGACGCGATGCGCCCGGCCCGACAGCAGGCGGAGGCACTCGCTGGCCTCTTCCATGGTCTCGGCCTTGGGCAGAATGCGCCGCCCGACGGCGACTACCGTATCGGCAGCCAAGACCAAAGCGCCCTGCCCGAACCCGGCAGACCGCGCCTTGTGCTGGGCGGTCAGCGCCTTGAGATCGGCGAGGCGAATGGCCAGCTTGCGTGGCAGTTCGGCCTTTTCGGGAGTTTCATCGACATGGGCCGGCACCAGATGCTCGGGCTCGATGCCGATCTGATTCAGCAAGGCAAGCCGACGCGGCGATGCGGAGGCCAGGATCAAATCCGGACGACTGGCCATCTGCGGACCTTACTTGAAGCGATAGGTGATGCGACCCTTGGTCAGGTCGTAGGGGGTCATTTCGCACAGGACCTTGTCGCCTGCGAGCACGCGGATGCGGTTCTTGCGCATGCGGCCAGCGGTGTGGGCAATGATCTCGTGTTCGTTTTCCAACTTGACGCGGAACGTCGCGTTGGGAAGCAATTCTGTGACAACGCCCGGAAACTCGAGCACTTCTTCCTTCGCCATACTATCTCCTGATAAGACCCATAGGGGCATAGCTCGCCGGCCACGGGTCGGAAAGTGGCCTCTACCTACTTCAATTCAATGGATTTGTGAACCACTTGCGCCGCATCCGCGCCCAAGAGGCGAAACGGCGCAATTCGTCACGAGTTGCAGCGCCTCCGAAGAGCAAAATCGGCGGCCACTTTTACTGCGGGCGTTCATGAACCAGTGGCTCCAAACGCTCCCGCACGCGCTTGCGCAGACTGTCGCGCAGCTCGCGATAGGCGCTCAACACCACTTCGCGGTTTCCCTCGACGAGTGAGGGATCGGCCACGTGCCAATTTTCCACCGCATCGGCTTCGAGACCCTTGCGGGCCACGGCTTCTGGGGCATCGTCTGACAGGGTGATGACGAGATCAAAGCGGTTGGCAACCAGCTCATCGAGGATATGGGGGGTGTGGATGCTCATATCAATCCCGACCTCCTCCATCACCTCGTGCACGAACTGATCGGCCTTGCCGCCATTCACGCCCACCGAGCGCGCAATGATGCGGCCGGGGAAGGCCTGACGGGCCAAGGCAGCAGCGATGGGCGAGCGCACCGAGTTCATCGAGCAGACAAACAGCACCGTCGGCAGCTCGCTTTTGCTTTCATCGATCCGGCTGGCATAGGGCTGTACGGCGCAGATCAGCGTGAACAGGCGCCGGGCGGTGTTGAGATCGAGGATGATCTTGTTGGCCAGCCGTGTGCGCAGCAGTTCGGCCGCCTCGTTGTGCATACCGCGCCGGGCCATGTCGACGGTTTCGATCTGGAACGGCTGGGCCGAACGGATCGCTTCGTAATAGGCGTCGCGGATGCGGAAATAGTCGCGGATGAGGCGCCGGAACGGGGTCAGCGACAGATAGTGCGCGGCGATCGGCTGGAAGGTTTCGGGGTGGCGCACGTCGAGCACGATGAAATTGCCGACGATGGACATATGCAGCGCGAACGGCCCGGTCGCCGTGACGCGCGCGGGCCGAAAGCTGTTGTTTTCGAGCAGGTCATAAATGGCAATGCGCCACTCATGCACCTCGTCAGGATTGATCGAGGTGATGGTGTTGGGGTCGAGCGTGACGGTAACCAGGCGATCGGCTTGAGGGACCTTGGCCGGATTTTCCATCGATATGCTCACCGGTTCAGCCGGATCGAAATGGAGCGCCCATGACCGTCGAGGGCTTCCACTTCCGCCAGTATGACCGCCGCTTCGCTCAGCGCTGCCAATGACGATGGATCGCAACCAAGAATCGAGGTGCGCTTCATGAAGTCGAGCACGCCAAGGCCCGAGGCAAAGCGGGCCGAGCGGGCGGTGGGCAACACGTGGTTGGAGCCGCCGACATAGTCGCCAATGGCTTCGGGCGTGTGGTGACCGAGGAAGATCGCGCCGGCATGGCGAATGGCGCCAAGGATGATCTGTGGATCGTCCAGCGCCAGTTCGACATGCTCGGAGGCGATGCGGTTGGCGAGGTCGGCCGCTTCATGCAGCGAAGTCACGGTGATGACGGCGCCAAACTCGTTCCAGCCCTCGCGGGCGATCTGCTGCTTGGGCAACATGGACAGCTGACGGTCGACTTCGGCCTCGACCGCGTCGGCCAGACCCTTTTCGGTGGTGACGAGAATCGACTGGGCCCCTGCCCCGTGCTCGGCCTGCGCGATGAGATCGGCGGCGACCCAGGCCGGGTTGGCCGAACCATCGGCGATAACAAGCACTTCGGATGGGCCGGCGATCATGTCGATGCCCACCTGCCCGAAGACATGGCGCTTGGCCGTGGCGACATAGGCGTTACCGGGGCCAACGATCTTGTCGACCTTGGCGATGGTTTGCGTGCCATAGGCGAGCGCGGCAACAGCCTGCGCGCCACCGACACGGTAAATCTCGGTCACGCCGGCAATCTTGGCGGCGAGCAGAATGGCCGCGGCGATCTGGTTGTCGGGCGTCGGCACGACCATGGCGATGCGGCTGGCACCGGCAACCTTGGCAGGCACAGCATTCATCAGCACCGAGGATGGATAGGAGGCAAGGCCACCCGGCACGTAAATGCCGACGGCGTCCACTGGCGTCCAGCGCGTGCCCAGCGTCACGCCAAGATGGTCCTGATAGATGTGATCTTCGGGCTTCTGCTTTTGGTGATGCGCCAAAATGCGGTCATGCGCGGTCTGTAGCGCCGCGCGCACTTCGTCGGTCACGCGGGCAGCGGCGGCGTCGATCTCGGCTTCGCTTATGCGCAGGTTTTCGACGCTGTAATGGGTGCGGTCGAACTTGTTGGTATATTCGAGCAGCGCCTCATCACCGCGCGACTGGATGTCGGCGATGATGCGCGTGACGGTGTCGTTCACGTCCTGGCTGGACTCGCGCTTGCTTCCCAGCAGCTCCATAAAGCGCTGTTCGAAATCGGTGTCCTGGCTGTCGAGACGGATAGGCATGGATATAGGCAGTCCTTAGTCGAGCGAGTGGGCTGGTTTGGCGGCAGCCGCCCAGGCGGCGCCAAGATCGGCAAGGCGGGCTTCGAGGCATTCAACGCCGAGGCGGACAGTGCCACCCCCGGCAAAGCTGATTTCGATGATGCCGGCGGGGCCGTCAATCGGCATGAAGGTGATCGCGAGGAGGTTCAGCACGCCTTCGGGCGCGGCTGGATCGAACCCATTGGTCACCACCGACTGCACCGCATCGAAATGCAGCGCGGCGCGCTTGCGCAAGCCTTTGTCGCGACGGCTGGCGCCTGATTCCCAGTCGAACCGGTTCATCAGCAGCGCAAAGCGGTGATCGCCGCGCGCATAGCCCATATCGGCAACACGCACGACGGCGTCCTGAACATGGGCGGAGATGACTTCGAGGTCTTCGGTATCAAGCGCGAGTAGTTTCAGGTCGGTCATGTCTGGTCGGCCCATGGCTGCGTAGAACGAGATTATCTGGTCACGCAGCTACCGATCTACAAGTTTGACGCCGCGCGGGCAATGCCATGCGCGGCAGACACATGCAGATCGCAGCGATTGACTGCATCCCTCATTAACGCCCGCCGTGGCAAGAAAAGGCGTTACCTGGGGGCCGTCATGACAATGCATAAATCTCTTTCACGCCGCAGTTTTCTGGCGGGCAGCGCGGCTGCTGCGAGCCTGGTGATGGTGCCGCCAAGCCTTGCGGAAACCGCCATTGTTGCGCCCGCCCCTGCTTTGCCGATGCCGCCTGATCGCTGGGAAACGCTCAAGCGGCTGACGGCCGACCATCTGGTCCGTCCGGGCGACGCCAGCTACGCCAAGGCTGCGCTGCCCAACAATTTGCGCTTCAGCGACATCCGCCCGCAGGGCGTCGCCTATTGCACCAGCCCGCAAATGGTTGCCGATGTCATCAGCTGGTGCCGCGACTACGACATGCCCTTCGCGATCCGCGGCGGCGGGCATTCCTATGCCGGTCGTTCGAGCCATCATGGGCTGGTGATCGACATGCGCGAAATGCGGAAGATTGCATATGACACCAATACCCAGACCGTCACCGTCGCGGCAGGCGCGCTCAACGGGCAGGTCTATTCGGCGCTGAACCGCGCTGGCCGGATGATCACGCATGGCCGCTGCCCCAGCGTGGGCGCGGCAGGCTTTCTGCTCGGTGGCGGCATCGGGTTCAACATGCGTCGCCTCGGTATGGGCTGCGACAACGTCATCGCTTCGGAAATCGTCACTGCGGACGGCCGCGTGCTGACCCTGTCCGAGAATGAGAACAGCGATCTGTTCTGGGCCATTCGCGGCGGCGCGGGCGGCAATTTCGGCGTCAGCACCAGCTTTACGATCAAGACGGCACCGGCCGATGAGCGCATCACCGTATTCCGCATGGTTTGGCGCGAAAATACCAGGGACGTGGCACGCGTGCTGTTTGCCACCGCCGACGCAGCGCCAACCACCCTTGGTTCGCGCATTGCATTGGGCGGGGTGACGCGGGAACAGGCCGAGCGCGGCCGGCAGGTGCCGGTGACGCTGCTGGGCCTGTTTGCCGGCTCGCAGGAGGACTTCATGGCGCTGATGGCGCCGGTGCTGGCTGTCGGCACGCCAGAATTCAGCGATGTGCAGGAGCTGCCCTATTGGGAGGGCCAGAATTTCCTCTCCGAGCCCGGCGCACCAGCATGGTTTCGCGAGCGCTCGACCTTTTTGCCCGAAGCGCCCGATGGCGATTTCATCGACGCTGCGTTCGAACGGCTCTACCAGTGGCCCGGTACCGGCGCGCATGGAGATCTGTTCTTCTTCCAGACCGGCGGCCAGATCAATGCGCTGGCCAGTGACGCCACCGCTTTTGCCCATCGCAACAGCCGCTGGCTATCCGTGGTCGGCTTTAGCTGGAGCGAGGACGACGCAGCGCGCCCGGACGTCGTGCGCCGCGCCAGCGACTGGCAGGACGGCTTCTACCAGCAGGTCAGCACCCATGGCGCGGGCGCTTTCCAGAACTTCCCCGACAATGCGCTGGTCGATTGGCGACAGCGTTACTACGGCGCCAATCTGGCGCGCCTGGAAGCCGTGAAGGCGGCGGTCGATCCGACCAATATCTTCCAGCATGGCCAGTCGATCTGACAGGCATAAAAAAATCCCGCGACGCCTGCGCCGCGGGATTTTTGTTTAACGCCCGATACCAGACTAGCCGGCGAGGCGTTCGATTTCCGCGCCGCAGCGGCTCAGCTTGTTTTCGAGGCCTTCAAAGCCACGATCGAGGTGATAGATGCGGTTGACGATGGTTTCGCCTTGCGCTGCAAGGCCGGCAATGACCAGCGACACCGAAGCGCGCAGATCGGTTGCCATCACCTGTGCGCCGCGCAGCTTGGACTTGCCGTGCACCGTGGCGACCTGACCATCGACCGCGATATCGGCACCAAAGCGCGCCAGTTCGGCGACGTGCATGTAGCGGTTCTCGAAGATCGTCTCGCGAATCGTGCTGGTGCCCGCGCTCATGGTCATCAACGCCATGAACTGCGCCTGCAGATCGGTGGGGAAGCCGGGGAATGGATCGGTTTCGACGTCGACCGGCTGAATGCCATTGCCGTTGCGATAAACGCGCAGGCCTTCCGGTTCGACCGTCAGGTCAACGCCGGTGCGGCCAAGAATGTCGAGCGCCGACTGCAGGTGTTCAGGGCGGGCGCCCTTGAGCAACACATTGCCGCCCGTCATGGCCACGGCCATGGCGAAGGTGCCGGTTTCGATACGGTCGGGAATCACGTCCACGGTGGCGCCGTGCAGCTTTTCCACGCCTTCGATGGTCAGCGTGCGCGTGCCGATGCCACTGATCTTGGCGCCCATGGCGACGAGGCATTCGGCAACATTGGTGATTTCAGGTTCCTGGGCAGCGTTCTCGATCACCGTGGTGCCACGGGCGAGCGTTGCCGCCATCAGGATGGTGTGCGTTGCGCCCACCGAAACCTTGGGGAAGTGGATGGTGGTGCCGACAAGGCCACCCTTGGGCGCCTTGGCGACCACATAGCCTTCATCGATATCGATCTCGGCGCCGAGCGCCTTGAGGCCATAAAGGAACAGATCGACAGGGCGCGTGCCAATGGCGCAGCCACCAGGCAGTGAAACGCGGGCTTCATGGCAACGGGCCAGCAGCGGGCCAATCACCCAGAAGCTGGCGCGCATCTTGGACACCAGATCATAGGGGGCAGTCGTGTCGACGATATCGGCGGCATGGAACGTCATGCGCTGGCCGACAACGTCGTCCTCGCCACGGCGACGGCCATGCACGGCGATATCGACGCCGTGATTCTCAAGGATGCGCTCGAGCTGCTTGACGTCGGCTAGGCGTGGCACATTTTGCAGCACCAAAGGCTCGTCGGTCAGCAGCGAAGCGATCATCAGCGGCAAAGCGGCATTTTTGGCGCCCGAAATCGGGATTTCGCCGTTGAGTTCATTGCCACCGATCAAACGGATACGGTCCATAGTCTTGTCCTATATGGCGGGCGCAAAACGCCCATCTACCTGTGAATGGAGGTAGGCCAAGTCCTAGTTGCCACGTAAGCCAGACTCGCCGCACTCAGCGTCTGACGCTTGGAACTCTCGGTTGGCTGGGCTGCAAACTGCGTTTTCCGATTCCGTCGCTGGCGTATCGCAATACGCTTCGCTCCGGCTTTCGGAAGCCACACTTCTCGCCGCATCCAGACGAGAATCTCGTCGCATCAGCAGTTAGTCGATAGTCACCCGAAACTGGTTTACGGTTTATTGACCGTATCAGCTTCTGGGGCCGATTGAGGATCGGGCGCCTGCCGCTCGGAATCGGCCCGAGCCTTGGCCTGTCCCTTGCGGCGTTTGAGGTTCTCACGCAGCTTTGCGGCCAATCTTTGCTCACGCTGGGTGGCTTGTTCGGATTTGCTCATTTGCCCCAAAGGGGAATCGTGTTGGCCATCAGGTGGTGATAGGCGTTTTTTAGCCTTGCGTCGAGGTTTGGGCTATGGCAGTAGAGCCCCCGTCGCGGCGGGCAAGTGCCCCACGACAAATCAGCGGCCTTGCTCACCAGCCAGACCGCCCCAGATGCTGCCGTAGCTCAGTGGTAGAGCACTCCCTTGGTAAGGGAGAGGCCGACAGTTCAATCCTGTCCGGCAGCACCAGTCTACCCCGTTGAATTCCCAGAAGTATCTGGTTTTGTTAGGTGATTTGAAACTGCCGGTGATACACACAGGTAGTCCACATGGTCCTTTCAATGCCCCGTCCCTATAAGCACCCGAAGACCGGCGTGTACTGGTATCGCCAACGCACCCCAGCGTTGATTAGGGCGGTAGCGGCGGGCAAGTCCGTGATTGTCACAATCGATTGCCGCATATCACAGCCCAAGATCGGTGCCACTGTGCAGGTGTCGCTGGGGACGAAGGACGTAGCGGAGGCCAAGCGGCTCGCTGGCGAAGCGCAGTCGCAGTTCGACCAAGTCTGGCTGAGCTTCAACAATGCCCCGGTCAAGCTGAGCCTCAGGCAGATTGTCGCCTTGGCCGGGGAAGTCTACCGCGCCTGGAAGCTGATGCTAGAGGATGAGCCCGGCAGCGCTGTTGATTGGGCAGCAAGGCGTGAACGGCGCGAGAGATGGGACGGCAAGCCGCAACCATTACCGACGCAACGAGCGCTCATGATTGATCCCCCGCCCAGCCTGCGAGAAAAATGGGGCTCATGGGTAGATGGGGCGCTGCTTGAACATCACCTCACCGTCGATACCGAGACCTACCAGCGCCTCCTGGTGGAGTTCGACAGGGCGCTCAGGGACGTGTTCGATCTGTTGGAGAGGCGAGCCAATGGGGACTACAGCCCCGACCTAGTCGGTCAACGCTTTCCCACCGTAGAACTGCCAGCGCAGGCCGAGAAACGTACCGAGGTTGGGGGCGGAAACCAGGATGCGTTGACCTTATCCGCATTGCTCGATCACAAGCAGGCCACGCAGTCAAAGAAGGCGCGGACCTTCGATACCTACCGGGCCAAGATTGCCGACCTAGTGAAGCTCATCGGGCACGAGGACGCCGCAACCATCACCCGTGATGATGTGCGGAGGTGGCGAGACGCGCTCATTGGGCGGGGCCTGGCAACCAAGACTATCAATGATCAGTATCTTGCGGCGCTCAAGTCCACCCTCCGCCATGGGGTCAAGGAATTCAGCTTGGCGTCCAATGTTGCCGACCTAATCCGCGATGAGCGTGATGCCCCTACCACCGATGGCGGGAAGGGCTACAGCGCGGAGCAGGCCAAGGCCATATTGGCCGCCACGTTCCGTGGCAGTCAGAAGTCACTATCAGCACCTCACCAGCGGGCGGTGTTTTGGGTGCCATGGATAAGCGCCTACACCGGCCTGCGTGTCAGTGAGATTACGCAGTTTCAGGGACGCCATCTGCGCCGCGAGGACGACGTTACGTTCATGCTCATCACCCCGGAAGACGGCAGCACCAAAGGCGGCAACGCCTGGACCATGGCCATTCATCCACACCTGATCGAGATGGGCCTGATAGACATGTTCCAGGCCATCGGTGATGGGCCTGCCTTCTACACCCCCTATCCGGCCGGGACGGACCTGAAAGCGCTGGAAGATCACAGGGCCGGAGAAAGCGCTGGCAAAGTTGCAAACTGGATCACCGAAGAACTGGGCATCGCCGCACCGGGAGGCAGGCCAAATCATGCTTGGCGGCATTCGTTCACAAGCCTGTGCCGGAAGCACAGAGTAGATAAAGAGCCGCGCGACTTCATGCTTGGCAGCCGGTCGCAGACGGACGCCCGCGAGGGCTATGGGGATTGGCCGCCAGATGTCATTGACGCAGAAATCAGGAAGCTGCCCCGATTTGAAGTGGCAATGACGGACTGGCGACCAACACTGGAAACGGTTCGTCCCGAGCCGATCAGGAACACCGCGAAGTCACCTAAAGCACAGCGCCCAAGCCTTCGATTGAGAAAGCCAAGGGCCATCAAGGAGCGCCTGTAGCAGCCCCATGGCGGGCTCATGGGCGGCTTGATGCAGACTGGCTGGCATTGCCCGGCCGGCTGCTTGTTGACGCCTGTGGGCCTCTTCGGGGGCTGCTTTGGCCCGGTCTTTCGACCACCAATCTCAGGAAATTTCTCATGCGTAGTATCGCTAATTTCGTTCACAACGCCGGTCTCGATCTACGGGAGACGCTGGCTCAACACTTCGACCTTTTCCATGATGGCCACAAGCCAGTCGCCATCTACCTGCGCATCCCCTTCACCCCCATCAGCGCCTTCATTGAGCTTGTCACCGCCCCGGTAGGGTTTGGCCATAAGCGCGGTGCCGGGCAGTGGGAGTTCTTCGCTGGGCGGCTCCAGGGCGTCTTCTGCATTGAACCAGCAGCGGGGCAGTGAGCGCCATGAGTATCATTGCAGGTATCGCCACGCTCATCGGCTTGACCGTGTTGCTGGCGCTTCTTCATGGCATCCTCCGGGGCTCCAGTCAGTTCATGAACATGCTGCTGGCCTATAGCTATCTCAGCCTGCCGATCAAATGCCTCGGCTGGTTTGGGGCGGCATGGGCTGGGATGTCAGTGTTTAGCGCCATGGGCGGCTAACGGCCTCAGTCGGGGCGTCTTCAAAAGTGGATTTCCACTCACCTTAGGAGGCCACTCACTACGGGGCTATAATGGCCCCCAGCATAGCGGCCTCCGAATGCCACCCACCTTAGGAGGAATGCCCGAAATCCGGGCTCTTCATGACCATAAACCCGAGAACAGCATGCACGAATTACAAATCCGAACTGAGCGGGACGTGACCCCCGATTTGGCCGCGCAGATCGAGGTACTGGACGGCGAGGCGCTCGCTGGCCTTCGCGAAATAGAGAAACTGGCCATGCAGCCGGACGGTGATGTGCCGTTGCCGAGGCGTCTGCCCTTCAAGCAGATCGGGTGTTTGCCGGTCTTCAACAACAGGGCGATGGCAGACGAGCAGGCGATTGCCGCTCTGGCCAAGGTTCTGGCCAATGGTGAAAAGCTACCACCGCTCACGGTATTGATGGCAGGAGGCCGGGCCTTCCTCGTGGACGGGCACCAGCGGCTGGAGGCGCACCGCCAGCACGCCAGCAAGAACGGGCGGGGTCAGTCCTTCACCGTGCCTGTCGTCTACTTCACGGGGACGCCAGCAGATGCCGTGTTTGCCAGCATCGAACGGAACAGCCAGCACGGCGTCAAGCTGACCTCCAGCGAGCGCACGGACGCGGCCTGGAAGCTGGTGCTGATTGGCGAGAAGAACCGCCCCGAGATCATCCGGGCGACCGCTGTGACCCGGTCCTGGGTGACCAAGATGCGTTCCGTAAAGCGGGCTTTGGGCGAGGAGGCGGCTGACTATCCACGCTGGCTGCATGCCCTGCATGAGGCCGAAGGCAAAGACATGGAGCCGCTGACTGACGAAGAATTTACGGAGAAGAAGCGCATGCGTGCCGAGACGATAGCAAACCAGATCACACGACATATTGGCGGCCAGCACTCCGATGATCCGGAACTGATGGCGATGGTCATGGACATCTACATGGGCCGCAGAACGGTCGATCTTATCCAGCACCTCAGTGCCGGGCGGCAGGACGAGCTGGCCGATGCCCGCGAACTGGAGGTCAATTCCCCGTTCTGATGGAACCAGAATATCGCGGGCTGTCTATGCCAAGAATTTGGGAGCCAGCAAGATCGAGAAGGGAGCGGCGCAATACCCCCTCCGCCCCTCTCGACGCTGGGGTGCGGGCGTGGCCATGACATTTCTTCGGCATGTTCTTGGTGGCAGCTCGCCGGGCCGACAACGTCATGTTGAGCCCGAGCTGGGCCTACCTTTCACGCTGCGGCGGCGCGGCGGTCAGCGGCAACAACGTGTCAGTTCAGGCTGGCACGCAGACTACCATCAATGCTGGCTGAGCGTAGCGCCAGTTCCACCCGCACCCAGCGCGCTCGCATCTAACCATCCGTCCGTCTTTGACCGCCGCGTGTGGCCATACCGTAATCCCCTATGAATATGGCTGATTGCGCCCCTGCATTTCCGGGCCTCTCCGATGCGGCTTGACGGCATACGGTAAACATCTGTATTCGGTATATTCATTGAAGCTTGGGATTTCATCATGACTAGACGAGTTGCCATCTACCTGCGTGTCTCCACCAAGGACCAGACGACGCTCAACCAGCGGCTGGAGCTGGAGCAAGTGGCCGCGCGGGCGGGCTGGGATGTGGTCACCGTCTTTGAGGATGCTGGCGTGTCAGGGTCGAAGGGGCGGGACAAGCGCCCGGCCTATGATGCCCTGCTCAAGGCCGTTGCACGGCGCGAGGTGGACATGGTGGCGGCATGGTCGGTTGATCGGCTAGGTCGGTCGCTTCAGGACCTCGTTGGCTTCCTCGAGGACCTCAGGGGCCATGGTGCGGACCTCTATCTGCACCAGCAGGCACTCGACACCAGTTCATCATCCGGCCGGGCTTTGTTTGGGATGATGGCCGTCTTTGCCGAGTTCGAGAAGGCCATGATCGTAGAGCGGGTCAACTCTGGCTTGGCGCGAGCGAAGGCCGAGGGTAAGCGGCTGGGTAGGCCAACAGTAGGAGCGGCAATAGAGGATAAGGTCCGAGCCATGCGAGTGAAGGGGATAGGTCAAATCAAAATTGCAAAAGCGCTCGGCATCGGGGTATCAACCGTCCAACGCGTAATCGCGCAATAATAAGAGTAAGATGTGAATATAGCCGCCTTGCACAAAGGCGAACACATCAGTCAATGAACACTCTTTAGAGCAGCCTCAAAGGCCAATAACTTTATTCCAGTCGGATACATACATATAAATTCTCTGAAACTCTGATGGCAGCAGCATTCTGTTATGGGCAACGAAATTTCGTGCCTTTTCGAGTTCGTTCATTCTTTGCTTTATCCAGTCCTGACCTGGACCAAGGTCCTTGAAGTGCTCCCAACTCTGGAGAATTATCAAAGCAAGATCGCCGAAGTCGGCAAATTCAAGTTGGTCGCCTTTCGAGCCTTCCAGCCAGGAGTCAGCTTCGGCCACCTTCTTTCTTGCATCCGCATTGGTTCGAACTTTGTTTGGGACGGATGCGGTGGATTCCCACCAGTCAGCTCCCACTTTCTCCGTCAATGTGTCCCGGATTAATGACCGGACCTCATTTTCGAAGGCATGAAGGACAGCATAAAGTCTTGCCATCTCCATTGCCTGGTTTCGGCGTTGAACGCCAAATGGAGAAAGCGCCTCAACCAGTAAACTCTCCTCAGTCTGGCCAAGATCAATTCCGACCTTTATTCCCGCCTGCCGAAATACTTCGGACTCCGACTCAAAGAGCAATCCTCTAAAAACGAAATCTCGCAGTTCTTTCCCTGAATTACTCAACTAAATGAGTCCGTAGCGATTTGAATATGGCATTGTAGACCTCAACATCTTTCGTCGCTGGCAGGTGAATTTGAATGTTGTAGTGCAAGCCTACGCCCGCCGAATTGTGTCTCAAAGCCTCGTCGGCCGGCTTGATCACCGCTTGTACTGGCAGCGGATTAGGGGCAGACGCCTCTTTAACTTCTATATGAGCGCCGGAAGATGCCAACGCCGCTGGATCACAAAGGGCGAGCAACGCCAAAAATGTCCCTGCACTTCGGTCAGCAGAGTTCTCGGATACGTTATACGTAGTCTTGATCTTCCCCGCTATCATCTTTCGATCAGAAGCATCTGGCTTGGCTTTTAGGACGAATATATCGCTGTAAGCATCTTTTACGGCCTCAGCCAGAACCTTTTTCCACTTGGTCCCGTCCAGAAATTCTTTGTATCGCAGTGTGGGAATCCCGTCCTCCGTCAAAAAACCTAGCCCCTTAAGCAGCGGGATAAAGGCATGATGGTTTGAAGAGCTAAACCCGAGGTCTTTCAGAAATTCTCGATTAAACTTCTCAGGAGCTTGGCCCTGCCGCAATTTCTCAAACAAGTTCCCGAGTTGCCCCGATACCTGCAAAGGCTGATTAAGCAGCGCCATACGTCCCCCGTAATTTACCATCTCGTCGATACCGCACACTATGAGGTTTCTTCGAAGAGTCCAGAAGTCGGAAGGTCAGTCCGGCAGAACTTTGCACTATGGCTTGCCTGATAATGTCAGGTGACACCTGTCGAGGGAAAGAACATAGGCAAGCAACGAACGAGTTTGCAGCCGCTACGGATAAAGTCCCCCTACTGTGTCTTTGTGGAGGGGCGTCTATTGATTTTGAGTTTGATCGATGGCGTACGTGACGGGCGGGCGATAATCAGCGACCTTCGCGGCATCAGCTACCGAATCGAATAGCGCTAGGAATCAAGAATGGCACTGACGCCTCAAGCCTTCATAGCCAAGTGGCAGAACTCTCCGATCAAGGAGCGGGCCGGAGCGCAGGCCCATTTTCTCGATCTTTGCCGCATGCTGGATGAGCCGGAGCCAGCCGATGTTGACCCCACGGGCAAGGACTACGGCTTTGAAGTCGGCGCGACCAAGACCACGGGCGGCAATGGCTTCGCGGACGTGTTCAAGCGAGGGCACTTCGGATGGGAATACAAGGGCACCAAAGCCAACTTGGACGATGCCTTTGCCCAGCTCCAGCGCTATGCCGTGGCCTTGGACAATCCCCCGCTGCTGATCGTGTCCGACATCGGCACCACCATTCGCATCCACACCAACTGGACCAATTCGGTCTCCAAGCGCTACGACATTGCCATTGCTGATCTTGCCGACCCGGTAAAACGGGGCTGGCTCAAGTCCGCTTTGTCTGACCCCGAGGCCCTGAGGCCCACCAAAACCCGGCAGGAATTGACGGAGGAGGTAGCGGGTGAGTTTGCCGTGCTAGCCCGGTCGCTTCGGGAACGCGGTCACAAGCCAGAGGAAGTGGCCCACTTCATCAACCGACTGGTCTTCTGCATGTTCGCCGAGGATGTGAAGTTGTTGCCCGATGGCATGTTCACCCGGATGCTTGACCAAGCGCTGGGCAATCCCACAGAGTTCGAGGACTTCGCGCGCGTGCTTTTCGCGGCCATGACCAAGGGCGGGCGTGTCGGTTTCGAGCTAGTGAAGTGGTTCAACGGTGGTTTATTCGATGGAGACCTTGTCTTTGCCCTGACCAGAGACGAGGTCAAAATTGTCCGCAAGGCCGCCGGGCACTACTGGGGAGACATCGACCCTTCAATTCTTGGGACCCTGTTCGAGCGTGGTCTGGACCCGGATAAGCGCAGCCAGCTAGGGGCTCATTACACCGACCGCGAAAAGATCATGATGATCATTGATCCAGTGATCGTGGACCCGCTCAGCGCCGAGTGGGACGCTGCCAGATTAGCAATTGCTGCGCTTCTGGAGCGGGGCAGAGAGGCGGACGAGGCAGCGAAGACAATCAAGGGAAGGAAGGGCGCCGCAAGGTCCGGCCAGGCAACACTGGCTATTGGTCAGGCACAACAACTGCTGGATCAATTCCTAAAGCGCCTTCGAGCCTACCGCGTTTTAGACCCAGCATGTGGTTCCGGGAATTTTCTGTACCTCGCGTTAAAGGCGCTAAAGGACTTGGAACACCGAGCGCAGGTGGAAGCTGAGGCGCTTGGTCTACCGCGACAGTTTCCAGAGATAGGACCAGAAGTAGTCAGCGGGATCGAAATCAATCCCTACGCGGCAGAACTTGCTAGAGTTTCGGTCTGGATGGGTGAAATTCAGTGGATGCTCAGAAACGGCTTCGCCGCCGCAGAGAACCCCATTCTTAAGCCACTGGATAACATTGAATGCAGAGACGCTTTAATGTCGTGGGCTGCGGACGGTAGCGAAGAGGGCGGCCACTGGATTGAGGCAGAATGGCCGGACGCGGATGCGATCATTGGTAATCCTCCTTTTCTGGCCAGTCGAAAGCTAAAGCCTGATCTTGGCGATGACTACGTTGACGCACTCAGAAAGGTTTACAAAAAGACAGTCCCCAAGGGGGCCGACCTTGTCTGTTTTTGGTTTGCCAAGGGAAAAGCATCGCTTGATGGCCGAACAGAGCGGCTAGGGCTGATTGCCACCAATTCCGTTGGGGGAGGAAGCAGCCGAAAAGTACTAGATCAGCTGTTTGCCGCCCACTTTGCATTCTCGGTTTGGAACAAGGAAAGCTGGACAGTCTCAGGTGCCGCCGTGACGGTAGCATTGGTCTGCATTTCCAAGACAGCCATCGAACCGGTGCGGCTGAACGGCAGCCCGGTGAACGGCATCTATTCCGACCTCCAAGCCAAGTCTGCGTCTCAAGGCGCTGAGTTGAGCCTCAGCCGGAAACTTCGAGAAAACTCAAATGTAGCTCATCAGGGTGTAGTTGCTCGCGGTGCGCTGAACAAAGCGGCCGCGAAACTGCACAAACTGCCCCCAGCGGACTTTCTTATAGGGGCCGACCAAGGGCGAGCAATGCTTTTGGAAAGCGGAAATCCAAATGCTCGGCCCAATTCTGATGTCGTCGTGCCATTCTTGATTGCTCGCGACGTGACGAGAAGAAATTCTGATCGATTTGTGGTTAACTTTGGTGAGCTCGACGAAGAAAGTGCTGCCCTTTACGAGAAGCCGTTTGAATACCTGAGACCGGTAATGCTGCATCGGGCGAAGATGTCGCAACCGGATGCGCTTGCCCGATGGTGGCAGCTGTGGCGGCCACGGCCGGAGATGGCGGCTGCTCTTTCGTCGTTGGATAGGTTCATCGTGACGCCTGGTGTTTCGAAACACCGAGTTTTTGTTTGGTCAACTTGGCCGGTCCTCGCCGACCATGCGTTGGTAGCCATTGCCCGCAACGACGACACAACGTTCGGAATTCTTCACTCCCGCTTCCATGAAGTCTGGGCACTTCGCATGGGCACGGCCCTTGATGATCGACCCAGATATACCTCGACTACCACGTTTGAGACGTTCCCATTTCCCCACGGCCTCACCCCCAACATCCCGGCTTCCGATTACGTTTCGGACCCCCGAGCGATGGACATTGCTGTGGCGGCAAGGCGGCTTATCGAACTTCGGGAAAATTGGATTAATCCGCCAGAACTCGTGAATCGAGAGCCAGACGTAGTGCCAGGGTTTCCTGACCGCATTCTGCCCGTAAGCGACAACGCTGCCAAAACCCTGAAGAAGCGGACGCTGACCAATCTCTACAACGCCCGCCTGCCATGGCTACAGAAAGCCCACAAGGTTTTGGATGACGCGGTCGCTGCTGCCTATGGTTGGCCATCCGACCTTACGGACGATGAAGTGCTAGCGAAGTTGTTTGCTCTAAATCAGGAGCGTGCGGCCGACGGGGCAGAGAAAACAGCTCCTGACGCTCGGATAAAAAGGCCCCGCAAGGCGGTTGCTGGTTGAGCACACCGGTGATACACACCACTCTAAAGCGGTTGCAAATTACCTAGCAATATCAACGCCGACTGACGACGCGGACCAAATTCAATCCTGTCCGGCAGCACCAGTTTTCTTAAATGAATTGGCATACTTAGACGGTTCAAGCTTTTTGAGCCCGGTCCTATTCGGACGTGCGTATGCACCCTACCGCCAGGCAGGATGCTACAGCGCACCATTAGGTGGTGGATTCGTGCTCGACGCCGGTTGGCTACGGCCAGATATCCACAGCCGCCTTACCACCAGTTCGACAGATCCACGCCTCCTGCTTCGCCGCTGATGTGGCGGGCGATGCTTTCTGCCGCACCGAGGGCGAGGGTGAAGCCCAGGGCGCCGTGGCCGGTGTTTAGGATGAGGTTGTCGGCGCCCTTGGGGCCGAGGAGGGGCATGCCGGTGGGGGTGGCGGGGCGTTGTCCGGCCCATAGGCGTGACTGGTCCCAATCGGCGGCGTCGGGGAAGTCGGTTTTGGCGTCGGCGATGAGCTTGTCGGTGCGCTGGCGGTCGATATCGAGGCTGTGGCCGACGAGATCGGCGGCTCCGGCGAGGCGCAGGGTCGATCCCAATCGCGCATAGACGACTTTGCGGGCGGCGTCGGTGATGCTGAAGTCTGGGACTGCGGCTTCGGCGCCGATGGGGGCGGTCGCGCTATAGCCTTTGAGGGGATAAATCGGCAGGTCGAGGCCGAGCATGCTTCCCAAGGGGCGCGAGGCAATGCCCGCGGCCAGAATGAACAGGTCGGCCTCCATGTCGCCCTTGTTGGTCCGGACGGCTTTGACCGTCCGCCCGTCCCGCACAAATCCGGTGACTTCGGTGCCCAGCAGGATGGACCCGGGCTCCAACAATTTGGCCATGCCTTGCGTGAACAGATAGGTGTCGCCGGCTTCGTCGCCTGGGGAATAAAGTCCGCCGACCAGTCGGTGCGCGATGGAGGCCAGAGCAGGCTCCAGCGACAGGCATGCCTCGGCCGACAAAGCGCGCTTATCGGTGCCATTGGCGGCCTGTTGTTCGGCATAAGTGCGCGCAGCAGCGAAGCTTTTTTCGCTAGAATAGACCACCAGTTTGCCGGTCTGCGTCCAGTCAAACGCGAGGCTGGAGAGCGCAGCATTGCCGTGCAGAACCTGCTTGCTCAGATCGGCCAGACGGCCCAGCTGATCGATGGTTCGAGCCGCGCGCCTCGGTGTACAGGCGGCCATGAACTGGGCCAGCCAGCGGTACTGAAACAGCTCAAATCCGGGGCGAAAGCGGACCGGGGAATCAGGGTCGGTCAGCAGCTTGGGCAATTGACCCCAGACCGACGGATCGGCCAGTGGCGCGACGTAGGAATAGCTCAGCTGACCGCCATTGGCGAAGCTGGTTCCCGTCGCAGTATCGGAGGCCTTGTCCAGTATGCGCACGCGGTGGCCATCTTGTGCCAAACGCCATGCGCAACTTACGCCCACAACGCCAGCGCCTATGACAATAATATCCAATCTATCCCTCCCAATGGCTCGTATATCTGACAACTAGTTCCGACAATTCGCCGAGATGTAATGCATTAGACTATTTCGTGAGGTCATTTTATCCCGGATCATGGGTTGTCGTCAGGAAATTTTTCTCCTCTAATAGTGCAAGGGCCACAAGGTCCACATGCATAAGGGCGCTACCAGACGTCCATCAGGAAGGAAAACCGAATGAAGCAATTGCTTGTTCCAGCCATGGCCGCGACCGCGCTTTTTGGTCTGGCGCTGCCAGCCGCCGCCCAACAACAGCAGTTTATCACCATCGGAACGGGTGGCGTCACGGGCGTCTATTATGCCGCCGGTGGTGCTATCTGCCGCCTCATGAACGAGACCCGTGCCGATCACGGTTTCCGCTGCTCGGTCGAATCCACGGCCGCTTCGGTGTACAACCTCAACGCCATCCGCCAGGGCGAACTGGACTTTGGCGTCACCCAGACCGACGTGATGTATTACGCCGTCAACGGCGAGGCCGACTTTGCCGAACGCGGCGCCTGGGACGGCCTGCGCGCCGTGTTCTCGCTGCATCCTGAGCCGTTCACACTGGTGGCACGCGGCGATGCTGGCATTGCCAATTTTGAAGACCTGGCGGGTAAGCGCGTCAATATCGGCGCACCGGGTTCGGGCACCCAGACGTCGATGGACATCATCCTCAACTCATCAGGCATGTCGCGAGATGACTTCTCCCTGACTTCGGAACTGCGCCCTGACGAGCATGGCGCCGCGCTGTGCGACAACCAGATCGACGCGTTCTTCTACGGCGTCGGCCATCCGTCCGCCAACATCGCCGACCCAACCACCACCTGCAATGCGAAGCTTGTGTCACTGCAGGGCGACTTCATCGATAGCCTCGTGGCAGACAATGCCTACTATGCCAGCGCCACCATTCCAGGCGGCACCTATTCCAACAATCCGGACGATGTGAACACGTTCGGCGTGCTGGCCGCTCTGGCCGTGTCGGAAGACACCTCGGAAGACGCCGTCTATGCGCTGGTCAGCTCGGTGTTTGAAAACTTCGCCTCGTTCAAGGCGCTGCATCCAGCACTCGCCAATCTGAGCGAAGCCGACATGATCGTTGATGGTCTGTCTGCGCCGCTCCATCCGGGCGCTGCTCGCTACTACACAGAGCGCGGCTGGCTCTAAGCCCCAGCCCGTTCCCTCAAGACCGCCGGCGACCTGGAAACGGGCCGTCGGCGCATGTCCCTCAGTAGTGATCGACGGAACCACACATGACAGATCGCGCCACCTCTCCCGCCGCGTCGGCCGCAACGCCAGACGAGTTGGCCAAGATCGTCGCCGAGGCCGATACCGGTGGCCGCGCGCCGCGCAGTCGCCCGGCCCAGCTCGTATTGTTCGTGGTGCCGCTGCTGTGGGCGCTGTTTCAGCTGTGGTACGCTTCACCACTGCCTTATCAGTTGCGCATCGGTGTGTTCAACGCCACCGAAGCGCGGGCGATCCATCTGGCCTTCGCGCTGTTCCTCGTGTTTGCCGCGTATCCGGCCACCAAGAATGCGCCGCGCGATTATGTGCCCTGGTATGAGTGGTTCCTGGGCCTGCTGGCTGCAGGTTGCGCCGCCTATATTTTCGTTTTTCAGGCCGAGTTGGCGCGTCGCCCCGGCCTTGCCACCGCCATGGATCTGGGCGTTGCCATTGTCGGCATGCTGTTGCTGCTGGAAGCCGCGCGGCGTGCGCTTGGCCCGGCGCTGCCGATCGTGGGCATCCTGTTCCTGTGCTACGCCTTCTTTGGCCCGTATCTGCCGGATTTGTTCGCCCATCGTGGCGCATCGATTCCGCGCGCTGCGACGCAATACTGGCTGACGTCTGAGGGCGTGTTCGGCGTGGCGCTGGGCGTTTCCACCGCCTTCGTGTTTCTCTTCGTGTTGTTCGGCTCGCTGCTGGAAAAGGCCGGGGCCGGCAATTATTTCATCAAGGTTGCCTTTGCGCTGCTCGGCCACTTCCGGGGCGGTCCGGCCAAGGCCGCAGTGCTCGGCTCGGCTGCGACGGGCCTGATTTCGGGTTCATCGGTCGCCAATGTGGTCACCACCGGCACCTTCACCATTCCGCTGATGAAGCGCGTCGGCTATCCCGCCGTCAAAGCGGGCGCGATCGAGGTTTCGGCCTCGGTCAATGGCCAGATTCTGCCACCGGTGATGGGCGCTGCGGCGTTTCTGATCGCCGAATATGTCGGCATTCCCTATTCGGAAGTGGTGCGCCACGCGATCATTCCGGCGGTGCTGACCTATATTTCGCTGTTCTACGTCGTCGATATCGAAGCGCGTAAGCACCACCTCGTCGGCCTGCCGCGCCAGCGCCACCGCTCCAACCTGATGAGCATGGCGCTGTTCGGCATGACGGCAGCGGCCTTTGTCATCTTCTGCTGGCTGGTGGGCTTTGCGCTCGGCTGGACGCGCGAACTGTTTGGCCAATACGCCACCTGGGGCGTCGTCATCGGCACCACCGTGCTCTATCTCGTGCTGTTGGCGATCCGCTCGCGCTTCCCCGATCTGGCAGAAGACGATCCGAACGATCCCGATCTCACCCTGCCCGATACCGTCAAGGTCGCGCCGACGGGCATCCACTACATCCTGCCGGTGTTCATCCTCGTCTGGTGCCTGATGGTGGAACAGATGTCGCCCGGCCTCGCGGCGTTCTACGGCATCTGTGCGCTGATCATCCTCGTGGTCACCCAGAAGCCGCTGCTGGCCATGTTCCGCGGCACCGCGAACCTGTTTGGCGAGTTCAAGTCGGGCGTCTCGGACCTGCTCGAGGGCATGGTTGCCGGTTCGCGCAACATGGTCGGCATCGCCATCGCGACCGCCGCCGCCGGCATCATTGTCGGCACGGTGTCCCTCACCGGCATTGGCCTCGTCATGACCGAAATCGTCATCTCGGTTTCGGGCGGCAATCTTTTGATCATGCTGCTGATGACGGCGCTGATCTGCATGATCCTTGGCCTCGGCATGCCGACCACGGCCAACTATGTCGTCGTCGCCACCCTGATCGCTCCGGTCATCGTCGATGTGGCGGCGCTCAATGGTCTCGCCGTCGCTTTGGTGGCGGTCCACCTCTATGTGTTCTATTTCGGGCTGATGGCCGACGTGACGCCCCCGGTGGGGCTTGCGTCCTTTGCCGCATCGGCCATTTCGCGCGCCGATCCGGTGCGAACGGGTGTGCAGGCCTTCCGCTATGAAATGCGGACGGCCATCCTGCCGCTGATCTTTATCTACAATCACCAATTGCTGATGATCGGGGTGACCAGTTGGTGGGGATTGGGGCTGACAATTATCATGTCATTGATCGGCATGCTGGTCTTTGTCTCGGTGACGCAGCAGATCTTTATTTCGCGCAGCCGCATCTGGGAAAGCGCGGTGCTGCTGGTCGCCTGCGTCATGCTGTTCGTGCCCGGACAGGTGATGGAACGACTGGTGCCAGGCACCATCGATTCCCCCGCCGATGAGATCGTGCTGCGCGCCGAAGAGGTGCCGGCCAATGGCTTCCTCACGGTCGAGTTTGCCGGCTTTGACATCTCCGGTAATGACTATACGCGCGTCGTTCGCCTGCCGATGGGTGAACCCGCCGATGGGGCGACCCGCCTCTCCAATGCCGGTGTGCAGATCACCGAATTTGGCGGCACGGTTCAGGTGGTCAATGTCCGCTTCCGCAGCCAGGCCGAACGGCTGGGTGTGGCGATCGGCGACGATGTCGAGCGCGTGCTGGTCGACAACCCCGACCGCGCGCCTGAAGAACTCGTCTTCATCCCGGCCCTGCTGCTGATCTTCGGCGTCGCGTTCCTGCAATGGCGCCGCCGCGAATGGGATCAGCCGGGACTGCCGAAAATTCGCCCGGCAATGGCGTAGGCTGTCCGAAAGACAGACGTCAGAACAAAAATCGGAGGGCGAAAGTGCCGCCCTCCGATTGGTCAATTCAGGTGTTTTCTACCGCGCCTGCCAAACTACGCCTTCAGAGCAGTCTCGAAGAAATCTGCCAGCTTGCCATAGGCGAAGCGGGTCAGGGTTCGGCTGTGTTTGGACCAGGCATGGCCGGTGCCGGGTAGGCTGACCAGTTCGAACTTCTTGCCCTGGGCGATCAGTTTTTCCACCAGCGCAATGGTGTCGGCATAGAGGACGACTTCGTCCTTGGTGCCGTGGATGATGGTCAGTTTGTCCTCTAGCCCCTCGCTGTGGAACAGGGCCGACTGGGCGCGATAGCGCTCGATGAAGTCTTCGCCTTCGGCCAGACCCATGATCCAGCCCTGTTCGGGATAAGCGTGCCAGACATTGGTGGCGGGGGCGCCGGCAAAGCCTGCTGCATAAAAGCCGGGCTTTTTGAACAGCGACATCAGCGTCATCAGGCCACCATAGCTGGAGCCCCAGAGGCCGACGCGCCTGGCGTCCGCATAGCCGAGATCGGTCAGCGTGGTGACGCAATCGGCGATGTCGTCGATGTCCTGCGTGCCATAGCTGTTGAGCATGGCGCGGTTCCACTCACGGCCGCGACCGAAGCTGCCACGGATTTCGGGGCTGACGACCACAAAGCCGCGCGAGGCCAGATATTGGTCAATGCCCCAGCTTGGATGGGCCGCGCGACCGCCCCACTGGTTGAGCAGACCATCGGAATAGACCGAGCCGACCACCATGGGGTGCTTGCCGTTGGCCTCAAAGCCATGCGGCAGCATGACCCGCGCCATCAGCTCGGCGCCATCGACATGGCTCTTGAACGGCACATAGCGCACCTCGGCCCAGCGATGTTCGGCAAAGGCAGGCAGAGGTGAGTGCGTCACCTGCACGGGTTCGTTTGTGCCGGGGAGAGCCTGCACGAACAGTTCGGGCGGCGTCATGTCATCGCTGAAGAGATCTGCGAAGGCGCTGAAATCGGCGGTGAAGGTTGGAACGTGGATGCCAGCGGCACCAGTCAGGCGCGTGACTGCGCCGCCGGTGAGGCTGACCGAATAAAGGTGCCGCTCGGCCGGATGGGCTTCGTTGGCAGTGAAATAGATCAGGCCATTGCCCGCATCCACGGCGAAATCGGCGATTTCCCATGGGCCGGAGGTCAGCGGCTCAAGCGCTGCGCCTGCGGTCGGCAGGGCATGGAGATGGTTGAAGCCATCGCGGTCGGTCAAAACGATCAGGCCATTGCCATCAGGCGCGAACGCAACCTGCCAGTCCGGGCGGATTTTGACCGGGTCGTGCACGGCGTAAAACACCGAGCGGGTGCTCGTCGCCACGTCGAACATGAAAATGGTGTGGTGCTTGATCGAGAGGTCGCTACTGCTGACAAACAGCGATGCGCCGTCGGGCGACACGCCATAACCCCAGATGGCATCCTCGGCGTCTGGCCGCTCGAACCAGCGTGTCGCGCCGCTTGCGACGTTGACCAAGCCGACACGACGGCGCGTCAGCAGATCGCCGGGGAAGGCTCGGGTGAACCGGTCCTTGTGCGCCTCGCCGCCGGAGTCATAGGCGATTTCGATCTTGCGGGTATTGGTGTCATCGGCCTCGACGAAGACGATGTCTTGTCCATTGGGCGCCCAATTAAAGGATTCGACACTGACGAAGCCTGCGCCGGCGACGAGGATTTTGGCCGGTCCCGCAGCGTCGACATCGATGGACAAGAGGGCGTTGCCGCTCAGGAAAGCCAGAGCGCCAGTCTTGGGCGAGACGGCGAGGGCGCGAACGCTGCCCTGCCCGGTTGCCAGTGGCTGGACGGAGCCGTCTGGCTTGGAAAGATAGAGCTGGCCATCCAGCACGAAGGCCAGGCGGCCTGCACTCAGCCAGGCTAGTTCGGCGATGCCGGCTGGCTCGCCGCTGGTGTGCCCAGCGCCAAGGTTTGTCAGCCGCTGCAGGCCCTTGCTGTCCCCATCCCAAATCCAGATATCGCGGAACGTGTGCCCGCCATCGTTCCACAGGAAGGCGAGCTTTTTGCCATCGGCAGACCATTGGGCGCCGATGGGCAGCGTCCCGATGATGTAGGGCTCGCTATAGAGCATTTCAAAGGACAGGCTATCGGTGGCGCTGGACGTCATGATCGGCTCGATTGTGCGAATGGGAAGGCTGGGGCGGGACCTACTTGGGCTGCAGGTCGGTCTTGTAGACCACGCCGTCCTTCATGATCATGCGCATGTTCTTGTCGGTTTCGGTCAGCACCGAAATGTCCTTGAGCGGGTCGCCATCGACCACCAGGATGTCGGCAATGGCGCCGGGCGCGATGACGCCGAGGTCCGAGCGCTGCACGATTTTGGCGTTGACCGACGTTGCCGATTTCAGCACATCGACCGGACGCTGGGCGCGGGCGCGGATGGTCAGTTCCTGCAGCTGGGCAAATTCCATGTCACCCATCAAATCGGTGCCGAAACCGAGCTGGACGTTTTCGGACTCGCAGAGGCTGAGCATGGCGATGCCGGCATCGTTGACCATGTTGAGCTTTTCCATCACCACCGGCGACAGGCCTAGCGCCTCGCCATGCTGCGCGGTTACTTCGTAGGCAACCAGCGTTGGCACGATGAAGGCATCGGCGGCGGCGACCATGGCGGCGGTCTGGCGGTTGATCAGGTTGGCGTGTTCGATGGTGCGCACGCCGGCCCGGATCGAGTGGGCAATCGCGGCGCTTTCATAGGCATGGGCGCAGACATATTTGCCGCGCACAGCCGCTTCCTGCACCACGGCGCGGATTTCGTCTTCGGTGAACTGGGTCGCGTCGATGGCGTCCGTGGGTGACCCAACGCCGCCCGAGGCCAGAACCTTGATGTGATCGACGCCCTTGCGCATTTCGTTGCGCACGACGCTGCGGAGGTTTTCAACGCCCTCGACGATGCGGCAGGTGAAGTTGAAGGCGCTGGCATTCATGTCGATGTCGGTGCGATTATCGGTCGTGCTACGGTGATCGCCGTGCCCACCGATCTGGCTGAGCGCGGGGCCGCCAACGAACAGACGTGGGCCGGGAATGTAGCCCTGGGCGATGGCATTGCGCATGCCGACATCGCCGCCGGCCACGTCGCGCACGCTCGTAAAACCGCGATCGAGCATCTTGCGGATGCGGGGAACGGCACGGGCCGTCATTTCGGTCAGCGGGATATTGCGATCGTGTTCGGCGACCAGATTGATGGCGTAGACATGGACATGGCAGTCGATCAGGCCAGGCATCAGGGTGCGGCCGCCCACGTCATATTCAGTGATCGAATTGCCGGTGAACGGCTTGTCACTGACCGCTTCGATACGGCCATCCACAACCAGCACATTCATGCCCGGAACGGCCTGGTCGCTGCGGCCGTCAAACACGGTGGCGTTGGTGAAAGCGATAGCTGCCATTGGTCATTCCTCCAGCCGTAAAGGCACAGCCGGGTCGCATCTGGCCCGGCAAATTTGCGCCAATGTGTCGGCATACGAACGGCCTGTAAAGTCGTTTGATCAAAAAATCATGGCGCCGAATTTTGGTTTGCTCATCGTGGGATCAGCGGGGATCATTGCGAGGTTCGCCGTTGACAGCGCCGCAGTCCCGCTCTTACTAATTACTCGTTTGATCAAATGCTCAGGCGCTGGCCAGTTGCGAGGGGAAAGCGACTGGGCGTGATCGACACAGGGAACTGCCCGGCGTGGCAGAAAGGGAAAAAATGAGAAATCGCGTAGCTGCCACCCTGGCTTTCGGGGGACTAACACTTGCCTTGATGAGTTCCATTGCTGTCTCTGCCCAGGAAGCAAAGACCGGTGGCACGCTGCGGGTTCTGGGAACCGCCGAGATCGACCGGTTCGATACGGTCCCACCAGCCACCGCCGATACCGGCAGCTTTTTCCGCGCCACCACGCGCCAGCTGATCAACTTTGCCGCGTCCACCGACCCGGAAGAGCAGATTGCACCACAGGCCGACCTGGCTGACAGCGTTCCCGTACCGACCGACGAGGGCAAGACCTATACGTTCAAGCTGCGTCAGGGCGCCAACTGGAATGCGCCAAGCGGCGCGCGCCAGATCGTTGCCGGCGACGTCGAACGCGGCTTCATGCGCCTGTGCAACCCGTTCATTCCAGCGCCAGCCGTGTCGTATTTCGAAGACCTGGTCGTCGGCTTTGCCGAATTCTGCGCCGGGTTCTCGACTGTCGAGCCAACCGTCGAGGCCATGAAGGCCTATATCGAAGCCAATGATATCGAAGGCATCGAAACCCCTTCAGACGACACCGTGGTCTTCCGCCTCAAGTATGCGGCGAACGACTTCATCTACCTGCTGACGCTGCCCGTCACGACCCCGGCGCCCGTCGAGGTGCTCGACTATCTGCCCGATAGCCCGGAATATCGCAGCAACTACATTTCGAACGGCCCCTACACGATCAGCGCTTACGTCCCTGACACGCAGGTGACCCTGAGCCGCAACCCAGCCTGGACCGCCGAGAGCGATCCGCTGCGCAAGGCCTATGTCGATGTGATCGAAGTGATCGCCGGTGTTCAGCCTGACGCTGCCATGCAGCAGCTGCAGTCTGGCGATGGCGACATGCTCTATGACATCAATGTCCCACCGGTCACGGTTCAGATGCTGACCATGCAGGGCGACGACAAGATCTCGACGCTCGCCGAAGGGTCTTCGCGCATGATCTGGATCAACACCGTTTCGGAAAACAATGGCGGCGCGCTGCGCGATCCGCTGGTGCGTCAGGCGCTGAACTATGCCGTCGACAAGGCCGCTGTGGTGCAGCAGCTGGGCGGTCCAGAGTTTGCAACGCCGCTCAACGGCATTTTCCCGCTCGGCATTCTCGGCCACCACGACTTTGCGCCCTACCCGACTCCGAACGATCAGGGCGATGCGGAACGCGCTCGTGCACTGCTGGCCGAAGCAGGTTATCCCGATGGCCTGTCGCTCAAGATGCCATTCCGCAATGCCGGTAACGGCGCTTCGGAAGCTCAGGTTCTGCAGGCAAGCCTTGAAGCTGCCGGCTTCAAGATCGAGCTGGTCCCGACCCCGCCATCTGACTTCTATCCACGCCTGATCACCAATTTCGACAACGCGCTGAACGGCGTGTGGGACCTGGTGCCGTCGGGCTGGTCGCCAGATTGGCCGGGTGGTGCTGCCCGCTCGATCTTCCAGCCGCAATACACCTATGAAGGCACGCACGGCACGTTCAACTTCTCCGATTACAACAACGAAGAAGCCAACGTGATCGCTGCCAAGGCTCTGTCGACGACCGATCTTGGCGAGGCCGCACTGCTGTGGAACCAGGTCGATGAAATCGTCATGGCCAACCCACCGACCGTGCCGCTGATCTCCCAGACCACCGTGCTCTATCACGGCGCCGGCGTTCAGAACTTCCTGCCCTACGCGGCCGGTGGCAATGGCGACTGGACCAATGTCTGGCTAAACCGCTAATCGCCTTCACACCTGCAACATCGTGTGGCGGTCGGACCTGAAAGGTCCGACCTCCCTCGATTGTTCGATTTGCGGACCTGCTCATGTCTGTTCTCGTCGTTCGCAATCTGAACATCGCCATCCCCACAGGGGATGGTCATGTGCATGCGGCCCGCGACGTCTCGTTCACCGTCGACGCCGAGGAACTGTTCGGCATTGCGGGCGAATCCGGCTCGGGCAAAAGCGTTCTGTCGCAGGTCATCATGGGCCTGCTGCCGAGCGCGGAAATCTCCGGCGAAATCCTGTTTGAAGGCCGCGACCTGCTCAAACTCTCCCCCAGGGAGATGCAGAAACTGCGCGGCAACCGCATCGCGATGATCTCGCAGGACCCGCTGTCGAGCCTGCACCCCTTCTATACCGTGGGCCAGCAGATCATCGAAGCGATCCGCACGCATCGCAAGATCACCCATGCGGCGGCTTTGGCCGAAGCCATTGAAATTCTTGGACGCGTTGGCATCCATGACCCCGAAAAGCGGGTCAACGACTATCCGCATCAATTCTCCGGCGGCATGCGCCAGCGCGTCATGATCGCCATGGCCATCGTGCTGCGTCCCTCGCTGTTGATCGCCGACGAGCCCACCACGGCACTGGACGTGACCGTTCAGGCGCAAATCATCAATCTGCTCACCGAGATGCGCCGTGAATTTGGCACGGCCATCATCATGGTGACGCACGATCTCGAACTGCTCTCCTCGGTCGCCGACCTCGCCATGGTGATGTATGCGGGCAATCGCATGGAGTTTGGACCGGGCAACGCTGTGCTGCGCACGCCGTCCCACCCCTACACATTGGGCCTGCTGCAATCCTCGCCGAGCCAAGAATCGCGCGGCCCTCTGCCTTCCATTCCCGGCCAGCCGCCAAGCCTGCTGATCGAGCAAAGGTCCTGCGCCTTCGCGCCGCGCTGCAGCGCCGTTATGGATATCTGCCGCCGCGAACGTCCGCCCGTCCGTCGCTTCCCCGATGGCACGCAGTCGCTGTGCTGGCTCGAACACAAGGCCACCCGCGCTCCGGCAGCCGCTGCCGTAGCAGAGGCCACCGCGCAGACCGATCGTTCCGACATCGTCGTCAGCGTGTCCGATGTCCGGCTCACCTATGGCGGGCGCTCGCTATTTGGTAATCAGGGCGGCATCGAGGTGCTCAAGGGCGTCAGCCTTGAACTGCCGCGCGGCACGACCCTGGGCATCGTTGGTGAGAGCGGCTGTGGTAAGTCCACCCTTGCCCGCGTCATTGCCGGACTGCTGCCGCCGACCTCGGGCGATGTCACGGTCGAAGGCAAAAGCATTATCGGGCTTGACCGGAAAGACTGGGTCGAGATGCGCAAGCGCATCCAGATGGTGTTTCAGGACCCATTCGGCTCGCTCAATCCGCGCCGCCGCGTCGGCTCGATCATTGGCGATCCATACCGCATCCAGAACGTCGCCTATGGCGCTGACCGCAAGAACCGCGTGCGCGAGCTGATGGAAATCGTCGGGCTCAATCCCGAACACTACAATCGCTTTCCATCCGAGTTTTCGGGCGGCCAGCGCCAGCGCATCGGCATTGCCCGCGCCCTCGCGCTCAATCCGTCGATCATCATTTTTGACGAGCCGGTTTCGGCGCTCGACGTGTCGATCCAGGCGCAGATTCTTAACCTGATCGCCAAGCTGCAGCGCGAACTGGGGCTCTCCTACCTGTTCATCTCACACGATCTGGCCGTGGTGCGTCATGTCAGCTCGCAGATCATCGTGATGAAGAGCGGGCAGGTTGTTGAACGTGGCCATACCGACACACTCTATCACCACCCACAGCATGCCTACACCAAGGAATTGCTGGCCGCTGCCGACCCCAATTACCGCAAGGGTGGCGGCGTGGCCGCGGCGCCCGTGAGCGAGGGCCCCACGCCATGACCGCTGAAATCAAACAGCGCAGCTCGTTCGAGCTGACCATGCGCAGCCTGCTGGCCGATCGGGCCGGGCTGGTTTCGCTGACCTTCATCATCATCCTGATCGCCGTCGCCATCGGCGCTGACGGCATCGCGGCGCTGACCGGCCATTCCGCCATCGAGCAGTTTCGTCAGACCGGGCTGACGCCAACCGGCCTGCCCGTGCCACCAAGCGGCGAGTTTCTGTTTGGCACCGACCAATTGGGCCGCGACGTGCTGGTGCGTCTCGCCTATGGCGCCCGTATTTCGCTATCCATCGGCGTTATAGCGTCGCTATTGGCAGCTGCCATCGGCGTCGCCGTGGGGCTCGTGGCCGGCTATTTCGGCGGTTGGGTGGATACGGTGCTGGGCCGGCTCATGGACCTCGTCATGAGCATCCCGGTGCTGCTCTGCATGCTGTCGCTGGTGGCGGTGTTTGGTTCGAGCCTTGCGCTCAGCCTGACCGTTATCGTCTTTTTCTCGTGGACCACGATGGGCCGCGTCATACGCGGACAGGTGCTGTCGCTCAAGGAGCGCGAATTCGTGCTGGCTTCGCGCTCGATGGGGGCCGGGCATTTCTCGATCATCACCACGGACATCCTGCCCAATCTGGGCGCGCCGATCATCATCTACACCACCATGATGGTGCCCAGTTCGATCATCTTTGAGGCCACTTTGTCCTTCCTTGGCCTTGGCATCGTGCCGCCGGCGCCAAGCTGGGGCGGCATGCTGGCGGAAGCGGCGAACAACTCGATCTATATGTTTGCCTGGTGGCTGGTGCTGTTCCCCGGGCTGGCCCTTTTGTTCACCACGCTGTCCTTCAACATTCTGGGTGATGCCCTGCGCGATGCGCTCGATCCCAACAGCAAGAAGTATCGCGTGAAAAAGAAGCGCAAACAGCCGGTGGGGTCTGCGTCATGATTTCCTTCATTGCCCGTCGCATCGGCTTTGCCGCGCTTGTTCTCCTGATGTTGAGCGGCTTCGTTTTCACCCTGTTTTTCGTCGCCCCCGGCGATCCGGCCCGCATGGTGGCTGGCGAACGCGCCACGGACGCGCAGGTGGCTCTGGTCCGCGAAAACCTTGGCCTCGACCGTCCGGTTATCGAGCAATATGTGAGTTTCCTGGGTCGCAGCATTACCGGCGACCTCGGCTATTCCTATCGCAACCAGCAGCCGGTCATCGAGCTGATCAAGAACCGGATGCCGGCGACCATTTCGCTCTGCATCGGCGCCGTGATCATGTGGCTGTGCCTCGGCATCCCCATCGGCATCATGTCGGCGCGCCGACCCGGCAGCCTGCAAGACCGCATTGGGCAAGGGTTCGTGCTGATCGGCGTCAGCTTCCCATCCTTCGTGCTGGGCATGGCGGCGCTCTATTTCCTCTATTTCGTGCCGCGACAGGCCGGCTTCACGCTGTTTCCGCCCGGCGGCTATCGCGCCTTTGCCGATAACCCAGCCATCTGGGCGTGGCACCTGCTGTTGCCGTGGTTCACACTGGCGCTCACCTCGGCCGCGATCTATGCGCGCCTTACGCGTGGCCAACTGCTCGAAGTGCTGGGCGAAGACTATATCCGCACCGCCCGCGCCAAGGGGCTGTCCGAGCGCAAGGTCGTCTACAAGCACGGCGTGCGGTCGATCTTTTCGCCGCTGGCGACCCAGCTTGGCGCCGACATCGCGGCCCTGCTGGGCGGCGCGCTGGTCACCGAACAGGTGTTTGGCCTGCAGGGCATCGGCTCGCTGGCTGTTCAATCGGTTCAAACGCAGGACCGGCCGGTGATCATCGGCGTTGTCATGCTGGCGGGCTTTTTCATCGTCATCGCCAACCTGATCGTCGACTTCCTCTACATCCTGCTCGACCCGCGCATTCGCAACTAAACCCTGACCACCTGGAGTATTTGACTTGGAGACGCTTTGGACACGCACCGCACGCAATCAGGTGCTGTCAGACCCGGTCATTCCAGACGCGGTTGACGTTGCCGTCATCGGCGGCGGCTTTACCGGTATGACAGCGGCCCGCGAACTGCTGATCGCCGGACGCTCTGTGGCGGTGTTTGACGCAGGCAAGATCGGCGCTGGCGCCAGCGGCATGAATGCCGGTTTCGTCGTGCCCAATTTCGCCAAGGCCGACCCCGTGTCGGTTCGCGCCAAGCTGGGCGACGAGCGCGGCAATGCGCTGCTGCGGCTGGTCGGCGACGGCGCCAATGCCGTGTTCCGCACCATCGAGGAAGACGGCATCGCCTGCGACGCCCGCCAGACCGGCTGGCTCAATCCTGCTTATGGCGCAGCAAGTGTCGAGATGCTGCAGGCCCGCGCCGCCATGTGGCGCGACCTCGGGCGCCCGGTCTCGTTCATGTCTGCCGAAGATGTGCGGGCGCAGACGGGCATGGATATCTATTCGGGCGCCCTGCTCGATGCCGAAGGCGGCACCATCCATCCACTCGACTATCTGCGCGGCCTGGCGCTTGGCGTGCAGCGCCGGGGCGGCAGCGTGCACGAAGATCAGTGCGTCGATAGCGTCAAGAAAGACGGCACCCGCTGGCGTCTGACCATGCGCTCCGGCGCGACGATCAGCGCCGCCAAGGTGCTGCTCTGCACCAATGCCTTCACCAGCGGCGTGGCATCGCGGATGGGCCGTTCGGCTGTGCCGTTGCGGGTCTATCAGATCGCGACGACGCCGGCCGATGCGGCGACGGTGCAGCGCATTTCACCCGACGGACGCCCGGTTGGCGATACGCGGCAAAACCTCTTCACCTATCGCCTCGACCGCGACAATCGCCTGATCAGCGGCGGCATGGCGGCGATCCCGTTCGGCGCCTTTGAGCGTCTGGGTCGCAGCGTTGCCGAGCGTCTCAGCACCGAACTTGGCCTGCCCAATGCCGTAAGCCCGGAAGTTGTCTGGACCGGCACCGCCGCGATGACGCCCGACTTCCTGCCGCGCCTCTATAAAATGGGCGAAGGCTGGTTCGGCGGCATTGGCTGCAATGGGCGCGGCATTGCCATGACCGCTCAGCTGGGTCGGGTTCTCGCCCGCGCCGCGATGGGCGAAAGCATGGACCAGTTGCCGATCCCGACGCGGACGTTGCGGCCCCTGCCCTTCCACAGCTTCACCCCGATTGTCGCGTCGGCGGCGCTGCTGCAGGCGCGCCTGATGGACAAGTTCGTCAAATGAGACCACGGGCTTTCCGCATTTCCATGTTGCCGATCATCTGCTTTGATCATACTAGCGGCAATGCGGCGGCCGTACCGGCACAAAGGTAACTCTATTGCTCGACAGCAAGTTTTCGACTGGCGACTTCAAGCCCGTTTCATCGCGCAAGACTGTTCACGACCTGGTCTATGACCAGCTGCGCGATGCATTGATGTCTGGTGCTTTCGAGGCTCGAAAGACCTTCACCATCGCGTCGCTGTCCGAGCGGTTCCAGACCTCGCATATGCCCGTGCGCGAAGCGCTGCGTCGTCTCGCCTCGGAAAACGCCCTGAGCGTTTCCGCCGCCGGCACTGCCTATGTGCCAGCCATCACGGCGCTTGAGCTGCAGGATATCAGCCTTGCCCGTATGATCGTCGAAGGCGCGACCGCCCGCATCGCCGGTCCCAAACTGACGCCCAAGGATATCGAGACGCTCGAACAGCTGCTCAATCATCACCGCGCCAGCGCCAGCGCCGGCAAGAATACCGAGATGACGGCCGCCAACCGTGCTTTCCATTTCCATATCTATCGCGCAGCCGGCAGTGCCGTTTTGCTCAGCCAGATCGAAAACCTCTGGCTGCGCTCGGGCCCCTATGTCCGCTTCCTGTCCGACCGGATGGGTGGATTGCTCAAGACCGAGCATAAGTCGGGCTTTACCGATCAGCATGCCGCCATGGTCGACGCCATCAAGGCCGCCGACTGGGACGCCCTCGGCCGCGCCTGCGAGGCCGACATTCGCGGCTCGCAGGACCTGCTGCTTGATATCCTCGCGTCCGAAGACGAGGCAGCCATCGGCGCGAGCTAGCTGTCGCTGCGTCACAAAGTTCGACCAACCATCTGCCTGTCGCCCCTCGTAATTTCAACCCAAGCTCCTTATATCGTCAAAATACGATAATCTGGAGTTTGTCATGGCTGCGCTGTCTATTCTTGATCTGGTGCGGGTTAACGGGGAGACGGGGCCCAAGGGTGCGCTGGATCATGCGCGGGCGGCTGCCGCCCATGCCGAGGGCCTTGGCTACACGCGCTATTGGGTCGCCGAACATCACAACATGCCCGGCATTGCCAGTGCTGCGACCTCGGTGGCTCTGGCCCATATTGCGGCTGGCAGCAGCACGATCCGCATTGGCGCCGGTGGCATCATGCTGCCCAACCACGCGCCCATGGTGATCGCTGAACAGTTCGGTACGCTGGCGCAGCTTTATCCCGGACGCATCGATCTGGGTCTGGGCCGTGCGCCCGGCACCGACCAGATGACCATGCGGGCGCTGCGCCGCTCGCTGTCGAATTCCGACAATTTCCCGCAGGACGTGTTGGAACTGCAGGCCTATTTCGCCGAGGCCGAACCCGACCAGCGGCTGCAGGCCGTTCCTGCTGCGGGCACCAATGTGCCACTTTGGATTTTGGGATCGAGCACCTATGGCGCGCAGTTGGCCGCCGAACTGGGCCTGCCCTATGCGTTTGCCTCGCACTTTGCACCCGATGCGCTGATGATCGCGCTCGAAATCTATCGCGCCCGCTTCAAGCCATCGGAACAGCTGGCCGAGCCCTATGCGATGATCGGCGTCAACATTATCGGCGCCGAGACCGATGCCGAGGCGCGCCGTCTGGCGACCACGCAGCAGATGTCATTCGCCAATATTTTCCGCGGTGCGCGTGGCCTCAGCCAGCCGCCAATCGATGATATCGAGACCTATTGGTCGCCCGCCGAAAAGGCACAGGCCGCCAATATGCTGGCCCACTCCATCTATGGCTCGCCCGAAACGGTGAAGGACGGCATTGCCGCGCTCGTGGCGCAAACTGGCGCCGACGAGCTGATGGTTGTGTCCGATGTCTACGACAATGACTTGCGTCTGCGCTCGCTGGAAATCATCGCCGAAAGCCTCAACTAGGCGGCGATGACCAGCGGGCCCATGTGCAGGTAAGCCGTTGCTACGCGCTTGCGCTCGATGTCGTTCCAGACGGCATCGAGCTGCTCCAGCGTCAACCCGGCCGCATTGGCGACGGTGTCACGGTCGAGGCCGTTATTGAGACCATAAAGGCAGAGGTCCATCCGGTCATAGGGCAGCGAGAAGTAGAACTCTTCCTGGCTCTGGGCCATGGACCACGTATCGGTGGTCGGCGGGCGGCGGCAGATGTCTTCGGGCACGCCGAGATGGGCCGCCAGTTGATAGACCTGTGACTTGTAGAGATGGGCGATTGGCTTGAGGTCGGCGGCGCCGTCGCCGTTCTTGACGAAGAAACCCTGGTCGTATTCGAGCAGGTTGGGCGTGCCGATGACCGCGTAATTGAGCCGGTCGGCGTGGTAATATTCCATCTGCTTGCGGGTGCGCTGCTTCATATTGGTGGCAGCGATAATGCCCTGATAGACCTCGGCCGACATGCGCAATTCGCGCTTTTCGCCTTCGGGCGATTGCACGACCAACGATGACACGGCATAACCCTTGCCGGCCAGCGCATTGGCGATCACCACCTTGCAGCCCCAGCCCGCGCCGAATTCGGGCACCAGCTGGCGGATGAAGCTGTCGCGGCGTTCATAGCACCCCATGGCCGCCAGCGATGGGCCGATATCTTCGACCACCGAGCCGATGCCGAACTTGTCGGCGACACGGCGGCCGAGCGACAGGCTTTCGGGGTCTGAGTCATTCTCGGGCATGAACAGCGCAAAGACGCGTTCCGGGCCGACCGCGCGGGCCGCCAGTGCGGCACAGACGCTTGAATCAATGCCGCCGGACAGGCCCAGCACCAGCCCGCGCCGACGCAATTGCGTGCGCAGCTGGGTACGCATGGCGCTGACGATGCGCTCGATCTCGGCTTCGGCGTCGATCACCAGCGTCTGGGGAGAAAATTGGCTCATGCGGTTGGCTCCAGGCTTTCTGCGGCCAGCCGGCGGCTGACCTTGCCCGTGTCTGTCTTGGGCAGGCTGTCACGAAATTCAACAGATTTGGGGACCATGAACTCTTCGAGCGACTTGGCGCAGTGACGGATCACGTCGCGTTCGGTCAGAGCGGGGTCGCTGGCGACCACGATGGCATGGATGGATTGGCCCAGCACGGGATCGTCCTTGCCGACCACGACGGCCTCGACCACGCCCGCGCAGGCGCTGAGCACGGCCTCGACTTCCTTGGGCGCGACTTTTTCGCCACGTGTCTTGATGATGTCGTCGGTGCGGCCGACGAAAAAGAGGAAGCCATCGGCATCGGCATAGAACAGGTCGCCGGTATAAAGCACCTTTTCCCAGGGGTTCGGGCCGGGACGCAGCGCCTTGGCGGTGGCTTCGGGATTGGCCCAATAACCCTGCATCACATGTGGTCCGCGAATGACCAGCTGGCCGACTTCGCCGGGCGCAACGCGCTGGCCAGCGTCATCGACCACGAAGGCTTCGGTATTGGGGATGGCAATGCCGACAGAGCCGGTTTTGTCGTCGAGGTGGGCGGGGGGCAGATAGGTGCAGCGCTTGCACTCGGTCAGGCCATACATCGAAAAGATGGTGGTTCCGGGCAGCAGCGTGCGCAGGCGCGCGATATGGGCCGGCGGCAGGGCGGCGGCGGTGTTGGAGATATAGCGCAGGTCCGGGAAGCTGCCGGGTTCGATATCCTTCATGTTGAGGATCATCGCGGCCATGGTGGGCACCAGCGGGAAGCCAGTGACCTTTTCGGCGCGCATGGTGGCAAAGATCGCCTGCGGGAAGGCGAAGGACTTTTCGAGCACCAGCGTCGCGCCGACCTTGATCGCCATCAGCAGCTGATAGAGGCCGTAATCGAAGGCCAGCGGCAGCACGTTGAGGACGATGTCGTCGGCGGTGTTTTCGAGATAGGTGGTGATCGAGGTCGCCGCCGCTTCGATATTGCGATGGCTCATCATTACGCCCTTGGGGCGGCCGGTGGAACCGGACGTATAGATCAGCATCGCCAGATCGAGGTCGATGCCGGTATTGAGTGGGCCGCTCACCGGCGTTTCGAGCAAGGTCTCAAAGCTCACTGCATCGGGCAGAGCATCGCTTTGCCCGGACAGCACGACCAGATCGAACACCGCGCCGAGCGTCACCGCTTCGGCCACCGCACCCGCTAGACGCGGCTGGGTGATCACCACCCGCGCGCCGCAGTTTTCGGCGATATAGGCGAGCTTGTCGGCTTTGGTCGAGGCATTGATCGGGCTGAAGGTCGCGCCGGCCTTGAGCACCGCGAAAATGGAGACAGCGGCTTCCCAGCAATTGTCGAGGAACACCAGGACGCGGTCGTCACGCTTGACACCGCGCGCCTTGAGCCCGGCCGCTAAAGCGTCCGACATGGCATCGAGCTGGGCATAGGACAGGCGCGTCTTGCCGGCGATCAGCGCCGTCTTGTCGCCGAACCGTGCCGCGCTCGCGGTGAGAAATGTTTCGACCCGCATCGTGCTGATCCTTAAGCAGCCGCGCGGCGCTTGGTTTCGATATAGGCCGCCATCGAGCCGATGGAGTCGAGATTGTCCGGCACGATTTCGGTGTCCGCGACCGAGATGCCGAACGTGGTTTCGAGGAAGAACACAAGTTCCAGCACGCCGGTGGAATCCACCAGATTGTTGTCGATCAGCGAGGTGTCGTCGGCCACGACCTGGCTGGTATCGCCGAACAGGAAGTTGTCGATGATGAAGGCGCGGATGGTGTCCTGGGTGGTCTCGGTCATGGTGTTCTCCTCAAGATAGCTGGGTCATTCCGCCGCGACGCGCACGGCAGAACTCTTACCCGATGAAAATGTACGGTCCCAAAGCTGGGTCGATAGGATGCCTACGTAGGCGGTGTTGTCGCGGAAGCCGTCGACGCCGCTGGTGCCGGCCTTGGCCACCAACTTTTCGACGGCCGCCGGGTTGAACAGGCCGGTCGCGGCAATGGCGTCCTTGCCCATCAGGTCGCGCACATAATCGGGCGCGTTGGCCACGGCGAAGGCCTGGCTGTCGGGGGCGCGGTAGGGTTGCTTGGTGCGGTTGCCGATGCTGGGCGGCAGCAGGTGTTCGGTCGCCTTGCGCAGGATATGCTTTTCGGTGAGGCCCTTGAGCGTCAACTTGGGCGGAATGCGGTTGGCGAACTCGATCAGGCGGTGATCAAGGAACGGGAAACGGCCCTCGACGCCATGCGCCATGGCCATGCGGTCGCCCTGCGACGACAGGATGTAGCCGGGCAGCAGGAAGCGGGATTCGAGATATTGCGCCTGATGCTGGGGATGCCAGCGGGCGAAGGCCTCGGGCAGTTGCCCCAGCAGCGTCTCGGCAGCGTCATAGCCGCCCAGCGTCGCGCGCAGATCGCCCGAGAAGAACAGTTTGGCCGCAGCGGTCGAACGCATGCGCGGACGATGGCTTGCCAGCGGGTCGTTCAGCACGTCCGATCTGGCGCCAAAGAACGCCGCCAGATATTCGGCTGACTGGTTCTGCAGGTTCGGCAGATAGGGATAGAGCCGCTTGAATAGCAGCGGGCGGAAGCTCGAACCGGGCTGGCGCGCGCTGAAGCGGCGAACCTTGTCTTCCTTGAAGATATCGTAGCCAGCGAAAACCTCGTCGGCGCCCTCCCCGGTCAGCACGACCTTGAGGCCCTGCTCGCGCACCAGCCCCGACAGGAGGTAAAGCGGCGCGGGGGCTGTGCGCACGATGGGGCGCTCGGTGTGGGCGATCACCTGCGGGAAGTTCTGGGCAATGTCGAGCGTGCCGCAATGAACATTGGCGTGCGCCGTGCCCAAAGCCTCGGCCATGATCTGCTGGAATTCGCTCTCATCGTGCTCGGCGCTGGCGAAGGATACCGAGAAGGTTGAAAGCTGATGTGGCGTATGGCGGGTTGCCAATGCCGTGGTGATCGAGGAATCGAGGCCACCCGACAGGTAGGCACCGACCGGCACATCGGCGCGCATGCGGATGCGGGTAGCGTCATCAAGCAGCGCCAAGAGTTCGTCAGCGATTTCGGCTTCGGGGCGGGCATCGGCGGTCTCGCCGAAGTCTGGATAGTCGAGAGACCAATAGCGCTCGATGCGGCGACCGTGGTCGTCCACCACCATCAGGTGCGCCGGCGGCAGCTCGGAAATGCCCTTGAAGCCGGTGCGCGGCGGAATGGGGGCCCAGAGCGTAAAGATTTCATCGAGCGCGATGGGGTCGATCTCGGCTTCGATACCGGGCACACGCAGCAGCGCCTTGATCTCGGAGGCGAAATACAGCCCGCCTTCGTGCTCTGCATAAAACAGTGGCCGCACACCGATGCGGTCGCGGGCCAACAGCAGGCGGCGCTTGGCCTGATCCCAAATGGCGAAGGCAAAATCGCCGTTGAGATAGCTGACGCAATCGGGGCCGTATTCGGCGTAGAGGTGCAGGATGACTTCGGTGTCGCTGCCGGTGCGGAAGCTATGGCCACGGCTTTCGAGGTCGGTGCGCAGCTCGACGAAATTGAACACTTCGCCATTGTAGACGATGACCAGATTGCCATCGGCCGACAGCATCGGCTGCTGCCCGTCGGCCAGTCCGACGATGGACAGGCGGCGATGGCCCAGACCAATGCCCGTCTGCGCCCACAGCCCCTCTGCATCGGGACCACGGTGGGCGATCGTATCGGTCATGGCGCGCAGCAGCGGTTCACCCGCCTGCTGTGGCAAATCAGTTCGAACGTATCCAACGAGTCCGCACATGGGAGCCCCTAAGAGGAAAGTCCTACAAGGACGCTGCAGCATAGAAGATTTTGGCCTGACCGTTCAGCCATAGACGACCTTCCGGGCCATGTTTCGTCCGTTATTCTTAACGCAAAGCATTTGACCGAAGCGTAGTCGCACCAAGTCATCGCGGCTCAATCGACCGGGTTTGCATCAGCTTTGCTTGGCCGAAACTTGCGCAATAGTATCCATTTGAGCGGGCGCAATTTCTGCCACAGCGCGGTCTGGGTCAGCCGTTCGTGCAGCTGCATCAGCCGCAGCGTCATGCGTCCGCGCAGCGTATAGGCCGCCGTGAACTGGTGCAGCGGGATGGTCACGTCGCAGGCCGCAAGCTTCCACGGCTCGTCGCCGATCCCCAGATCGAGACAGGCGAAACCGCGTTCGGCCAGCAGCTGCAACAGCTGATGGTGCAATACCCGACCGGGCGAGTATTTGGTCCATTCACCCGCTTCAAAGGTGAAAAACAGGCCGTAATAGTGACGCCCCTGCGTGAAGCCCCACATCGCGGCGATGGCTTCGCCATTCACCACCAGCGCGGAGAGATGGAGCGCACCAATCTCGGCAAAGGTCTCTGTACCAAGCGAGAAGAAATCACGCTTTTCCGGATGCCGCTCGAAGCCGGGCACATTGGTTTCCTCAAAGCGGCGCTGCTTCTGTTCCAGCAGGCTTTCGAGGATGAACTGCCGTTGTTCCTTGGTCTCCGCCACGACCACTTCGCAGGTGCCAAGCCGCTGCAGCGCCCGGAAACGGTTGCGCAGGTTCTTGGCGCCCTGGACGTGTTTTTCGACCTCGGCCCAGGGCTGGTCGAGATTGGTCAGGTGGCAGGATTCGTCGTTGAGCTCATCCGACAGCAGGAAGAACGGATTGGCCAGATCGCCGACCTTTTCCGGCATCTTGTCAAACATCGCCAGATCGAAGGCCGGCAGGCGGGTGATGATGGACTGCCAGAGTTCATTCGCCGACTGGCGGGTCCAGACGACGTCGGTCGGAAACAGCACCGGCGCATTGTAGTCGGACACACCGAGATCGGTGAAACCCAGCACCCGACTGCCGCGCTGACGGGTGATCATCAGCGGCAGCATCAGCACCGGCTTGCCCGCAGCATCGCGCACTTCAACCAGGCACAGCTCTGCCCCGTAGGTCGCCCCATAGGTCGGCTGCCAGGTCTTGAGGAAAGTCACGGTCTGGAAGGCGTGACAGCGCGCAGCGGTTTCGGCGCCGCCCACCGGCCAATCGGGCGAAACCTGATCGGGGCTCGAATGCACATCAATGACAAAATCATCACGCATCTGGATGAGCCTGACCGCCTGATTTACCGTCGTTAGGGCCGCGCCGTCTTCAATGTAGGTCACTTGAGGTTGTCGCCGTTGATGCGGGCCCAGAACTCGCCCACGATGCCGCCGATGATGGCGTCGCCGGTCTGCACCGCTTCCAGCACTGCCTTGTCGGTCGTGCCGAACACGCAGCGATACTCGCCCGTCAGCGCGGCATGACGATCCATCAATGGCTCCAGCAATGCCGCCTGCGCCCTGCCCCCGATGGCCACCGCGCCGCGCTCGCTCGCGTCGACCAGGAGAATATCGAGCACAGCCTCGGCCATGCCTTTGGCCGCAAAGACATGCAGCACCTGCGCGAAGCCGTGCGGCTGCAGATAGTAGATATAGGCGCCGATCACGCGGCCCGACTTGTCCGCAATGACCTGTCGGATGGTGTCGCCGAATTCGCTCTTGCGGGCCGAATGGGTCAGCAGCGTTTGCAACCCCGCTTCCGACCACACAGGATGCAGTCGGCTTGCCGCCACCAATGCGGGGATCGCCGCCAGAAGGTCCGCATCGCTGGCATCACGCCGGGTCAGGCCGGGTGGGCGCTGCGGCAGGGTTGGCGTGATCCACTGCTCCTTGCCGCGCTTTTTGGCATAGCGTTCCACCACACCATCGAGCGCCGAAGTGATCGGTGCCGTCACGCCGCGCAGCTTGAGGCGGCCGCGAATACGCGATGTTGCCGAACTCACCGGGCGCAGTGTGCGATGCCAGTCCATGCTGTAGGTGGGCAGCGAACTGCCACCCATGCCGCGCCACATGCCCACCGAGGTGGCGTTGGAGCGGTCGCTGATGGTGATATCCTGTGGGCCCTTGAAGAAGCCACGGCACAGCCGCGCACCGACCATCGGATCACCGGCATCGGGATCGACGGCGAGCGAATTGCCCAAAGCGGCGCGCAGGGTGCGGCCATCGATCTGCATCAGCTGGGTGAACACGCCGATGAAGCCATTGATCTGGCCGTTGTCATTGACGTGAACCAGCGAATTGATCTCGGGGTCGCGATCGGGCAAGTCGAGCAGCAGCTGGCCCAGATAGCTCGCCATTTCGGCTGAGGCCTGCGGGCGCTGCTGGAAGGTTTTGACGAGCAGGTTGGCGACGGGCTGAAGATCAGCACGCTCAAGCGGACGCACGACGGTCATGACAGCCGGCCTCCGTTAGCACTCAACAACTGGATAGGCATAGAACGCATTACTAGTAGAAATCCGTCATGAGGCGGCTCCAGCTTTCGCCAGCGAGGCCGCCGATGTAAATGTCATTGCGCGCGACAGCGTCGAGGATGTCCTGATGACGCGTCGCAACGCAGGTGAAAGCGCGGTGCCGAAAGCGCATGCCCGACAGGGGCGATAGCGCGGTCAAAAGATGTGGATGCGCCGAGCCGCGCGCCTCGATCGTGCCCTCGGCAGCAAGGCGGCGATACATGGCGCGGGCCACTGCAGGCTCCTTGCCCGGCAGCGCCAGCATATCGAGCACGCGCACCATGCCGCGCGCGTCGGAGAAATAGGCATAGCAACCGATGGGATTGCCATCGGCGCCATCGACCGAGAAAAACCGTAGCGGGCCGAGCGTGCGATTGTCCTTGGCCATGGTCAGCAGCCACTCTATTTCCGCTCTGTCCCATTTAGGACGTACGGAAAAATGGGCAATCATTTTGGGCGCCAGCGCAGCGTAGCTTTCGAGGTCGATTTCGCGGTCGGCCGGTGCCTCAATCTTCTGGTTGCGGGCGCGGCGGCGTGACACGAGGCTATCCACCGTGTTCCACAGACCATCGAAGAACTTCGGCACCCCGACCCGCCACATGGCGTAGGACATCGGCCGGAAGACGCATTGGAAATCGAGGCTATGCACCGGCAGAACCACGCCGCCGCCGGCTTTCCAATGCCCTGCACTCACCGGCGAAGCGCTGTCGGTAAACAGCAGATCCTGCCCTCGCGCCCGCAGCGACAGCACCACACGCGCAGCGGCCTTCGATTGCGGCGACTTCGACATGAACGCACAGGCCAGGCGGGCGGTCACTTCGCGGTCATGTACGACGTAGGTCAACGGCATGAAGGCAATGGCGCTGCCGATTGTCTCGCCGTCATTGCTGGCCAGCCCGCCACCACCGCCGGTCGGGCCCGAGAAATACAGGCGCTCGAAGTATTTGATGAATTCGGGATCTGGGGTGCCACGGCGCGGCCTGAAGATATTGAAGAACATCTGCTCGATCGCCGGAAAGTCATTCCGGTCGATGGGACGCAGATTCGTCCTCAATCCTGAATCAGGCGTTTCTGCTTTGTCTCGAATAAGAGTCAAATCCAAATTCATACTTTATCGCGTCCGCAGTGCAGCAGGCGTTTATTAACACAGCGATCGGCGATGGATTTTCGTATTTTAGCGGATCGGTTAACAGCAACATCTTTAACTACACTGACCGATAGATGCCGTAGTGCGGCACTGTCTGCCGTATAACCAGAACCAGAACAGCCAAGCAGGCAAAACGGCCACATGTACCAGTCCATACCGACAGAAACGCGTGCAACTCCTGCACAGGGCCGTCCGCGGCGCGCTGTCGAAACCATCATGGGCTATGATGGGCCAGACCGTCGCGCACCTGCCAATTCACCCACGCCTCCTGCAATCACCCCGGCGACGATCATAGGGTGGCTGCTGCGCTTCTGGTACTTGGTAGTCGCCCTAGCCGTAGTCGGAGCCATTGCGGGCCTTGCCGCCGGCACGCTGATCAAGCCTCGTTTCACCAGCTATTCCGACATGTTGCTCGATCCGAGCAGCCTGCAGGTGGTGGCTGACGACCTTTACGCCCGCAATGTGCAGGGCGATGCGCAGCTGCTCGATGTCGAGAGCAAGATGCGCGTGCTGACCTCCAACAATGTGCTGACCAGCGTCGTCAATACGCTCAACCTAGCCGACAGCGCCGACCTGATGGAGCCGGACTTTTCGCTGAGCAGCCTGTTCGGCTCGGACGCTGCCAGCGGCGACAAGGTCACGGCTGCCGTGCGGGCGCTGGGCGAACGTGTCCGCGTCCGCCGCGAAGAACGCTCCTATGTCGTGACCGCCTCGGTTTGGGCCCACACGCCCGAGCAGTCGGCCATTTTGACTGACGCGCTGGTGCAGGCCTTCCTTGCCGAGCTGGCCAAGGCGGACTCCGATGGCGCGCTAAACGCTTCCACCGCTCTCAACGAACGGCTCGACCAGTTGCGCGATGATGCGGCCGCCGCCGAAGCTGCCGTTGCCGAATATCGCCGCGCCAACAACCTGCAGATGGTGGGCAATGAACAGCTCAGCACGCAGTCGGCGGTGCAGCTCAACACCCAGATCGCCACCGCCCGCGAGTCCGTGATCGCGGCCGAAGCGCGCTATGCCAATCTGACGGCCAGCGGCGCGGGCCAGATGAACGCGGCCGCGCAGGAATCGACCCTGCTCAGCGATCTGCGCACCCAATACGCCACGGTTCGCCAGCAGGCCGATTCCCTGGGCATGACGCTTGGCCCGCGTCATCCAAGCCTTGTCGTCGCACGCTCGCAGCTGGCGTCCATCCAGAGTGAAATCGACCGCGAAGTGGCCCGCGTCGTCCAGACCGCCGGCACCGATCTCGAGCGTGCCCGCTCGGTTCTCGAACAGCTCAATCAGGCGGCCTCGACCCAGATGGGCGCCGTCTTCAACGACGACAATGCACAAGTCGAACTGCGCCAACTCGAGCGCACCTCGGCCTCCAAGGTCGCGATCTACGAAGCGTATCTCACCCGCGCGCAGGAAATCACCCAGCGCAGCCAACTCGACACCACCAATGTCCGCGTCATTTCTGCCGCCGTACCGCCCATCGCCCGCAATTATCCACCGCGCACGGTCCTGCTGATCGCGGGCGGTCTCATTGGCGGTCTGGCGCTCGGCGCCATGCTCGCTGGTCTGCTCGGCATCTGGCCGCGCGTCCGGCAGGTGCTGACCCGAGATGCCTAAGGCAGCCTCGGTTAGGGGCAAATCGCCGATCACCTTTGGCGGCTTCATCGCATTGATGATTCTCGCCTTTTTCTGGATCGGCACACAGCCCTTCGTCGACCTGACCTCGACTGAGTCCTCCTACAATCCGATATCTCAGGTCATCATTCTGGTGCTGACCATCCTCGCGATAGGGCAAGGGTTGCGCATCAAATCACCGATCAACTGGTCGCACTACACTCCGGTCGGAATGTTGTTTGTCTGGCTGCTGTTCAGCGCCTTAGCCGCCGATGACACGGCGCTGGCGCTGCGCAACAGCATCATCCAGGCGCTGTTCATGATCAACGCGTTGCTGCTGACCATTCTGCCCAGAACGCAGAGCGAGTTCGCCCGCGTGACATGCATCGCCGTGTTGCTGGCGCTGGTACTATCGTATTTCGGTGTGGTGTTTCTGCCCGGCCTTTCGATCCACCAAACTGGTGACATCTTCGAGCCCATGCTGGCCGGACTATGGCGCGGCCACTATATGCATAAGAACGCGGCCTCGGCGGCGATGGTCATCACAATCTTTTTTGCCATCTACTGCTATTCCAACGGCTCCCGTGTGCTGGCGTTGCTCCTGGCGATTGGCGCCGGGTTTTTCCTGATCCACACCGGCGGCAAGACGTCGCTGGCCACGCTGCCAGCCATTCTGGTGTTGGCCTGGATGGTCGAGAAGTTCGCCTGGATCCGCATTCCGCTGATCGTCGGCGGCCTGCTTGTGTTCAATTTTATCACCATCGGCTCCGCATTTTCACCGGGGATCTACGACTTCATCGCGAGCCTTGGCATCGACCCGACCTTCACCAACCGCATCGATATTTGGCGAATCGCCATGCGCGTGGCCTCGGAGTCCCCGATCACCGGCGTGGGCCTTCACACCTTCTGGGGGTCCTACCCGGTGCTTTATGGCGGCGGCCATATCGAGACCTGGGCCTACTCTGCCGGTTCGGCTCACAACGGCTATCTCGATGTCGCGATGAATATCGGCATTCCGGGCCTGCTTTTGGTCGTCTACATCTTCATCCTACGCCCTATACGCCATATCCAACCCGCACTCGATAGCGGCAATGACACCGCGCTGACCCGGCTGTTTCTGCGCATCTGGTTGTTCGTCCTTGTCGGTTCGTGCCTTGAAAGCCAGTTCTTCGCGCGCGGCGGTGTGCACTGGTTTCTGTTCATGGCGGCCGTATTCGGTCTGCAGTTCCAGGCCAAAGCTCGACTGGTTCCGGCACCATCGAAACAGATCAATCCAGGAGCGATGTCAGTCCATGCGTGAGCTTATTGCGTCCGTCGACCGGTTTGCGGGCCGCGTCACCAATCGACTAATCGAGCGTCTTCCCGGCCCGCAGATCAATATCCCAAACACTACGCCCATTGTGAGCTTCACCTTCGACGACGTACCCGACACCTCGTTGACTGCTGGCGCCGCTATTCTGGAGCGCTATGGCGCCTTGGGCACGTTCTACATCTCTGGCGGTCTAATCGATCGCCGCGAACCAGATCGAACGCTGATCAGCGCCGAGGGTTGTGTGGAACTGGTCCGCCGTGGCCACGAACTGGCTTGCCACACCTTCAGTCATCCAAATGTCCGCCATCTCAATTCGGTATCGCTAGCCCACGAGATCGCCACCAATCGCGCCTTTCTCAAAAGCGTCACCGGAGGTCGCGAGCCGACTAATTTTGCCTATCCATACACCGCTGGCTCCTTCCGGGCGCGTAGGTTGATGGCTGACACGTTCCGCACGGCGAGAGGCGGCCTCGAGGGCATCAATCGTGGCCTCACCGACCGGACCTATCTCGACAGCATGTCTATCCAGATGCCGGACGACCGCGTTTTGGGCCTGCGCCAAGTGGTGGATGATCTCGTGGTTAATCCAGGCTGGCTGATCCTCTACACCCATGACGTCTCCAACACGCCGACCGACTATGGCTGCACGCCCGACGCGTTCGAGGCCTTGGTGCGCCACACCCGCGAAGCCGGCTGCACCATTCTGACGGTCGATGCGGCGCTCGATCATTTCGAGGCGCAGGCATGAACGCACTGGCGCCCAACCCACGCCTTTTGGCGATCAACAACTACTTCTATCGCCGGGGCGGCGCTGAAGCGGTGTTCCTCGACCATATCGCCATGTTCGAACAGGCCGGCTGGACGGTGGCGCCCTTTGCCATGCAGAGCGATCAAAACCCGCCCAGCGACTGGTCGGAGTATTTCGTGTCCGAGATCGAGTTCGGCCATCAGCCGGGCCTCGCCACCAAGCTGCGCCATGCCGCCCAGATCATCTATTCGCGTGAAGCCCAGCGCAATATCGGGGCCTTGGTCGAGCGGTTCCGCCCGCATCTGGCTCACGCGCACAATGTCTATCACCACCTGTCGCCGGCGATCTTTCAGACGCTGAAATCGCATGGCGTGCCGACCGTGATGACGGCGCACGACCTCAAGCTCGCCTGCCCCGCTTACAAGATGCTGTCGCATGGCTCGGTCTGCGAGAAGTGCAAATCGGGCAATATCGCCCAGGTGCTGCTCAATCGCTGTGCCAAGGATTCGGTGGCGCTGAGTGGCCTGCTGCTGCTCGAAACCGCCGTGCATCGCAGCCTTGGGCTCTATCGCAACTATCTCGACCGCATCGTGGTCCCGAGCCGCTTTTACCGCGCCAAGCTGATCGAATGGGGCTGGCCGGAAGAACAGCTGGTCTATGTGCCCAATTTCGTCGACCCCAATTTCGTCGCCAGCGATCCGGTGGCCGAGGGCGATTATTACCTGTTCGCCGGTCGCCTCGCGCCCGAAAAGGGCATCGCGACGCTGATCGAGGCAGCAGCGCTCACCGGTCTGCGTCTGGTCGTTGCCGGCGGCGGCCCTGACGAGGCAATGCTCAAAAAGCTTGCCGCAGACCGACAGGCGCCCGTCGAGTTCGTCGGCTACGTTTCGGGTCCGCAATTGCACGGCCTGATCGGTGGCGCCAAGGCGCTGGTGTTGCCGTCCGAGTGGTATGAAAACGCCCCGGTCAGCATCCTCGAAGCCTATGGCCTTGGCCGTCCGGTGATCGGAACCGACATTGGCGGCATCCCCGAATTGATCCGCGCCGAGGAAACCGGCCTGATCGCCCGCCCATCCGATGCGCAGCATCTCGCCGAAACCCTGTCGCGCATGGAAAGCGTTGGCGCCGGTCGCCGTGCGGCCATGGGCGCGGCCGGTCGCGACTGGGTCAGCGTTGATTTTTCCGCCGCGGCCTACCGCGAGCGCATGACCAGCCTTTATGGACAATTGGTGCCAGCATGACCGACCGGCGGCGTAAACGTTCCTCCATCATGATGCTGGGCTCGCGCGGCATCAATGGCCCGCAGGGCGGCGTTGAAACGCATATCGAGGCGCTGGCGCCGCTGCTGGTGGACCGTGGCTGGAACGTCAACGTCATGGCGCGCAGCCCTTATTCGACCGAGGGCAAGCGCGAGTGGAAGGGCGTACAGATCGAGCCGATCTGGGCGCCGCAGCAGCAAAAGCTTGAAGCCGTCGTCCACACCGCACTGGGCGTAGCCCTTGCCTCGGTGCGCCGTCCGGACGTCGTCCATATCCACGCCATCGGCCCGGCTTTGCTGACGCCTGCCGCCCGCACGGCGGGCCTGCGCACCGTCGTGACCCATCACGGCTATGACTATGATCGCGAAAAATGGGGCGGCCTCGCCAAGACCATGCTGCGCCTTGGCGAACGCATGGGCATGCAATGGTCCAACAAGGCCATCGCCGTGTCGGACAATATCGCCCAGTCGATGCAGATACGCTACGGGCGCCCAATGCTGTTCCTGCCCAATGGCGTGGTGATGCCGACCGGCCAACCCGACGCTGCCGTGCTGGAGCAGTTCGGGCTGGAGCCGCGCCGCTATGTGATCAACGTCTCGCGCATCGTGCCCGAGAAGAAACAGCTCGATCTGATCGCCGCTTACGCCAAGCTCGATAATCCCGATTTCAAGCTGGTGCTGGTGGGCGGCGCCGACCATCCCGACCCGTACGAAACTGCCGTCCGTCAGGCGGCTGCCGCCACGTCGGGCGTGGTGATGACCGGCTTCCAGCGCGGCGCGACGCTGGCTGGCCTGTTCGGCAATGCGGGCCTGTTCATCCTGCCATCGAGCCACGAGGGCATGCCCATCGCGCTGCTCGAAGCGCTGAGCTATGGGCTACCGGTGCTGGCCAGCGACATCGAGGCCAATCTGGCGCTGGGCATGACAGCCGACCGCTATTTCCCGCTCGGCGATCACGCTGCCATCGCCGACAAGATCGTCTATGGCATGGCCAATCAGCCGACCGAAGCCGAACGCGAGATCCAGATCGAAATGGTGCGCAACCGTTTCGGCTGGGACCATGTCGCCGATTCCATGAGCACGCTATACGCGGACCTATTGCGGGCCGATCCGCTTACCCCCGAAAGCCGGGTGCGCGGGGCTCAGTCGCGTTCAATAACGAAATAGGTCGTCGGGCCGTTCGGCGTCACATTGCTCAGTGACAGGTCCACCGGGCCTGTGCCGCTGGCGACGACGGTCCCAACCACGCCATCGAGACCCACCGGCGCTATCGTCCAGCGCCCCTCCCCGGCCAGCGTGAAGTTCACGGTGCCCGGCTCGATCAGCACCGGCAGTTGACCAAAATCGACGATCTCCTTTGCCTCGGCATCGGCAAAGCGCATCCCCGAATTGCGGGCATCCGTTGCAAAAATCACCAGCACGCGCTTGCTGTCGGCCAGGTCCGCATCATCGAGGGCTGACAGCGCAAACAATCCCGGAGTGCTACTGGACCGAAGGGTGGCAGACCCCAACGTCAGCGCGCCATCCAGCGTGTCGAATGCTGCCGCGACGGTCTTGGCCGTCACCACTTGCATCAGCCGCTTGTCGGGGAATACGCCAATCTCGCCGGTGTCGGTGTTGAACGCGCCCTGCGCCACTTCGTTGGCCGTCGCCCGGTCCACCGCTCCGCCACGCACCAACTGCTCCAGCACGTCGCCAAAGCTGGTGCTGCTCCTATCAGCCGGAACGCCGCCGACCGAACCCGGAGCGAGGCCAATCGCTCCCAATGCCATCAGGCCCGTCGGCCCTTCTGGCTCCTGCGTCGCCACATAGTCGTTGAGACCCTTGTCGCCATCGATGCGGAATGGAATGGTCAAGCCAGATTTTGCGACGTCGCCGCGTCGGAACAGCAGCGCCGCCAGCGTCTCGCCCGCCCGCCCCACCGGATCGAGGGCGATGGCATAGGGCAGCATGCTCTTTTTGTGCGGAAAGTCCTCGCCATAGCGCAGGGCGATCGGGCCGTGAGCGTGGCGACAAATGCCGTCCCAGCCCTGAAACGCCGCATAGGCCGGGAAGGCCAGTCCGGCCTCGTAGCGATACTTGTTCCAGAACAGGTGATCGTATTCGGTAATGAGGAACGGCTTGTCGAGCCAGCGTGTGGCGGCTGCAACGCGGATATAGCTCAGCCCGTCGCCGATGGAGCTTTTCTGCTCGATGCGCGCCCCGGCATTGTAGCCGCTGACCCAGTCGAAATAGACGTTCATCGTCACCGTATCGAGATCGCGGCGGCTGATGCTGCCCTGCAGGGTGGGCCAGTTGTTGTAATTGCTGATCGCGCCCTGATAGCCCATGCTGCGCAGGATGGCGGTCATATTGGCGGTGCCGATGGTCTCGGTTTCGATCTCAAAAAGCTGCAGATCGCGATTGCCCGCCCAGGCATCGTAGCGATAGGTCGGCAGGGTGATCGTCCCAGCCTCAAGGCTTTGACCGGGTGGCAGACCACCCCACGCCTCGGCCAGAGCCGCCGTATTGGCATAGCGCCGGGCCAGCCATTCGTTGAACCGTTTGAGCAGCAGCGGCGAATAGGTGCCGTCGCCGTGGTTCTCTCCAATGATGGAGTCGAACTCGAGCGAACCCTCGTTGACCAGAACGATCAGCGCCAGTGCCGGATCGCGGATCGGCGCGATGCCGGTATAGGGATTGTCCGCTCCCAAGATCATCTGCTGCAGCCGCGTCCAGTGCACGATGCCGTCGGGCTCCAGAAGGATTGATTGCTTGAGCGGCCCGACGCTGTCCCAGCGATCATCAAAGCCGCCGTCACCACCGCGCGCCGAGGTTACGCCATCCATGATCCACGAAATGCCCTCGCGCTTGAGCGCCGCCATCAGATAGTGAACCCGGTCCAGAATCTCCGGATTGAAATCGAAATCGGTATCGCGATCCGCCATCAGCGCCGCTTCGACGAAGTGGAAGCGCGCAATATTGTAGCCGTGCATGGCCAGTTGCCGCGCATACCGATCCGCATCGGCATGGTCCGGAAAACCGCCCGATGCCGGGCTCCAACCCAGTGAGGCGCACATCAGGGGCTCGGGCTGGTCGGGCGTATCGCTCATCGCGAAACGGCCCTCGGAGATCACCAGATGCCGGCTATCGTTGATCACGCCATTGGGCAGAATGGTCGAAAAATCCAGCGGACTGCCGGGGGCGACTTCGAGGTTTATTTCGCGGACCGGCGCCCAATCCTGCGCCCATGCACCAGCCGTGCCGAGGAGGACCAGCGCGAGCGCAAGCACACTACGCATCGGCTTTGTGCAGCACCTTGCTGTCGATCCAGGCCGCCGGATCGCGGCGCGACTTGAAGTAGCCGAGTGGCAAAGCCGCCGCCATAAAGACCCATGCCGTCACCGAATAAAGCCCGATACTGAGGCTGCGATGCTTGAGGCTCATCACCCCGATCACGCCAGCAACCGCCGCGATGCAGATGCCCAGCGCCAAGAGCTTATTGGGCACAAAGATCAGCACCAGCAGCAGGATCAGCAGCCCGACATAGACCGCCGACCATAGCCGCAATTCGCGAATGTCGCGCAGCAGCGGCCCCAGATGCGCCTTGCCCATCGCGGCGCGGATCACCTCGCCGGTGCCGCGCAGATATTTCGAACGCCAGCGCCGCAGCAGCAGCGCATAGGCGTTCATCTGATAGCCGAAATGCTGCACGAAGGGCGTATCGAGCCGATAGAGCCCCCACCCGGCCTGCCGCAGCCGCACGCCGAGATCGAACTCTTCGTAGCCGTGCAGATTGCGGTCCGACAGATACCCGACATCGGCGATGGCTTGGCGTCGATAGAGCCCGCCACCATTGAGCCGATCAACCGGGCCGGCATTGTATTCGGCGCCACCGCGCGACATGCGGCGGGCAAATTCGAGGTTTTCGAGGTTCATCTCGACCACCCGCCCGCCAACGCCGCCGACCTTGGGATTGGCATCGAGATAGGCCACGGCCTTTGCCAGAAACGCCGGATCGAGCAGCATGTCGCCGTCCATCAGACAGAGATAATCGCCCTTGCTGTATTGATAGCCCAGTTGCGGCCCCAGCCCGCAGCTGGGTTGCTGGTCGGCCGCGATCTGTACCAGTGTCACGGGATAACGCTGCGCGATCTCGACCGTGCCATCGGTCGAACCGCTATCGGCCACGATCACTTCGCCATCAGCGCCCACGGCGGCCAGCGCGCTTTCCAGCGTTGCGGCAAGCCGCTCGGCTTCGTTCAGCGTCTTGATGATGATTGATACGCTCATGGCTGCGTCACCGGCTCACGATCCAAAACTACGGGGGCGCTGTTGCGCTGATCTTTCTTGGCCAGTTGCAACAGCATGATCCAGGCAGCGGCCGCTGTGCCCGCTTCGATCATGTAATTGGCGGCAAACGTGCCGTTGACGCCGAACTGCCAGGTGCACAGCGCCACCAGCATACCGCCCAGAATGGATGCGCTGTTGAGCACAATGGCGCGCTGCAGCTGGTGCCCACTCGACCCTAGCGCCTCAAGCGCCGTCGAACACACAGCGATGAAGACGATGGCAAAGGCCATGATGCGCACAAAGCCGGGCAGCGACACATATTCGTGGCCGAAGAGGATTGGCAGCAGCGGCGACGTCACCACCAGCACTATGGCGGTAAAGACACTGATACCCAGGCTCGCCATCACCACCTTGCGGAAGCGGGTCATGCCGTGGCGCAGGCCATTTGCCGTGGCGGCGGCAGAGCCGGGATAGAGCAGCCGATTGAGCGCTTCGACCGACAGATAGCCGCTATCGATCATCCGCCGCGCAACGCCATAGCTGGCGACGATTTCGGGGCTGGTGAATGCCGTCAGCAGCAGCAGGTCCATGTTCTGGCGCAGGGCGCGCAGCACGAAGGGCGTGCAAAACAGCATGCCGTTGCGCAGCTCGTCGCGGACGATGCCGAATTTGGGCATGCCCAGCCCGCGCACCGAGCGCACGGTGATGATCGCGATAATCACATGGGCGACGAAATTCCACACCGCCCATTCAGCGAGATTGTCGACGCCGAACACGAGACAACCGAGGACCGCCGCCGCCAGTCGCCCGACGGCATAAAGCACCACATTGCGGTTGGCCGCGGCAAACATCGAGTGGGCGATAAACACCTGTTCGACGAACAGGATCGCTCGCGTCAAAATGATGTTCGCGATCAGGAACAGCCCCAGCGCGCCAAGGTTGAGCAGCGGATCGGCCGATAGCGTAAAGAACAGCGGCAGCACGAACAGGCCGGCGACCACCAGAATGGCGCCGGTCGCGGCGCTCATGATGATATTGTGCCCGAGCATGACCGGGAACACCGACCAGTCGCGCGCCACGCGCCGTACCAGCGCTTCCTGCGCGCCCAGCCCGCAGAGCTGCACGGCAACGGCGGTGATCGCCGTCAGGCCGACAAAATAGCTGAATTCCAGCACGCCCAGCGACCGCGCCAGAATGGCAAAGGTCAGCAATTGTGCCGCGCTCGACGTGATGAGGCTGCCGCCCGACGCAAGGTAGGACAGGCCCATCGGTATAATGGATTTAAAGCTTCGCGCTGAAGACATGCAGGGTGGCCTGGAGTCGGTCTGACTGACACCAAACACTATGCCACAATTGGCCCCGCCCCGGCCTCACGACTGCAAATTGCGTTAATAAGCCGTCGCGCTAGAGTAACTGCGTATAAGCAACGCGCGGCACATTTTGCTCGTTATTTGCAAAGCTCGGCACGCCGTAAGCACCGCTCCGCTTGAGCAACAATGCAACTTGCCGATCCTGCCCGACGCCGAACTCAAACGCCAGCCAGCCGCCGGACTTGAGATAAAGCGGCGCGTCGGTGATCAGTCGCTGATGCAGCGCAATGCCGTACGCCCCGGCGTCAAAGGCTTCGCGCGGTTCGCTTTCCAGCAAATGGGCGCTGTCGCCCTCAAGTTTTGCCGTCGAAATATAGGGCGGATTGCAGACGATGAGGTCGGCCTTTTGCCCGTCCAAAGCCGTCGCAAGCCCCGCGAACATATCGCCCTGCCCGACCGTCACGCGATCGCCTAGCCCCAGCCGCTTGGTGTTTTCCCGCGCTTGCGTCGTGGTCTGGTCAGTGAGATCGCTCAGGAACACGCGCGTGTCGGTGCGTGCATCTGCAATGGCGAGGCCCAGATTGCCCGAACCACAACACATGTCGATGACCAGCGGCGCGGATGTTTCAGCCAACAGGTCCAGCGCCGTCCGCCCCAGCAGTTCGGTCTCGGCGCGTGGCGCCAACACGCCCGGTCCGGCCGCAATAGTGATCGACATGAAGCGATGCAAATCGAGGACGTCAGTCATGGGCCAGCTCCGTTCGGACGACTATGCGCGCCCAAGTAATGACTATTTACCTGCTTCAGGCACAGCCAATTGCTAAGCCAGAGTTAATTTCCCTCCGCAAGATGAGCCCATTAACCGCGCTCATAGGGGATAGATGCAGTGGCCACTTTGTAATGTTACTTCTGGAGCCTAGCGGCAATGCGCCAACCATCCGGCAAAATGCACTTTCGGCGGACCAAACAGATGAGCGTACAATTGGGACAGTCTGAGGCGCGCCTTCGGCAGCGTTTCACGGTGCCAAGCCGCACCCATCTCAGCTATGCCATGAGCGGCACCGAAAGCCTGACCGTGCTGCTGCTCAGCGGTTTTCTGCTGCTCGTCATGCAACCGCTGCCGGCTCTGGTTCTGGCCGTGTCGGCAAGCCTGATCTATGGCTACACGTCGCTGCGCGCCGCCCGCAAATTCCTGATTTACGCTGATCGCCGCCAGCCCTTCCTGCTCCACGCTGTGGTGTCCTGGCCGGTTGCGGCGCTGCTCGCCATCCTCCTCACCATGGCGATTTTCGGCCATGCATTACCGCCTGCGTCTGCGCTTTGGGGCTGGCTGATCGGCGTCCCCATCGCGTTGCTTGGCGTGCGCTATGTGGTCTATGACAAGCTTTATTCCATGCTGCAGCTGGGCCAGTTGCAGATGGAGCGGATCGCCGTGATAGGCGAAGCCGATGCGGTCAAGCGTTTCAAATCCGAGGCCCGCATCTGGCAGCGTGGCGGGCATATCGTTGCCAGCTTCGTGCTCGACGGTAATCTGGCGACCAATCCACCAGCCGCCGAAACCATGGCCGGATTTGCCCGCGAATGTATCGCCAACAATTGCGAACATATGCTGCTGGTCGGCGACCTGACCGATTTCAATGCCATCGACGCCATCGTGCGGCCGTGCCGATCCTATGCGATCAACGTCATGCTGTACCCGACCTCGGCCGGCAGCGACCGCCCGATGGATATGGTCGATATCGTGCCGCTCGGGCCGATCAATTCGCTGCGCGTTCTCAGCACGCCACTGACCGAAACCGGGCGCGTCTTCAAGCGCCTGTTCGATATTGCGGGTGCCGGTATTGGCCTGCTCCTGCTGTCGCCGCTGCTTTTGGTCATTGCCGCCATCATCCGGCTGACCAGTTCGGGTCCGGCGCTCTATCGGCAGGAGCGGCGCGGCTTTAATGGCGAGACGTTCAAGATTTTGAAGTTCCGCTCGATGAGCGTGATGGAAGATGGCCGCGCCATGACCCAGGCGCAGGAAAACGATCCGCGCATCACGCCCATCGGCCACTTCATTCGCCGCACCAGCATTGATGAACTGCCACAGCTGATCAACGTGCTCAAAGGCGACATGAGCCTTGTGGGTCCGCGCCCGCATGCGATTTCGCACGACGCCGAGCTCAGCCATAAATTTGATCTTTACGCCCAGCGCCAGCGCATCCGTCCCGGCATTACCGGCTGGGCGCAGGTCAATGGCTATCGCGGCGATACGTCGACCATCGAAAAGATCGAAGGTCGCACGCTGCACGATCTCTACTATGTCGAGAACTGGTCGCTGCTGCTTGATTGCTGGATCATTCTGCTGACGCTGTTTTCAAAGCGCACGCGGCAGAACGCGCACTAGAACCAGCGCTGGCCTACCGTCACCACATCGCCGGGCGCGATGGCCTGATCGAGATTGAGGTTGAGCACCACCATCTTGTCGCCCTGACGCCGATGCACGGCGACACGCTGCCGGTCTGCCGTTTCGGTGAAGCCACCCGCCATGCTGACCGCAGCACGCACGCTCAGGTTTGGCACATAGGAGAACTGTCCCGAATTGGTCACCGCCCCTTCGATAAAGAACGGCCGGTATTGGGTGACTTCGACGGCCACATCCGGGTTGCGCATATAGCCATTGGCCAGAGCCGCCGCGACGCGCGCCGCTGCCGACTTGGTCGTCTGCCCGCGCACCACAACGCTGCCCACCAGCGGTATCGATACATCGCCGCCATCGCCAATGCGATATTCGCCCGAGATTTCGGTGTCGCCATAAACGCTGACGCGCAGCACGTCGCCACTATCGAGCGCATAGGCCAGAGGCTGCGGCGCATCGGTGATTTGTGGCTTTGGCGCGGTGGCGCAGGCGCTGAGCAGCAGGCCGGCGACCAGCGCAAGAATTGGATGGAGACGCATAACAGACACCCTTGGACTGCCGGCACTGTGCCCCAACATGGTAAACATCGCGTTAGCCGAACGGCTTTTGGTTTCCGATTTTGCCAAAGCGTTACCTGAAATTTAACCATAATCGGGCAGGGTCCATTCGCAGAAAGGCGCGCGATGGACATTCTTTCGGAACGCGGCGACACGCCGCGTCGCCCCACATTGGCATCGTCCGTGCTCAAGCGGGCACCGCGCGTCCTTGGCGTCAGCGTCGCGGCTGCGGCGATCGCCTATGTCGCCATGATGCCCAGCACCTATGAAGCGCGCGCCGAACTGCGCCTTGCCGCCGATGCCAATCCCGCCGCCGAAACCGCGCGCCTCACCGGCCAGCCCTTGTTGGCGCAGGCCGTCACGCTGTTGCCGCCCGACCTGATTGCAAGTCTCCGCCAATCGGCGACCGACACCGTCGATATCACCGCCCTGCTTGGCCGCCAGATCACGGTCAGCCCCGGCACCAGCGACGGCACAGTCCGCATCGCCGCCGTCGCCGATAAAGCCACCAGCGCGCTGGCCTATACCAATGCCATCACCGAGAGCTATCTGGCGGTTGCCGCCGGGTCCGCTCCCACCGTGTCCAATGTGCGCGAAGAGCAGCTGCTGCCCCATGCCGGCTCGCTCACGCCGCCCGCCGATCCACGCCAGCAGGCGCTCTATTCCAAAATGGCCGCCGCTCTCGACGCGCGCATCGCGCTCGAAAGCCGCGCCAACCTGGCCGATAGTCTGCTCAAGCAAGGCAATTTCTACGCCCTGTCGCGCGATTTCGACACCACCGGCGCGCTGGCCAGCCGGGTCGACCAGCTTGCCGAGCTTGAGACCGAGCGCAATGAGCTGTCGGTCAACCTGCTGCCCAACCATCCCACCATGCGCACCATCACCGAGCGCATCGCCAATCTCAAAAAACAGCTGAGCAATGACGGCCAGCAGGTTGCCGACGCCGCCCGCTCCGCCATCACCGCCGCGCAGCAGACCGAAGCATCCCTGCAGGCCGAGTTCGAAGCGCTGAATACGGCCTCGCCCACCTCTACTGCTGGCGTCGATACCTCCATTCTCACCGGCTCGATCACCGATGGCACCGTGCAGCGCGCGCAGGCCGTGGTTTCGCCGCAGCCCAAGCTGATCCGCCCCGAACTCGCCGGCGGTCTCGCGGCAGGTCTGGCGCTGTTCCTCCAGATCGGCTTCCTCAGCCTCCGCCGCCAGAAGTACGAGACCGAAGAAGGCTATCCGCTCGACGAGGTCGAGGACGAGCCCTACCGCCACAATGTCGCCGTGGCCCCGCAGCCTGAGCCGACGCTGTTCGATGCCGAACCAGAGTTCGACCTTCGCCCGCCCAATGCCGAGGAGCCGATGCCGGTCGCCGAGATCGTCGAACGCATCAAGGTGCCGGTGCTCGACTTCACGGCCATCGAGCCCAAGCCGAAAAAGCCCAAAAAGCAGAAGGCCAAGCGCGAAGCTCCACCTGCGCCGGTCGACGAAATCCTGCCGCCCCTGCCCCAGCCGGCGCCGGTCATTTTGACCTTCCCGGTCGTGCAGCCCAAGCCTGAACCCGAGGCCGACAAGCCCTCCATCGCCTATTCCAACGTCATCACGCTCAATGCCGATGGCGATTTCGACCGCGCCCTGGCCATCGCCGATGGCATTTGCGGCTCGATGATCGATGGTGGCTTCCACGTCATGCTGATCGACGCCGCCAGCCGCCGCCGCACCACCTCCGCCGGCCTTAGCGACCTCGCTGCTGGCCGCGCCTCATTTGGCGAAGTGGTCAATCGCGAGGTCGATGACAATATGGACCTGATCAGCTGGGGCCGTCGCGGCGCCATCGACATGGATAGCCGCCAGGTCAAAGTGTTGATCTCTGCCGTCCAGCAAATCTACGACGCGGTCATCATCATCCTGCCGGGCCAGACCACCGTCACCCAGCACCGCACGATCTCGCGGCACTGACCTCTCAGATACAGGCCGATGCAAACAGCGTCGGGGCGAAGGTGATCGCGCTGGCGGCGATGGCGCTTGCCGTGGCGATGATCGTGGCGCGTTGCAGCCGGGGTATGGGCTCCTGACGTCTGGCGTCACGCACCTGTTTGACCAGCAGCAGCGCTAGAATGACCAGCGTGCCGAGATAGGTCGCCAATAGCGCCAAGCGGTGTTCGGTGGGTGGCCAGGTCCAGGCGCAGCCGAGCGCCTGGACCGCGTAGATCACGACGAAGGCCACGGCCCAGATGCCGTAGCCGGCCAGCAATGGCCACAGGGTCCGGTTCAATGGCCCGCTCCCGCCAGCATGGCCAGCAGCGCCCAAGCCGGTAGCAGGGCGATGGCGCCATAGTCGTTCCACAGCACGACGAGCCGCAGGTCGGTGGCGCGGACGGCCGAGATATAGCCGCCCTGCCAGCGCAGCGAGGCGTGGATGGCCATCAGCATCGCGATGGCGGCGTGAATGGCGCAATAGGTCAGCAGGGCGAACCGCAGCGCCACATTGGCATGGCTGGTGGGATTGGGCACAAGCATCAGCCCAGCCAAAAGCGCAATCACCGTCAGCCCGCCCAGCGAGGCAGCGCCCAGCAGCCAGCGATTGGGCGAGGTGCCGCGCGCATTGCTCGCGCGTGCCAGTCGCGCCATGGCCATGGCCGCAAAGCCCGTCGCCAGCGACACCGCCGGAAGCCAGTTCATCGCGGGCGCAGGTTCGGTCCAGCCGGGCGCGATCACCGCGAGATAGAGCGCGCCAAACAGCAGCGCCGCATAGAGCGTTGTGTCGGCGACGATGGCGCAGATCGAGGCCCAATAGGTGACATTGTCCTTGACCTCGCCATCGACTGGCACGGCCTTGCCCTGCCCGATATCGATGGGTCCCATATTGCGCTTGGCGCCCAGCGGTCGGGTCCACAGGAAGAACAGCGCCACCGTCACCAGCGCTGCCAGCGGCACGATCCAATAGACTTTGAACAGCAGGCCGAGGAAGAAAACGCCCGTCGCCAAAGCCGTCCAGAGCGGCATGAAACTGGGCTGCGGCAGGATCATCACCTGATCGGGCTCACCCGTCATCATATCGACGCCCAGCGTCTCCTGCCGTCCGGCGCGCGGAAAGCCAAGATAGCCCGCGCCACCGGCCAGTTCGCCACCGAGGCGGTTGGTGTCGAGATCGTCAGCCCGCGTCTCGATCTGTGGGATGGCTGCGAAGTTGTAGGGTGGCGGCGGCGTGGGCATGGCCCATTCGAGCGTCCTCGCCTTCCACGGATTGCGCGTCGACCGGTGGCCGAAGCGGAACTGCATGATGATGTCGATCAGCACCAGCGCAAAGCCCATGGTCATCAGGAAGCCGCCAAACGACGACAGCAGATTGAGCCAGTCCCAGCCCCAATTGGACGGATAGGTCGAGATGCGGCGTGGCATGCCCATCAGGCCCGTCAGATGCATCAGGAAAAATGTCAGGTTGAAGCCGATCAGGATCAACCAGAAGGCCGGGATCGACAGCCGATAGACGCTGCGCCGCCCGGTGAAATGCGGCAGCCAATAGTAGAGCGCCGCCAGCATCGGGAAGACAAAGCCTCCGACCAGCACATAGTGAAGATGCGCCACCACGAAATAGCTGTCATGGGCCTGCGTGTTGAACGGCACCATGGCCAACATGACCCCGGTCAGGCCACCGCAGACAAAGACGATGAAGAACCCCACGACGTAGAGCATGGGCACATCGAACTTGGGGCGCCCCGAAGCCAGCGTGCCGATCCAGGCGAAAATCTGCACCGCCGTCGGAATGGCCACAAGCGCACTCGCCGCCGAGAAAAAGGCCAGCGCCAGATGGGGAATACCCACGGTGAACATGTGATGCACCCACAGCCCGAAGCTGAGGAAAGCCATGGCGACGATGGCCGCGATGATGGCCGTATAGCCCACCAATTGCCGCCGCGCGAAGGTGGGGATGATGGTCGAGAGCACGCCCGCTGCCGGCAGGAAAATGATGTAGACCTCGGGATGGCCGAACAGCCAGAACAGGTGCTGCCACAGCAGCGGATCGCCGCCGCGCGTCGGATCAAAGAATGGCAGGTCGAAGGCACGTTCCATTTCGAGCAGGATCGAGCCGAGGATCAGCGGCGGAAAGCCGATCAGCATCATTCCGGCCGTTACCAGCATATACCAGCCAAAGATCGGCATCCGGGTCAGCGACATGCCCGGCGCACGCATCTTGAGGATGGTGACGATCAGTTCGACCGCCGCCGTGATCGCCGAGATTTCGACGAAAGTGATGCCCAGCAGCCAGACATCCGCATTGATGCCCGGCGAATAGACGCCCGACGACAGCGGCGTGTACATGAACCAGCCCGAATTGGGCGCATAGCCCGCCAGCATGGCCACGATCAGGATGGTGCCGCCAAACAGGTAGCACCAGAAGCCGTAGGCGGTCATGCGCGGGAAGGCCAGATCGCGGGCGCCCAACAGCTTGGGCAGCATGTAGATCGCCAGCCCCTCGAACATCGGGATGGCGAACAGGAACATCATCACTGTGCCGTGCATGGTGAAAATCTGGTTGTAGAGGTCGGGCCCGATAAAGGCGCTGTTGGGCGTCGCCAGTTGGGCGCGGATCAGCATGGCCAGTACGCCGCCAATGGTGAAAAACACCAGGGCCAGCACCATGAAGCGCTTGCCCAGAATATTGTGGTTCACCGCCGACAGCCGGCCCCAGCCCGATGGCGTGCCCCAGATCTTTTCGAGGGCTTTGTGCAGGGCGACGGGAGAGAGCGCCTTATTGGTCATTCTGCGCCTCCAAGGGCCGCGGCAAAGCCGGCGGGCAGATGCGCCTCGACGACAAAGCCCATCGTGTCGTGGCCCGGGCCGCAATATTCGGCGCAGATGCCGCGATAGATGCCGGGCTTGTCCGCCTGCAGGCGGATGGTGTTGATATGGCCGGGAATGGCGTCGATCTTGCCGCCCAGGCGCGGGATCCAGAACGAGTGGATCACGTCATCGGCCTGCACCACGATATCGACCGGCTCACCGGCCGGAATGTGCAGCACCTCACTGTCGGGCGCGCCTGGATTGTCCGGATAGGCAAACCGCCACTGCCACTGGCTGGCATGGGCTTCAATGCGCATCGGCTGCACGCCGCCCGGCTTGGGCAACAGGCTTTCGCCAAGCAGCAAGGCCGCGAACAGCAGTCCGATCAGGATCGGCACCGGCATGATGAGCCCGCCGCCGATAATCCAGTGCATCGGCTTGATCGCGATGATCAGCCGTGGCCGCAAAAAGCTCAGCGTCAGCAGTCCGAGCACCAGCACGAACAAAGCCGTGGCGCCCCAGAACATCACCCACCAGAGCGTCGCGATATTGGCGGCGGCGGGCCCTGCCGGATCGAGGGTCGATAGCGGCGTGGCGCAACCGATCAGCGCCAGCGGCGTTGCTGCCATAGCAGCAAATTTGAGGGCAGGACGCAGATGGCGAAAAAACTGGTCGAGCAACAGATCGAAAGCGAAGAGACCGCCCCCGAGGCCAGCGCCGATCATGCCAATCCGGCCATTCGTGCCGTCGCCGACAAGGACATCGGTTCGGCCATTGCTGTTGCCGGTCACCCGATCCACGCCATGCTGGTTCACTTTCCCATTGCTCTGGTCATCTGCGCGCTTGGCGTCGATGGCCTTTACTGGATCACCGGTGACCCATTCTGGGTGCGCGTCGGCCTCTGGGCCACCGGCTTTGCCTTCGCCTTTGGCGTTCTGGCTTCGGTCGTCGGCACGCTCGAACTGTTGGCCGTGCCCGGCATCCGCGTGCGCGTCGCCAGCTGGAACCATGCCATCGCCGCGATGACGCTGGTGGCCGTTGCCGGCGCCAATTGGGGCCTGCGCCTCAACTTCCCCGAACAGATCCTGCCGCATGGCCTGATGCTGTCCGTGCTCGCGGCGGTTTTGACGGCTTTGGCCGGTTGGCATGGTGGCAAGCTGGTGTTTGATCATGGCGTGGGCCTCATCATTTCCACCAAGCAATGAGATCGCCGAGGAACACGCCCAGCGCGCCGGGCTTGAACATATCCACCAGCACGGTTGCGGCATGCCATTGCGGCTTGCCCAGCACGACGACGAGAATGCTGGCGATGATCACCACTGTCAAAACCGTCACCGCCCAGACCCGCCAACGCGGATAGGTCTGGCCCGGCTCGAACAGCCGCAGGATGACCAGTCCGCTCATGACGTGGACGATGACCATGACCGCGACCAGCCATAGCTTGACCGAAAACCACGCCTCGAACGTCCCCTGCAAAAAGATCAGCGCAATGCCCGATGCCACCGCGACAAAGGCGGCAGGCGACATCAGCGAGACGTAGAAGGACCGCGTGAAGTTGTGCAGCCGATAGAGCGCATCGCCCGTCAGGCGCTTCCGCTGGCCATAGAGAAACGGCAGGCAGATCAGGCCCGCCGACCATGCTGCAATGGCGACGATGTGGACGAATTTGATGAGGATCGGGATCAAGCGCTGCGCACTCCCGGCTCACGCAACAGCGCCATCAGCCGCAGCAGCGCCACCACGAGATATGGCAGGCTCGCCGGCACCCACATGATCAGGCCGGCCAGTTGCTGGTCAGTCAGCGGCTCAAACCCGAATGGCAATGTCGTCGTAAAATGCGGCACGTAAAACGGGCTGGACGAGAACACCAGCAGCGCCCCGAGCAGGCCCATCTGAATGGCGATGGCCAAGAGCGCCATGATGCCGCGTGCCGGGGCGGCGGCGAAAACCGCCATCCATAGCAAGACGGCCGAGCCGAGCAGCGTCACCTGCATCAGCCAGTAGACCGGCGTGCTGGTGAGCGCGAGCATATAGGCGTCGGGCGCATGCCAGAGCCAGAAGATCGCGGTATGCAGCAGCACCAGTGGCATCAGCAGCTTGGCCAAGACCCCTACCCCGCCAAGCCGCATCAGCGCCAAGGCCAGGAGCGGCGCGGCGACCGCGACCAGCAGCACGTGATGCACTACCCGCGCCGAAAACAGCGCCACCGTCAGCGCGCAGAGCGGGCTGATGAACACCACCGCCAGCACCGCCATGCCCGCACCAAAACTCCAGCGCTGGCGCAGGTCTGGCTGCGTGCGCAGCGCGAAAACCACCGCGCCCAAAACCATCACGGCGATCAGCCAGGGATCGAAATTCCACCGCCCCCAGAGATCATCCGGGAGCGGCGGCGGGCCACAATAGCTGGTGTCAAAAGTCGATTGCATAGAGGTCCTGACGCTTCGGAACCGTAGGGCTTGGTTAGCTGCCGACTCCCGGCAGGGCATAGGCGATGAAGTAATCGCCGATCGGGGTTTCCATGAAATTGTGGCCACCGGCGTTGATCACGACGATCTGGCGGCCCTCGGCTTCATAGATGATCGGGGTCGCCTGCCCACCGGCCGGCAGTTCCGCCTGCCACAGCGTTTCGCCGGTTTCCGTACTGATGGCGCGGATCAGATCGTCGGTGGTTGCTGCCACAAAGATCAGGCCGGTTGCGGTGATGGCCGTGCCGCCATTATTGGGCGTGCCGATGTCGAAGGGCAGCATGGACGGGATGCCGAACGGGCCATTCTTGCGGGCCGAACCGAAGGGCTTGTCCCACAGCACCTGCTTGGTCGCCATGTCGATGGCCATGATGCCACCATAAGGCGGTTCCTTGCACAGCATGCCGGTGAAGGGCACGCGCCAGCCGGCATTGACCTCGATGCCGTATGGCGTCAGCGCCTGCGGGCTGATGCCGCTATGACTGTTGCCGGTGGCATGGTCGGGATGGCCAATCGGCACGATGCCGAGCGCATCGATGTCTTCGCGCGGGATCAGGCGGTTGTAGTTGGGCGTGTCGTTGTAGTTACTGACAAGGATGTTGCGGCCACTATCGACGGCAACCCCACCCCAGTCCGAGCCACCATTATAGCCCGGATACTGAATCCACGGTACGTCTGTGGTCGGTGGCGTATAGCGGCCCTCGTAGCTCGCCTGACGGAACTGGATGCGGCACCACAGCTGATCGAGCGGCGTCATGCCCCACATGTTCTTTTCCTCGATATCCGGCTTTAGCTGGCTCGGGAAATCGACGACGAAGGGCTGGGTTGGCGACAGGTTCTCGGGCTCGACGCCACCCTGCGGTGCAGAGCGTTCCTCGATCTCGACCAGCGGCTCGCCGGTGGCGCGATCAAAGATGAAAAACTGGCCCTGCTTGGTGGGAAGGATCAGCGCGGCAACCGGGCCGTTTTCGGTCGGGAAATCGGCCAGCGTACCCTGTGCGCCGAGGTCATAGTCCCAGATGTCGTAGTGCACGGTCTGGTAGAACCAGCGCACCGAGCCATCGGTGACGTCGAGCGCGACGATGGCGGTCGAGTATTCGTTTTCTTCGGGGCTGCGGTCGCCGCCCCAATAGTCGACGGCGGAGTTGCCGAGCGGCATATAGACCAACCCAAGCTCGTCATCGCCCGAGGCAATGGTCCACATATTGGGCGTGCCCGGCGTATAGATTTCGCCTTCCGGCAGCGGGTTCGGCGCATCCGGGCGCACCATGTCCCAGGCCCATTCCAGCGCTCCGGTTTCGGCATTGTAGCCACGGATCACGCCCGATGGCGCTTCGCGGGTCTGGCCGTCCTTCACCTGGCTGCCGACGATGGCGATGTTGCGGACGACGGTTGGCGGCGAGGTGGGGGAATAAAAGCCCGGCGCGCTATCGCCGATGCCTTCCATCAGGTTGACGATGCCGCCATTACCAAAGTCGGGGCACAGCTGGCCGGTTTGGGTGTCGAGTGCAATCAGCCGCGCGTCGAGCGTCTGCATGATGACGCGGGTGGCGCACATGTCGGTTTGCGCAGCGCCGGGTGTTTCGTAATAGGCAAGGCCGCGGCAGGTGGCGTTATAGCCGATAGCGTCGATGGAAACCTGCGGGTCGTAGGTCCAGAACTCGGTGCCGGTCGCCGCATCGAGCGCCGAAACCTTGTTCAGCGCCGAGCACAGGAACAGGCGATTGCCGATCTTGATCGGGGTGTTCTGGTTGCCATAGGCCTCGTCGCCATCGGGCAGGTCGCCGGTGCGGAATTCCCAGATCTTTTCGAGGTTGCCGACATTTTCCGGCGTGATCTGATCGAGCGGCGAGAAGCGCGCGGCGTGTTGCGTGCCGCCATAAGCGGGCCAGTCCACGCCGGTTTCCTGCAGGGCATATTGCACAGGCGGGGCGACAGGCTCGGCGGGCACAGCGTCAAGCTGTTGAGTGGGCGCGACTGGCGCCTCCAGCATTGGCGGCGTGGTTTCCTGCGCAAACAGCGAGGTTTCACGTACCGAGGTCAGCACCATCATCGAGGCGCCGAGCGCGAGCACGCCAACGGCTGCCGCGGCAAATGTAGCGCGGGGCATGGTGAAGCGGCTGCGCAAAGCCGGAATGGTGAGCAGAACCAGCGCTAGCACCACGGTTGGCGCGACCAATCTTGGCACCTGCGCCCAGCCGTTGAACCCGGCCTCCCACAGCGCCCAGATCAGCGTGCCGACAAAGGTGAGAAGATAAACCCAAACGCCCACCACCGACTGGCGGAACAGGAAATAGGCGGAAACCACCAAGCCCAAGCCAGCAAAGGCGTAATACCATGAGCCGCCCAGCGTGATCAGCCACAGCCCTCCGGCAAGGATCGGCAGCCCGAACAGGGCCATGAGTGCAGACAGGACGACGACGGCCCAGTATCCAAAACCACGGGTCGTATTCGCCATGCGCACAGCTCCTCAAAACATCAGGTCTAAAAACCCAACGACCGAGCGCCGCCACGGTTCCGACATTATTTGGATTGGTCGGAACAAAAAATAACCGACGCCCCTCGCGGGACGCCGGTTGCCAGTATCACTTGGTCATGAAAACTGGGGCGGAGTGGCTAGATCCAGTAAGGGGCCACACCGTAATAATCGTAGACGCGACGGCCGTTCTCGGCGTTCCAGAAGTCGTCATCGTTGTCATATTTGGGAGCGCCTTCCAGCTGCTCCTTGGAGATATCGATGCGATAGCCGCCCAGGTCCTGGTCATAATTGAGCTTGGACCATGGCAGCGGATAATGGTCGGTGCCAATACCGAGGAAGCCGCCGAAGCTCAGCACGGCGTAGGAAACCTTGCCACTGCGCTTTTCAAGCAGGATGCGGTCGATCGAGCCGATATGCTCACCGCGCGGATCGTAAACCTTGGTGCCTTCGACCTTGTCAGATGCGATCAGGTCATGGGTTTCTTTAACGTCGGCATCGGTTTTGCGGATGTCATCGTATGCCATTTTTTCGAATCCTCTTGGTTGCGTGTGGCAGGTCAACGCGACGTCAGAGCCAGCGGTTCCCGCAAAAAATTCCGTGATTGAAAGACGTGATCGGGAACCATTTCCTATCTTTCGGCCCAAGGCGGCCAGCCGGATTCGGAACCGCAGCGGGTGGCGCGCATTGACTTGGCACAGGCGGAACCGGCCGCATTCCAAGGAGACGTCTATGGTTTTCGACACCATTCGTGACCGAACGACTGACGCGGACGACGTAACGCCCGGCCAGATCGCCAGCAACAACCTCTTTACCGCCAAGGAAAAGCTGGCGCTGCTCAACCAGATCAAGGCCGATGCGACCGGTGCCGAACAGGAAGGCCGGGCATTTGAATTTGACGCCGAGGAGATCGAGCGGGCCATCGCAGTGGTTCGAGAAAGCGTCGAAACTGGCGTGAGCGTAGACACAATCATAAAGGGAGATTTCTGATGGCAACCGCACCAAAACAACCCGAGCCCACCGTAGCCTCGGTGGACAATCTGATCGACGAAACCGGCGCACGGATCGATGTGCCCGATGCATCGCCCATCAAGGTGGCCGGTGAGCACGAGGCGACCGTCGGCGCCAGCGGGCCGACCAATTGGTGGCTTTATGGCCTGGTGGGCCTCGCCATCATCGTTGCCGTGCTGTTCCTGATGCAGATGTTCCAGGGTGCACCGGCGACAGATGTGCAGCCCGGCACGCCAACCTCGGAAAGCGTCGTCGCGCCGGTGACCGACCCGACCATGCCGGTCGCCGAGCCTGCCGTTCCGCAGCCATAAATCGGCAGCTAACACCAAACAAAAAAGGCGCGACCCGCGGGCCGCGCCTTTTTGCATGAATTCGGTCGATCAGCCGTTGATTGGCGCGATCTGGATTTCCACGCGACGGTTCTGGGCACGGCCCTGCTCGGTGGCGTTGGAAGCGATCGGGCTCGTCTTGCCCTTGCCTTCGATATAGAAGCGGCGCTGATCGATGCCCTGGTTGGCAAGGATGGTCGCGACGGCAACCGCGCGGCGCTGGCTGAGCGACAGGTTGTAATTGTCATCGCCCTGGCTGTCGGTGTGGCCATAGACGTCAACGATCGACTTATCGAACTTCTTGAGCACCAGAGCCACCGACACGAGTGTCGAGTTAAAGCCTGGGTTCACGTTCGACTGGTCGGTCGCGAAGGTGATGTTGGATGGCATGTTGAGCACGATGTTCTGGCCAACGCGCGTCACCGAAACGCCGGTGCCCTGCAGCTGCGCGCGCAGCTCGGCTTCCTGCTGGTCCATGTAGTTGCCGATGGCTGCACCGGTCAGGCCGCCCACGCCTGCGCCGATCAGCGCGCCAACGCGCGGATCACCGCCCACGGCTGCGCCAACGATGGCACCGGCAATCGCGCCGCCGCCAGCACCCAGCAGGCCGCCGCCAGCGGTGTTGGAAAGCTGCTGCTGGCCCGTATAGGCGTTGGTGGTGCAGGCGGTCAGCGCCAGCGTTGCCGCGAACGCGACCAAAATCTTGGACTTCATAGTTATCCCCCTGAAGGATTCGGTAAGTGGGCTTTTGGTGACCACTGAATAAGGCAGGACGGTGGTGAACGAAAGGCCCTGAACGTAGGATGAACGGGCCAAGAGCACTTCATCTTCCAAGCGATGCCAAACCACATCACTTAGGGCCATTTTCTTAAGTATGCGCCCAGCCGCCATCGACGATAAACTGCTGCGCCGAGATCATCTTGCTGTCTTCGGCGGCAAGGAACAGCGCCATGCGCGCCACGTCATCGGGATAGACCCGACCGGCGAGCGCCTGATTGGCATCGATCTGGGCTTCGCCAGTGGCATCGAGCCAATGGGTGATCTGGCGTTCCGTCATCACCCAGCCGGGCACCAGCGAATTGACCCGAATGCCGGACTTGCCCAGTTCGCGCGCCATCGAGCGGGTCAGGCCATGGGCTGCGGCCTTGGCCGTTTCATAGATCGGGATTTTCGGCGACATGATCATCCAGCTAATCGAGCCGGTATTGATGATCGAGCCGCGACCGGCGCGGATCATGCCCGGCGCCACCGCCTGTGTCGCAAAGAACGAATGCTTGAGATTGACCGCCATGCGCTCATCCCAATAGTCGGGCGTCACTTCGCTCCACTCGTGGCGCTGGTCGTGCGCGGCATTGTTGATCAGCACCAGCGCATCGCCATGCGCCTCGGCAAAGCCGGCAATGGCTGCCTGATAACCGGCAATGTCGGTCACGTCGCAGCTGGTGAATTGCGCGGTCTGGCCGGCAGCAGTCAGTTCGGCCACCAGCTTGTCCCCCGCTTCGACCGCGATATCGACAAAGCCAACCTTGGCGCCCTGCGCCGCAAAGTTGCGCACCAGACTTTCGCCAATCCCCGAGGCTCCGCCCGAAATGACAACTGGCGTACCGGCAAGGCTGGGATAGGAGGCGTAGTCGGTCATGGCGAATATCCAACAAGCTAAAGCACTATATATCCACGATATCGCGCCAAAATGCACCACGCAAGTCGCCTTGAGGTACGTACCTCATTCTTGCAAAGAGGCTCGTTACAGGTGCTTGGATTTTACGGCAGATGTCGATGTCGCCGAAAATATCCTGAGCCTCGATAGTTGGCAGTGCACCGCTTCCAGTTTAGAATGGCTCTGATGTTTTCGTGAAGGCGCCGGGCGCCACAACGCGTTAGCAGAGTGGCGCGCGGCGAATTGACCTATGTCAATGCAAGCGGCGCGGCACTAGTTGATGCTGATGCTGCAGGCCGGTTTAGCCCCGCCTGCGAGAGCGCAGAAGGACGTTTCGATGGACTATCGCGGCATATTCGAAGATGCAGTGGACACGCTGCGGGCAGAGAAGCGCTACCGCGTCTTTGCAGATCTCGAGCGGATCGCCGGCAAGTTCCCGCGCGCCATCTATCGCGACGACTCAGACAATCAGCGCGAGATCACCATCTGGTGCTCCAACGACTATCTGGGCATGGGTCAGCATCCAAAAGTTGTCGGAGCGATGCAGGAAGCTGCTGGTCGTCTGGGCGTCGGCTCGGGCGGCACGCGCAATATTTCGGGCACCAATCGCCCGCTGGTCGAGCTTGAGCGTTCGCTCGCCGATCTGCACCGCAAGGAAGCTGCGCTGGTCTTCACCTCCGGTTTCGTGTCCAACGAAGCCGCGATTTCGACCATTGCGCGCCTCCTGCCCGATTGCATCATTTTCTCGGACCAGCTCAACCACGCCTCGATGATCCAGGGCGTACGTCAGTCGGGCATGGAAAAGAAGATTTTCCGGCACAATGACGTCGAGCATCTGCGCGACCTGCTCGCTGCCACCGACAAGAAGCGTCCAAAGCTGATCTGCTTTGAGTCGGTTTATTCGATGGACGGCGATGTCGCGCCGATCAAGGAAATCGTCGAGCTGGCCGAAGAATTCGGCGCGCTGACCTATATCGATGAAGTGCACGCCGTTGGCATGTATGGCCCACGCGGCGGCGGCATTGCCGAGCGCGATGGTTTGATGGACCGGATCGACATCATCGAAGGCACGCTGGCCAAGGGCTTTGGCACGATGGGCGGCTATATCGCTGCCAACAAGGCAATCGTTGATGCCGTGCGCTCCTATGCGCCCGAGTTTATCTTCACCACCTCCCTGCCACCAGCGCTCTGCGCCGCAGCCCGTGCCTCGATCGAGCACCTCAAGGGCAATGGTCATGAGCGCATGCTGCATCAGCGTCAGGCGCGCCTGACCAAGGCAATCCTTGCCGATGCCGGCCTGCCGGTGATGGATACCGAAACCCATATCGTGCCGCTGATCGTGGGCGATGCCCGCGCCGTCAAGGCCGCCAGCGACATGCTGCTGGACAAGCACAATATCTATATCCAGCCGATCAACTATCCGACGGTCCCCAAGGGCACCGAGCGCCTGCGCATCACGCCGACGCCGCTGCACACCGACGAGATGATCTTCGCGCTGCGCCATGCGCTGGTCAGCGTCTGGACCAGCCTTGAGCTGCCACGCGAAGCAGCCGACGCCAAGATCACCGCCAGCAAGCTGACCTCGGGCGACCTGACCCTGCCGAGCATCGGCGGCTAGTTGCCTGCGTCGCAGAGCGGAATGATTTCGCTCAGCGCTTTTATAGTGTGTTCCGGCGGCGCAGTGCCCGCCGGCCACTCGGTCGAGCTGTGATACCACACGGCCACCAGTCCGGCATTTTGCGCGCCCACCACATCCACTATCGGATTATCGCCGACAAACATCGCCTCGGCCGATGTCACGCCAAGACGGTTCAGCGCCCGGTCAAATATCGCCCGATCAGGCTTGGCCACGCCCTCATCTTCTGAAACCAGCACGATATCGAGCAGTGGCCGCAGTCCCGTCGCCTCGATCTTGCCGGTCTGCAAGACTGTGCTGCCATTGGTGACAATGCCCGTCGCAATACCCCGCGCCCGCAAAGTCAGCAGCGTCTCTCGCGCCCCAGCGCTCAGCACCACAAAGCTGGGATAGACCGCCTGATAGTCGTCAAATAGCGCCTGCGCCGAGATCCCCGTGATCCCCAGATCAGCCACCAATGCCGGATAGACCATGACCTTGGGCGTCCGCCCCGCATCTTCGAGCGCCAGAAATCGCGCCACAAACGTCGCCCGATCCACCCCAACCAGCGCCGTCTGATGCCGATCATACTGATCACCAATAAACGCCACGATCGCCGCACCGCGCGTCAGCAGCGTCTCATCGAGGTCAAACAATACCGCCCTGATCACCATCGGCCCCTGCACTCATTTCGCGCCGAGTGGACCACGCGCCCCGCCTCCCCCACAAGACCAGGCGGGTCACCATAGCGATGCAAAGCGGCTGTACTCCGCCGCCTTAGTTCCTAGCTATCAAAGCCAGCGGCCAAAAATCCAAGATTGGTCGGACGCGGCAGAAATGGCAGCGTGGCGGTGACCGGAAAATCACCGCCCAGCTTCTCAAATTTTATGCCCCGCGCCCTCAAAGTGCCCTGCTCCACCAACAACAGGCCGAAATGGATGCTCGCCGCAGCGTCGGGCACGTCCAACACCACTTCCACATCGGTCCAGCCCACTGTTCCGTGCAAACTGCGATCCGGTCCGCTGCGATTGAGCATATTGTCGAAGCGCAGATATCGTCCCGAATTGGGGTCAATCCTCATCCAGATCGAAGCGGCGCCTGCATCCTCCGTCCGCAATTGTGCCGTCAACCGCACGGCACGCCCACAATAGGCATCCGCGTCGATGGACTGCATCAGCACGCCCGTCCGATCGGCCGGTATCTCCACATTCGGAACGGCGGCCACCAGCGCAACACCGGATTCCCTGGGATCGAGCCCGATCCGATAATGGGTCGGCGACGGATGCGACACAAACCAGCCTGCGGGCATGGCGAACTGGGGTTGGCTGGCCGCCTGTATGCGCGCGGCCAGCATGTTCCAGTTGGCAAAGCCGAATTGGCGCGCAACAAGTTCGAGGCAATCACTGTGGCTCAGTGCAATGCCCCGTGCCGGCAGGCTGTGACGGAGTGCCTTGGCCATGGGCAAAATTTGCAGGCATCGAGGGCCCTGTCAACCACGTCGTTTGTTCGCAAGAGCAGCCATGGGCGCAAACTGCATCAATCGGCAGGATTGGGGTGGATTGCGGACAGTCTGCCTCTAGAGGTGAACTGTCATATGCAGACGTTGGTCTGGACAATCGCAACTGTTTTGGCACAACGGGGGACCGAGGTTGCCGGGGGAACATTCAGTGGCGGTAATTCACGAAACGATGGCATCGTTGCGCTTCTGGGGTGATGACCTTGATCCTCATGAGGTGACAAGGCTCATTGGAGTTGCCCCAACCAGCGCAGTATCCAAGGGGGAGCTGATAGTTGGTCGTGGGCCAAGAGTAGCGCGGTCGGGTCGGTGGAGCCTAAAGGTCAACCGTCGACAGCCAGGCGACTTAAGCGGTCAGATCGAGGAAATTCTGTTGGGTCTTACGCAAGACCTCGGTGTATGGCGCGACCTCTCCAACAGGTTCGACGGTTGCATCTTCGTCGGTTTCTTCATGGTAGAGAGAAACGAGGGATACAACCTGTCCCCCAAGACATTGAAGCTTCTGGCGGACCGTGAGCTGTCCCTCTTGTTGGACATCTATTCGGGACAAGATGAAGTTGACGCGTTGGTCGATTGAACTTCCGCTGCTCAGAGGCTGCCGATCACGGCGCTGCGGCTGAAATGGGGTCGGAAGCCGTCCTTGCGTTGCTTGCAAGGCCAGCTTCCCAATTGACCTGCCCACCTACCAATCAACTCGTCAGCACGATCCGCATCAGATCGGCTGTGTTGCGCGCGCCGAGTTTTTCCATGACGCGGGCGCGGTGGACTTCGATGGTGCGGGGCGAAATGCCCAGTTCGCGGCCGGCTTCCTTGTTGGACTGGCCGTTGGTGATCAGTTGCAGCACCTCGCGCTCGCGCGGGGTGAGCTGGGAGAAACCGCGCACTTCGACAGGCCGCCGCCCGCCCTGCATGGCGCCCAGATGCACGTCGCGCCGCAAGGCATCGCGGATCACGGTCAGCAGATGTTCGGTATCGATGGGCTTGGAGATAACGTCCGACGCGCCCAGCTTCATGGCCGTCACCACCGCTTCAAGCTGCGGATAATCGGCCAGCATGAAAACCGGGGTACCGGTCCGCATCGACTTGATCCGCCGCAACAGACCAAGGCCGCTTTCCTCGCCCACCCGCAGATTGAGCACCACGATATCGGGGCGCCGCCGCTCGAGGCTGACGATAAAATGGCCGGCCTCTAGCGAGAAAGTGGTCTGAAACCCCTCAAGGCGAAACAACACACTGAGTGCCTCGCAGGTCGCCGGATCGGCATCGACGATGTGGATCAGCCGGTCACGGTTCAGGAAGGCGTGGTAATAGACTTCATCGTTCATTTTGCCTCGTGCCCCCGTTGGCAAGTTTCGATCAAATCGCGACCGCACCCCGAATGACGCCACAAGGTTTCAATGCTCTTCGAACCCGGCATCGTCGCCCCCTCGGTGAATCGCAACGGTAGTTTGCTCTAAGTGATCTATCCGTAGGAGATGGAGATTGCGTAGGATGGACTGCCTACTATCTAGGTTAATATGCCTATCTTTGATCTGTCAACAGACATTAATCCTAGTCTAAGGACAAAGAAAAGACCGAACGCCAGGGGCGTCCGGCCTGATCTTGAAGCCTTACTTCGCGCGCAGGGCGTCACGAATTTCGGTCAGCAGCACTTCTTCCTTGGTCGGCGCAGGCGTGGTTTCCACTGGCTCGGTGGCGGCCTGGCGCTTGAGGCGGTTGATGCCCTTGACGACCATGAACAGCACAAACGCAATGATGGTGAACTTGACCACCGCATTGATGAACAGGCCGATGTTGAGCGTCGCAATACCGGCGGCCTTGGCGGCTGCGAGGGATGGAACGGGCAAATCGCCTGGGTTCGAGAGCACGACAAACAGGTTGGAGAAGTCGATACCGCCGATGATCAAACCGATCAGGGGCATAAAAATATCATCGACGATGGAAGAGACAATCGCCCCAAACGCAGCGCCGATGATCACGCCGATGGCGAGATCGATCATGTTGCCTTTGATGGCAAAGTCACGGAATTCTTTGAACATTTTAGCCCTCTTCGGTTGCAGCCCCTTCCCGGGCATGCGGAAATAAACAATTCATTAGCCTAAATGCAAAAGCAATGGGTCTAGAGTTGGTCTTGCGCAGGTTTGTTGCGAAGCCGATAATTTGGTTCAAGACCAAGCCTAGGACCGCATTCATATGCCTGCAACCCAGACCAGCAACGATGCCAGCTTGCGGCAGGCGATGGACCACATCCCTGAAGGCATTGCGGTTTTCGATCCGGGCCTGCGGCTGGTGGCGTCCAATCAGCGCTACAATACCCTGCTCGATTTGCCCGAAGAGCTGATCAAGATCGGCACGCCACTGTTCGATATTGCGTTGTTTTTGGGCGATCGCGGCGATTTCGGTCCGGGCGATGCGGCGCGTCTTGCCATTGAGCGGATCAATGAACTGACGGCCTCGCCGACCACAGTCACCCATCGCCTCGGCAATGCCGGCCAGACGCTGGAGTTTCACTCCAGCCGCCTGCCCAATGGCGGTCTCGTCATCAGCTTTACCGACGCCACGGCGCGGGTGCGGGCCGAAAGCGCACTGGCAGGCGTCAATTCTTCGCTCGAAGAGCGCGTCGCCGAACGCACCGCCGCGCTGACGCGGGTCAATGCCGAGCTTGAAATGGCGCGCGCCAAGGCCGACGCGGCCAATCATGACAAGACACGCTTTCTGGCCGCCGCCAGCCACGACTTGCTGCAGCCGCTCAATGCGGCACGGCTCTATACCTCGACATTGATCGAGCGGGCGCAATCGACCGGGCTGGCCGATCTTGCCAATTCCATCGAAGCGTCGCTGACAGCCGTCGAAGACATCATGAGCGCCCTGCTCGATATTTCGCGTATCGACAGCGGCGCACTGCGCCCTGCGCCAACCCCGGTTTCCGGGCGTGATCTGCTGAAGCGGCTGGAGGTCGAGTTTGGCCCGATGGCGCGCGAGCGCAATATTTCATTGCGCATCATGGCGACCGACGCTTCGGTTCTGGTCGACCGCATGCTGGTCGGCCGTATCGTGCAAAACCTTGTGTCGAACGCCATCAAATATACCCATCCGGGCGGCCGGGTTCTGGTCGGGCTGCGCCGGCGCGGCAGCCGCATGCGGCTCGATGTGATCGATACCGGCATTGGCTTTAACCGCGACCAGCACAAGCTGCTGTTTGCCGAGTTTTCGCGCCTTGAGCGCGGCGCGCGTATGGCGCAGGGCCTGGGTCTGGGCCTTTCCATCGTGCAGCGACTGGTAGCGGCCCTCGGGCTGACACTTGAGCTCGACAGCCACGAGGGCCACGGCTCGCGCTTTTCGGTGTTCTTGCCCGCCACCCGCACCATTCGCCCTGCGCCCGACGCGACGGCGGTGGCACCGGAAGTCAATTTTGGCACGCTGGGCCTCAAAATCCTCTGCGTCGACAATGAGCGCGCTATCATCGAAGCGATGGAGGGCCTGTTGCGCCATTGGGGCTGCGATGTGCGCAGCGCTCTGTCGCTCAAGCAGATCGACCGCGAGCGCCTGCTCGAAGGCTGGTATCCCGATCTCGTGCTGATGGATTATCACCTCGACCAGACCTCGGGCCTCGATGCCATCGAATGGCTGCGGCACAATGTCGGCGGCCATCTGCCGGCGGCACTGGTCACCGCCGATCGCAGTCCGGCGGTACGCGCATTGGCCGAAGAACGCGGCATTGCCGTGGTCAACAAGCCGGTTAAACCCGCCGCCCTGCGCGCCGCCATCAGCGGCCTCGCCAATCAAAGCCGCACGCCCGCCAAACGCGTCGTCAGCTAACCCTCTTCATCTCCCTCTGGGGGAGAGGTCGCCCTCTTGGGCGGGTGAGGGAGACTCCTCTAGATCGCCAGCGCGCTAAACAGCCCAGCCTTGCGCCGCTCCAGCGCACGCCAATAGATCAGCCCGCGCGCAATGAACCAGAAATGCATCGCCGCCCAAAGGCCCCAATTGCCGAACAACGGCTGCAGCGTGAGCGCCGCAACAAGGAACACCACCAGCGAGATCACCATGCCATTGCGCATCACGGTATTGAGCGTGGTGCCGACCAGAATGCCGTCATAGACAAAGGCCGGCATGAAGGTGACGGTGCAGAGCGCGGCGATGGGCAGGTAGGTCAGCGCATAGGCCTGCACTTCGGGATTGGTGGTCATCAGCCCGATGACGAACGGCCCCGCCAGATACCAGGCCAGCCCCAGGCTCAGCGTCAGGATCAAGCCCCAGACCATGCTCAGCCGATAGGCCTGGTCAAAGGCCGGCCGCCAGTTGGCGCCGACCGATTTGCCCGTGAGTTGTTCCGCCGCCTGCGCGATGCCGTCGAGGAAAAACGCGACCATCATCAAGAGGTTAAGCAGGATTGCATTGGCCGACAACGCTACATCGCCCATGCGCGAGCCTTGCGCGGCAAACCAGGCATAGGCGCCCATCAGCGCCATCGAGCGGATCATCAGGTCGCGGCTGAGGCCGAACATGCGCCTGAGCGCTGCGGCGTCGCGCAGCTCGCCCGGCGCGATGCGGGCGATGATGGCCCGCAGCCCGCCATAGTGGCGCAGCATGACGAAAAGCCCCGCCATGGCGGCGATGGCCTGCGCGATCACCGTGCTGGTGGCGACGCCGGTGACGCCCCAATGGAACACATAAACAAAGAGGATCGACAGCGTGATGTTGACGCCATGCAGCAGCAATTGCAGCATCATGCCGGTCTTGGCGGCGGCGCGGCCATAGAACCAGCCCAAAAGGGCATAGTTGATCAGCGAGAATGGCGCGGCCCAGATGCGGTGCGAAAAATACTCCGCCAGCGCCGCCGATGCCCCAGCTTCAGGCGCCAGCAGCCACGTCGCCAGCCACAGCACCGGCCCGGTCAGGGCGATCATCACGATGCCAATGCCAACGCCCAGCAGCAGCGCCCGCGTCACATGCAGCAGGCCGTCGCGCGGATCACGCGCGCCAACGGCCTGGGCGGTCAGTCCCGCCGTGCCGATGCGCAGGAAATAGGCCATCGAGAAAATGATATCGAACAGCAGCGCGCCCAGCACCAGCCCGCCTAACAGCCCCGCATCGCCCAGCCGCCCGATCACGGCAATATCGATAATGCCCACCAGCGGTTCGGTGATGAAGGCCACCGAAGCCGGCAGAGCGATTTTCCAGACGTCGGCGTGACGCACGGTGAACGGATGTTGGGGACGAAGCGTGGTCATGGGAACGGAATCGGTGTGACGGGTAGGCTCGTCTAGCACGGATTGGTGGGGACTATGGAGGGATCGGAGTACCCCCACCTAGCCTCCCCCTGATAGGGGGAGGGACAAATCGCGCTTGTGACGCGATATCAGACGACCACCGGCCAAGTTCCTCCCCCTTTTCAGGGGGAGGTTAGGTGGGGGTATTCTTGCTTACCCAGTCACCCCTACCCAGCCACATCCATCGTAATCACCACATCCGCCCGGTCCTGCGACAGGTTCACCAGATCGTAGTTGGGCATATCATTGCGTTCGATATGGGCGCGGTTGCGTTCTTCGGAGAACAGCCCTTCCTCGCCATGGCGCTTGAGCAGTCGCGCCTTGACCAGATCGCGCGCCACGTCGATGAACACGGCGTAGTCCAGCAATGGCCGCACACCGGCCCAGGGGGCTTCGGTCAGCAGCAGGTAGTTGCCCTCGACCACCAGCACGCGCACTTCGGGGGCGATGGTGAACGCATTGTCGACCACGTCTTCGATCTTGCGCGAATAGGCGGGGCCGCTGACGGCTCCTGTCGCCTGCTTGAGGTGCGCCAGGAAATTGACGAAATCGGCGCCCTCAAAGGTGTGCGGCGCGCCCTTGTAGTCGACCTGCCCCATCGCTTCGAGCTTGGCATGCCGCATGTGAAAACCGTCCATCGGCACCAGCGCGGCGCTACCGGGATGCACGGCGTTGAGCATGGTCACGATCTCGGCGGCAATGGTCGATTTGCCCGATCCCGGCCCACCGGCAAAGCCAATGGCGATGCGATGATGCGCCTGGCTTTCCAGCTCAAGAATATGCGGAACCAGCCGCGCCACAGCCTGCTCTGGCGTCAAATTCAGATGCGTTACACTCATCGGCGTGCCTTCGACAGACGGATGAGGAACCAGATCGGCACGACGAGGACGGCGCCGGTGATGATATAAACGCCGATGTCACGGAACACGCCGAAGCCATTGCGCATTGCCTCGTGGAACATGTCGACCGCCGCGTTGACGACATCCTGAGGACTGAACCCGAAAATGGTCATGAAAAAGCCGACGACCAGCGACAACAGTGCCAGCCGCACGACAACGCCCATCGGGCTGCCGCCCATGAAGCGCTCGAGCGCGGTCCTGCGCGTCGGCTCTGTCGGATATTGATCGCTCATCGGTGTCCTCTCCGGCGCCCTGTTGTCAGGCTGGCTGATCATATAGGCTCTTTTGTGATTTGCAGAAGGTGTGTGTTGCCAGTTTTCTATCGCGCGGATACCCCCACCCAGCCTCCCCCTGACAGGGGGAGGAGCCGCATTGGGGCCGTTGCAATATCCAGTCACAATCACCGGCCAGATTCCTCCCCCTATCAGGGGCTTCGAGCCGGCCGCAGGCAAAATCGCTCCAGTGGAGCGATTTTAGGCGAGAAGGCCATGAGAGCTATGCTCGAATGGCCGGTTAGGTGGGGGTACTCTTTGCCTAGGCGCAAAGCGTCGTGAGCCCCCTCCCCCCCATCATCGCCGACTGGTTCACCCGCAAAGGCTGGACCCCGCGTGAACACCAGCTTGCCGTGCTCGATAGCTGGCAATCCGGTGCCTCGGCACTGCTGATCGCCCCAACCGGCGCCGGCAAAACTCTTGCGGGTTTCCTGCCCACGCTGGTCGATCTGGCCGATGGCAAATTCGACGGTCTCCACACCCTCTACATTTCCCCGCTCAAGGCGCTGGCAGTCGATGTGCAGCGCAATCTCAACGCCCCCATTTTCGAGATGGGCCTCAAAATCACAGCCGAAACGCGCACCGGTGACACTCCGGCCAGCAAGCGGGCCCGCCAACGCAGCAAGCCGCCGCATATTCTGCTGACTACGCCTGAACAATTGTGCCTGCTGATCAGCCATCCCCATGCCGAGCTGTTCTTCGGTTCGCTCAAGCGCATCGTGCTCGATGAGCTGCACGCGCTGGTCACCTCCAAGCGTGGCGAATTGCTGTCGCTGGCTCTCGCCCGCATCGCCTCTCTCGCGCCCGACCTGCGCATCACCGCCCTCAGCGCCACCGTTGCGCGGCCCGATCTGTTGCGCGACTGGATCGCCCAGCCGGTGCCCAATGCACCGACAAACCTCCTCACCATGACCGGCGGCGCGCCGCCCCAGCTGCAGATTCTTAAAACCGAACAGCGACTGCCCTGGGCTGGTCACTCCGGCGCCTATGCGCATCACGAGCTCTACGAGACCATCAAGCGCCACAAGACGACGCTGCTGTTCGTCAACACGCGCTCGCAGGCCGAAATGCTGTTTCAGGGTCTCTGGGCCATCAATGACGACATGCTGCCCATCGCGCTCCACCACGGCTCGCTCTCGGTCGAGCAGCGCCGCAAGGTGGAAACGGCCATGGTCTCAGGCCAGCTCAAGGCCGTCGTGTGTACCTCGACGCTTGATCTGGGCATCGACTGGGGCGATGTCGATCTGGTGGTTCAGGTCGGTGCGCCCAAGGGCAGTTCGCGCATGTTGCAGCGCATCGGCCGCGCCAATCACCGGCTCGATGAGCCATCCAAGGCCGTGCTGGTGCCGTCCAATCGCTTCGAGGTTCTGGAATGTGAAGCCGCCGTGGAAGCAGTCGCCGAAAATCATCAGGATAGCGAAGACCCGGTCATCGGCGGCTATGATGTGCTGGCCCAGCATGTGCTCGGCATGGCTTGCGCCGCGCCGTTCAGCGCCGATGCGCTCTATGATGAAGTGCGCCGCGCCTGGCCCTATCGCGACTTGCCGCGCGGCCAGTTCGACCGGGTGGTCGATTTCGTCGCCACCGGCGGTTATGCCCTGCGCGCCTATGATCGCTATGCCCGCCTCAAGCTGACGCCCGAAGGCACATGGCGCGTCGCCAATCCGCAGGTTGCCCAGCAATACCGGCTCAATATCGGCACCATCATCGAAGAACCGATGATCCGCGTCCGGCTGATCCGCACTCGCGGGCTCAAAAAGGGCCAGAGCCAGAGCCCCATTGGCGCCGGCGGCCGTGTGCTCGGCGAAATGGAAGAATACTTCTTCGGCACGCTGCTGCCGGGCGACACGTTCATGTTCGGCGGCGAAATCGTCGCGTTCGAGGGCATGAAGGACAATGAGGCTTTCGTGTCGCGCGCCGAGTCCGCCAATCCTAAAATCCCGAGCTATATGGGCGGCCGGTTTCCGCTCTCGACCTATCTGGCCGAACGCGTGCGCCGCATCATCGACACACCCGACGATTGGAACAAGCTGCCCGATCAGGTCAGCGACTGGCTCCGCCTGCAGCGCGATATTTCGGTGCTCCCCAAGCGCGATAGCCTGCTGGTCGAAACCTTCCCGCGTGGCACGCAGAACTATCTCGTCTGCTACCCGTTCGAAGGCCGTCTGGCGCATCAGACGCTGGGCATGTTGCTCACCCGCCGGCTTGAACGCTCCCGCGCCCGGCCGCTGGGCTTCGTTGCCTCCGAATATGCCCTCGCCATCTGGGGACTGGGCGATCTATCAGCCCTGATCCGAACCGATCGCCTGTCGCTCGATGAGCTGTTCTCCGAAGACATGCTGGGCGATGACCTTGAATCCTGGCTCGATGAATCGGCCCTGATGAAGCGCACCTTCCGCAATTGCGCGATCATTGCCGGGCTGATCGAACGACGTCATCCCGGCCGGGAAAAGACCGGACGGCAGATCACCATGAGTTCGGACCTGATCTATGACGTGCTCTACCAGCACGAGCCCGACCACATCCTGATCCAGGCCACCCGCCGCGACGCCGCTCGCGGCCTGCTCGATATCGAGCGGCTCGGCGACATGCTGCGCCGCATCCGCAGCCACATCGTGCACAAGCCGCTGCTGCGCGTCTCGCCGCTGGCGGTGCCGGTCATGCTCGATATCGGCAAGGAACCGATTTTCGGGGAAGGCCGCGAATCGGCTATGGCTGATGCTGCTGACGAATTGATGAGGGAAGCCCTCGGGCAGTCTTGAGCCAAGTCCTATATCAAGCCGAGATCACGGAGACCCCGGTCTTGCGCTTTGCCGGCCACAACTTTGAACCCCTGCCCTCCGGCGCGCTCTATTGGCACGCGCAGGAAACGCTGCTGGTTGCCGACCTGCATTTCGAAAAAATGGCGAGCTTTGCCCGTCGCGGCCAGATGCTGCCGCCCTATGACACGGCGATGACCCTGTCGCGACTGGAAGGCGATCTGCGTCGCACCGGGGCCAAACGCATGATTAGCCTGGGTGACAGCTTTCACCGCGTCGATGCTAGCAGTCTGTTAACGAATTCGGACCGGATGCGGATCGATACGCTCACCGAAACCGTCGACTGCATCTGGCTTTCCGGCAATCATGATCCGGCCCCGCACGCCATCGGCGGCACCTGCCTCACCGATCTCGAAGTCGCCGGTTTGACGCTGACGCACGAGCCATCACGCGGCGCAAACGGCCTGATTTGCGGGCATTTACACCCTGCCGCTCACATTCACATCCAGGGCCGCTCGACGCGTCGCCCCTGCTTTGTGCACGACAACCGCCTACTGATCCTGCCCGCCTACGGCGCCTCGACAGGCTCGATCAACATCTTGTCCCCCGCCTTTGTCGGCCTGCTAAACTGGCCAACGGTGCAAGTCACCATGCTGGGGAAAGATCGGACTTATCCGGTGAGCCCGAATCGGTTGGTGCGGGGCTGACGCGTTCTTCCCCTCTCCCCTTGCGGGAGAGGGACGACATTTCTGCGTTCAGCAGAAATGGCAGGGTGAGGGGTGCTGCGCTTTCCCATGCCAGAGATAGAGAAGAGACCCCTCATCCGCCCTTCGGGCACCTTCTCCCGCAAGGGGAGAAGGGAGAAGCAGCATTCCCTACCGCCTGAACAGCACCCCGCCCAGCCAACCTGTAAAGAGCGCCAGGATCACGCAGACCACGCCATAGGCCAGCGGCTGTTGCACGGCAGACTGCGCCAGAAAGCGCTCGAAACCGATCTTGCGCACGGCGAAGCCCTCAGACTTGCGCGCGATGATTTCCCCATTCTTGAACACATAGGTCAGCGCGATATAGGGGCCCGGCGGGGCATTGCTGGGCAGGGTCAGGCGAGCCGAATAGAAGGTGTCGGACAGGAAATTGACGCCGTTTTCCTGAATGCCGAACAGGCCTTCCTCGGTCATCAGCCGCACCAGTTGGCGGCCAAAGACCGCGCTTTTCCACCAGTCGCCATTGTTGTTCGACAGCGTATGGGACTCGGGCAGGATGTAGTTGGTGGTCAGCGTCGTGATGTCCGTAATGTCGGTCAGCCGGTCGCTGGAGATCACGTGGAAGTAACTGGGAAAGTTACGGAATTCGACCTGATCGGTATTGAGCCAGACGCCGAACACATTGGATTTTTGCCGCGCCACGCGGTTCTGCGTCGGGCCCAGAACGACGATCACAACGTTGAGCGGGCCCTCGACGACCCGATCTGTGGAGCCAACGTCGGGCACCACGGTGCCAAAGAAACTCATGCGCTCGCCATCGAAACTCGAGGTGATTTCGACGGTATCGTTGGAGACCTGCGACAGCAACCGGGCCGCCTGCGCGGGGACCGCTGCCAGCAGGAGCGCAACAATGACCAGCAGGCGGATCATCGGGTTATCCCCACGATCGCCATGCTGAATGGATCGGACGGCGCAATCACCAGCGACAGGCCAAATCGGATCGCCACCGCCAGCACCAGTAGCGCCAAAAGCCCACGCAACTGTTCGCCGCGCAGATACTTTCCGGCCGATGCACCGAACTGTGCCCCCGCCGTCCCGCCCACCATCAGGCAGAAGGCAAGCAGGATATCGACGCTTTGGCTTTGCACGGCATGGAGGATTGTCGTCGCCGCCATCATCGCCACGACCTGCGCCAGCGAGGTGCCGATGACGACATTGCCGGGCACGCGCAGCAGGTAAACCAGCGCCGGCACCATGATGAAGCCGCCACCGATACCGAGCAGCGAACCAACAAAGCCAATGAACAACCCGATGATCAAAACCGGCAAGACACTGATATAAAGGCGAGATTTTTTGAACCGGACGCGCATGGGCAGGCCATGGATCCAGTTGTGCTGGTTGGGCAGGCGCTCGCGCACCACGATGCCCTTGCGGTGCTTGATGATGGCGCGGATGGATTCGTTGAGCATCAAAACGCCGACGAAACCGAGCAGCACCAGGAAGCCGACCGAGATGACGAGATCGAGCTGACCGCCATCGCGCAGCAGCGCGAATGTCGCGACGCCACCAAAGGCGCCCAGCACCCCCGACAGCACCAGATACATCGCTAAATGGAGGTCAATCGCCCCCCGTCGATAGTGCGCCAGCGCCCCGGAGGTCGATGCCGCCACCACCTGTCCGGTCACCGAGGCGACGGCTACAGGCGCAGGCACGCCCGAGAAGATCAGCAGTGGTGTCAGCAGAAAGCCGCCGCCAACCCCAAAGAGGCCCGACAGGAATCCGACAGCCCCTCCTATCCCCACGAGAAAGAAGAGGTTTACGGACATCTCGGCGATCGGCAGATAGACCTGCAAGACCCTGATCCGTTAGAAAATCACTACACCGCACGACCATAGCCGACCGTACGTCAACAATAGGTCAAAGGTCCCCGCCGATAAGCGGGAACCTTTATGAAATGGGCTTAGGACTGCGTCCGCCCGGTGTCAAACGACAGTTCTGTATCAGACCGGCTGGCTACCCAGAACGGCGAGCAGCCGTGGATTGACCAGACCGCTTTCCGTCATGCCAGTGCCGCGCTCGAATGCCTTGACGGCTTCGGCGGTCTTGGGGCCAGCGACGCCGTCCGGCGTGCCGACGTCAAAGCCAAGCTTGCCAAGAGCGGTCTGAACTTTCGCCACCACATCCTTGGTGGTGATGCGTTCGCCGGGATCAAAACCAGCCGACCACGTGCCGATTGGCGCGAAGTTCGATGCAAGATCAATGGGTTCGGCCTTCCAGGTCGTCAGCTGCGCGTTGACGCGAGCGACCGCATCGGCGCTGAGCGACTTGGCGATATCGTCGCGGGCCTTGGCAGCGTCGCCGTCGCCATTGCGGGCGGCCAGCGAGAACCACTTGTAGGACTGCTCGAAATCCTGCTCGACGCCGAGGCCGCGGGCATAGAGCATGCCGAGGTTGAACTGGCTGTCGGTCATGCCGCGCGCGGCAGCCTGAGCGAACCACTCGGCGGCGGTTTCGAATTCCTGATCACCCAGCAATCCGCTGGCATAGAGCGCCGCCAGATTGTGCATGGCCATGCGGTTGCCGGCTTCGGCACCGCGCTGGTACCAGAGCTTGGCGACCTCGACGTCCTTTTCGACGCCCTGCCCAGCTTCATAGAGGTTGCCCAGGCGATACTGCGCCGGGATAAAACCCTGCGCGGCCGAGCGTTCATACCACTTGGCAGCTTCCGCATAATCCTGCGTTACCGCGCGACCTTCGGTATAGATGGCGGCAATTTCAAACTGCGCGCGCGCATCGCCATCGGCGGCGGCCTGACGCAGTTCGAGCGGACCAACGCCTTCCGGCGGCAACTCGAAGGTTTCAACAACAGCAGCTGTTTCGGGAATGCTTTCGCTGACGCCAAGCCCGGACAGATTTGCGGCGTCGACAGGCGCGACGGTGGCTGGCGAGCCAATGGCAGCGGCACGGATGGACGCAGGCATTGTCACGCCATCTGACTTCTGGAAGCCTGACTGACCACCATTGATCGAGGCCGTGGAGGTGCCGTCGATCATGTCGATGATGCGCGCCTCCGGCATCACCAGCGAGACTTTGTCATTGGCGGCCGGGGTGTTGGACGGAACTTCGACCGGGGCCTCGACGACGGCAGCTTCCTGCTCGGGCGCAGCCGGCGCCATGCGCTGGATCACCAGATTGAGCGCCAGCATCGACACAGCTACCAGGGTGGCCGCAAGCAGAAGCGGACGGCGGTACTTGGCGATAAAGCCCTGCTTGGCCACCAGCGTGTCGGTTTCGGCATCGTCGCCAAAGGCCGGCGCCTCTGGCGGCAGCTCGGCCTTTTTGGCGCGCTTTTCCTTGATCAGCTTGACCTTGACGGGCTTGGCCGGCTTTTCCAGAACCTCGGCGGGCACAGCATTTTCGGCTGCATCATCGGCCGGTGCGGCAACGGACGGCGCGGGCATGACGCGCGACAAAGCGCGGCTGATCAGTGAGTTCCCCGATGCTGGGGCCGAAACGCTCACATCCTGCCGAGCGCGCTGGGCGCGACGGGCGGCAGCAACGAAAGTGCTGGTGCTGTTCTGGCTGGCTGGCATTTCGACCTGAGGCGCGGCCGCTGTTGGCGGCGCGGCAAACGGATCGACAGGATCGCTGGCAAAGCTGGACTGTGGGCGCGGCGGAAGCTCGGCCTTGGACGGATCGAACGTTGGCCGCACGGTTGCCGCAGGCGCGACTGGCTTTGGCGGCACAGGTGCTGGCTCAGCGGCGGCCATTGGCTGCCGTGGCGTGACCTTGGCTTCGAGCGCAGCGCGGACGGGCCCGCTATCCTTAAAGCCCGGATCAACCAGCGGCATGTCGTCCGCAGGATTGGACGGCATTGCGTCGGACTTGGTGTTCTCCTGGCTCGACAATGCCAGCAGCATGGCATCGAGACGCGAGCGCTCATCGACGGCCTTGTCGACCTTGGCTGGCGTTGGTGCGGGAATAGATGCGGCCTGGGTCGGTGCAGCAGCAGGTGCGGCCACAAAGGCGGCAGCGGAGCGGTTTTCCTGCCGCTCGGTCAGCACAGCCTCAAGCCGCGCCAGACGTTCGGCCGTATCCTTGCCGGCCGTATTGAGCAGCGAGGCCATGCGGCTTTCGAGCGCGTTGAAGCTCTCTTCGCTGACGCCGCTTGGCGCAGCAGACTGACCGGAGCGCGCCACAGCAGCCGAAGTGCGCTCGGCAACCATCGTCGCGAGCGATTCATAGTCGGGCGTCTTGCCGGCCGATTTGATCAGGCCGGTAATGCGGTCTTCGATGCTCTTGAGGCTATCGGGGCCAAACATGGCGACGGGCGCCGGCGCCTTGCGGGTGATTGCGTCGCTGGTGCGCTCGGCGACCAGCGTTGCCATGGCTTCCATGCCAGCGTGGTCGGGCTGGGCGGAATAGAGCTTGGCCAGGCCATTGAGCTGGTTGCCGGTCTCGTCCATGCGCTGCATCAGCAGCTTGAGCTGGTTCTCGACCTGGGTCGTATCGCTTGGTGGCACAATGCGGTCGGCCAGCGCTTCGATCTGGCTTTCGATGCGGTTAAAGCGTGGCTCAATGCCGGACATCACCGCGTCGCGCAGCGAAGCGATATCGTCCTTGAGGCCCGCAACGTCGCCATTGGCTGTGTCGAGATTACCGATCCGCGCGACGAGAGCATCGACCTTGGTGACCAGCTTGCTGGGTGCAGCTTCGCGGTCTTTCATGGCCTGGGTAAAGGCGGCCATTTCCGAGGTCAGGCGCTCGAAGTCGCCCGAGGACAGCGTGACGTTCTTTTCGATGGAATCGATGCGGTCATAGACATTGCGCACGCTCTGCTCGATGGCATGCATGGCCGGTGCCAGCTTGGCAGCGCTATCGACGGCTGGCGTTGCGTCACGGCGCTCGTCGCGCACGATTTCGCGTTCCATCTGCTGCGCCTGCAACTCCGCCAGCTTGGCGACGGTCGAGGATACATCGTCGAGGCGCTTGTTGATGGCAGAAAGGTCCACCTTGGGACCACCTTCGATCAAGGCGGCCAGCGCACCGATCTGGGCTTCGAGGCGCTTAACCTGGCCGGTTTCGCCAACGGCGCCTGCCAGCAGTTCCACAACATGGGTGAGTTGCTCGACCTGGGCCGCGACTTCACGCACACTGCCATTGCCGGCGCGCTGCGTCTTGAGTTCACCCTCAAGCTGGCCAAGGCGACCCGACAGGCCACCCACCAGCGAGGTCAGTTCACGAAATTCTGGCTGATCGGCCGCGCGGCGACCAAGCGCTGCGGCAGGGGCCGACATCTGCCGGCCGCGGATTTCAGCAATCGCGCTGGTCAGTTCGTCCTGATCATCTTCGACATGCAGATCGTCACGCGTGCTGAACCGGTCGACGGCGCGCTTGACGGTGCGCAGCGCCTCGCGGCGGCGCACGGCGGGCTCGGGGCCAACGACCTGATCGCGCAGGCTGCGCACGCGGCGCGTCAGCCCGGTCAGTTCGGGTTCTTCACGTTCGACGCGGGCATAGCGCCCTTCGACCTGATCGAGAAGGGCGACCAGTTCGCCGCGCAAAGCCTGCCATTCACCTGGCTGAGGCTCATCAGCAAGGTCGGACATATCCGGATTGTGGTAGGCGCGGGCCATGGTCAGTCCCTGTCATGAGGAGGCGGACCCCTCGCGATTCAACACGAAGGTATGACGGTTACTCTTGGGAAAACATGGTAAAGAACCCGTTAAGTATCGCTGCAATATGCAAAGACGGGCCGCCTGTAGAGCCGAATTGTTAGGATACGGGAGCGCCGATTCAGTTTATGACGCGTTTCTGGCCAGCCGTATGAGGAGCATGCCGTCACCATGACCCGCCGCCGTATCATCATCGTTGATGACCATCCGCTGTTCCGCGCCGCCCTGCGTCAGACCCTGTCGGGAGGCGATGCCACGATCAGTGTCGAAGAAGCCGGCGACCTCAACGGGCTCAGCACCGCGCTCGATGCCGACCGCGATTGCGACCTCGTTCTGCTCGATCTGAACATGCCGGGCGTCAGAGGATTTTCCGGGCTATTGCTGCTGCGCGCACAATATCCAGATATTCCGGTGATGATTATTTCGGCGGTCGAGGACAATACTGTCATCCGCCGCGCTTTCGAGCTGGGCGCCGCCGGTTATCTTCATAAGTCCGTTGGTCCGACCGAAATTCGTCGCGCCATCGAGACGGTGTTGTCTGGCGAAGTCTTTGTGCCCGAGGGGACAAATCTGGGCAGCGACGACAATCACACGGCGCTGATGCGTCGCCTGTCGACGCTGACACCGCAGCAGGTGCGCGTGTTGATGATGCTCAGCGACGGGCTGATGAACAAGCAGATCGCCTATGAGCTGACGATTTCCGAAGCGACGGTGAAGGCCCACGTTTCGGCGATCCTGCAAAAGCTCGACGTGGACAGCCGCACGCAGGCGGTGATTGCCGCTGCGCGTATCGAGGATGGCCAGTTCGAGGCGCTGTTCTCGATCGGGTCCGAAAAGGCCTAGTCCAACTGACCACGGCCAGCAGCCCAGTCTTCGGTGTGCTGGCCGACCAGTTGCGCAATATTGGTTTTGCCCTCGGCGCGTACCGCCGCGACTAGCCCGCGCTTGAGCCGGTCCAGCATATCGAGCCCGCCAAACACCATGGCCGAGTAAAGCTGGATTGCATTGGCGCCGGCCTGAATCTTGGCCAATGCTGACTGCGGCGAGTGAATGCCACCCACACCGATGATCGGCAGTGCCCCAACGCGCTGACGCATTTGCGCCAGACGGCGGGTAGAGAGGTCAAACAGCGGCTTGCCGGAAAGACCACCCACCTCGTCGGCGTTTTCCAGCCCGGCGACCGCCTCGCGGGTGATGGTTGTATTAGAAATGATGAGCCCGTCGAGATCGGTCGCGAGAGCCACCGCCGCGATGGCGTCGAGCGCCGCTTCATCGAGATCGGGCGCGATCTTCAAAAATACCGGCACGCGCGTCTTGGCCTTGGCGCGGGCGGAAAGCACTTCGCTCAATAGCCGCCGCAGGGCTTCGTCGGCTTGCAAGTTGCGCAGGCCGGGCGTGTTGGGCGATGAGACATTGACGGTCAGATAGTCGGCCATATCGGCAAAGCGCGTGACGCCCAGCACATAGTCGGCGACGAAGTCTTCGCTATCCTTATTGGCCCCGATATTGATGCCGAGGGCCGCAGAGACGCGCTGGCCTTTGAGCCGCTCGAACACCGCGTCATGGCCTTCATTGTTAAAGCCCATGCGGTTGATGACGCCCTCGGCGGCCAGCACGCGGAACAGGCGCGGCTTGGCATTGCCGGTCTGCGGTCGAGGCGTGACGGTGCCGATCTCGACCATGCCGAAACCCAGCTTGGCCAATGGGCGCGCGACTTCGGCGTTTTTGTCGAACCCGGCCGCCATGCCGAGGGGATTGGACAGCTCAAGGCCGCAGAGGCTGGTCTTGAGTTCGGCGGCGTCGGGGTAGGTCTGCTCGGGCGCCAATCCGAGCCGCAAAGCGGTGATGGTCGCGCCATGCGCGGTTTCGGCATCCATCTTGAGCAGTGCTTCGCGCGTGAGGCCGGACAGCGCGGGAATGCGCAGCAGCGGAGATAGGGCCGACAGGATCATCGCACGCCCTCTGGCAAGGTGCAGGAGCCATCGGCCGCAACGCTCAGCGGCGCCTCCCAGGCAATGGTCGCGGTAGGCAGGTCACCACCGTAGAAATGGGGGAACAGCGCCCCACCGCGGGATGGTTCCCAGACCAGATCGTCGACAAGGTCAGCGCTGCGCACCGCGAGCAGTACCAGATCGCTCTGGCCCGCAAAGTGCAGGCGGAGCGTTTCGGTCAGTTGCTCGGCGGTTGAAAAGTGGATGTAGCCATCCTTGGCATCGATGGGCATGCCAGCAAAACTAGGCGCGTGGCGGCTCGGCGCGAACGCTGTTTCGGTGGCGATTTTGTAGATCAATTCTGGCGTGCTCATAAGGCGCGAACCTAAAGATGAGCGGCTTACGCGGCAAGTGAAGACGCCGGGCTCTTTACAAGAGAATTGTACGCGTTTAAAGGTAGGACTTAATTCCAAAATAAGACATATTTCCTGATTCTGGACTATATTCCATGCTGTCACACAGAGCCATTTGGGATGGAATCGATGCTTTGGCGCGCCGCCATGGCCATTCGGTGTCGGCCCTAGCCAAGCTGGCAGGGCTGGATGCGACGGCATTCAACGTCTCCAAGCGCGTTAGCAAAGATGGCCGCGAGCGTTGGCCGTCGACTGAAAGCATTTCCAAAATCCTTGAGGCGACGGACGAAACGTTTGAGTCCTTCCTCACTGGCACTGGCGCCTACCTCCAGATCACCAATAGCCTGCCCCGCAGCACGGTCCCTCTTTTGGGTCTGGCGCAGGCGGGTACGGGCGGCTTTTTCGATAGCGCAGGGTTTCCCGCCGGTCAGGGCTGGGACGAGATTGACCTGCCATCGCCAGGCGATGGCGGCATCTATGCGCTCGAAGTTCAGGGCGACTCCATGGAGCCGCTCTATCGCGAGGGTGACCGTATCGTGGTGTCGCCGACCGAGCAGGTCAGGCGCGGCGACCGCGTGGTGCTCAAGACCCGCGATGGCGAAGTGATGGCCAAGATCCTGTTCCGCCAGACCGGCAAGCAGATCGAACTACACTCGATCAACCCTGCCTATGCGCCGCGCATTTTCGATCTGGCCGATGTGGACTGGGTCGCGCGCATCATCTGGGCCAGCCAGTAAGCGTCTCTGGGCGGCTTGATTTCGCGCCTAACGCGTTGCAAGCATGACGCTGCCCTCGGGCCCGACCCGAGGGCCACTATCCCCGTCATCCGCTGTTCTGGCTCTCCCACCGCCCCTCGGGTCAAGCCCGAGGGCAGCCCGGTGGTTGGTTGAGAATGAGCAGTTCTTCATCCTCGTCCGCAGGGTTACGCATCAAGAGCTGTGGCCCGCTAGTCTACTGCGCCAGCATTTTGCCTGCGAGGGCGTCGGCGATCAGCTTGCGGGTATTCTCGACACCGTAAAGCGCGACGAATGAGCCGAAGCGGGGACCACGTTCCTGCCCAATCAGCACCTGATAGAGCATCTGGAAGAATTCCCCCGAAACACCCGGACCGCCGGTGGGGCTCTTCTTGGTGTGGTCCTGGTAGCGCTCGATCGTGCGAGCCACGTCGAGGGCCGCAGCCTGAATGGTTTCGTTATTCGCATCTGCCGGAAGGTCGGCGAACGCTGCCGAAACCGCCTCAAGCGCAGCGCGCTCGACGTCATCGGGCGCGCGATAGGTCTTCTGCACAAAGTCGCGGAAATAGCGGACGGCATAGCCGACCAGTTTATCCAGATCCGGATGTGTCTGCGGCGATACACCCGGCGCATAGGCCGAAATATAACCCCACATGACTTCGGGCGTTTCCGGGTTTGAGGCTGTGGCCAGATTGAGGAGCAGCGCAAAGGTGACCGGCATGTCGACCTTGGGCACATTGCCAAAATGAATATGGAACGCTGGATTCTCGACGCGCTCGGCCGTCGTCTGGCGCTCGAAGGCAGCAACAAAGCTGTAATATTCATCGACCGCGCGCGGGATGACATCGAAGTGCAACCGCTTGGCGGTGCGCGGCTTCTGGAACATGTAGAGGCCGAGGCTGTCGTTGCTGGCGTAAGTCAGCCACTCATCGATAGTCAGGCCATTGCCCTTGGACTTGGAAATCTTCTGGCCCTCGCTATCGAGGAACAGTTCATAGACATAGTGCTCAGGAGCCTTGCCGCCGAGGATTTCGCAGATTTTGTCGTAGATCGGTGCATTGGACTGATGGTCCTTGCCGAACATTTCAAAATCGACGCCGAGCGCAGCCCAGCGCATGCCGAAGTCGGGCTTCCACTGCAGCTTCACATGGCCGCCGGTGACCGGCACCGTGGTGTCGCGACCGTCTTCGTCCTCGAAAGTGATCGTGCCGTCCTTGGCGTTGACTTCCTTCATCGGCACGTAGAGCACGCGGCCCGAGATCGGGGAGATCGGCAGGAAGGGCGAATAGGTTGCCTGGCGCTCGGCACCGAGCGTTGGCAGCATGACCTTCATGATGGCGTCATAGCGCTCTGCGGCGAGGCGCAGCACTGGATCGAACTTGCCGGAGCGATAGTATTGGGTGGCGCTGGCGAATTCGTAGTCGAAGCCGAAGGTATCGAGGAACCGGCGCAGCATGGCGTTGTTGTGGTCGCCAAAGCTCGGGTACTCGTTACTCCAGGGATCTGGAACCGAGGTCAGCGGCTTTTGCAGATGCGGTTCCATCGCCTCCTTGGAGGGCACGTTTTCCGGAATCTTGCGCATGCCGTCGAGATCGTCCGAGAAGCAAAGCAGGCGCGTCGGGATCTGATCGCGGGTCAGCAGCCGAAATGCCGTACGGACCATGGTGGTACGCGCAACTTCGCCGAAAGTGCCGATATGTGGCAGGCCCGAGGGGCCATAGCCGGTCTCGAACAAAGCTTCGCCCTTGCCCGATTTCTCGAGCCGTTTGACCAGTTTCCTTGCCTCCTCAAACGGCCATGCTCTGGCAGTCTGGGCGGCGTCAAAAAACGCGGGGTCGAGAACAGGCAACGGGGCGGACGACAAAGGGGCAAACCTTTCAGGAGAAGGGAGTGCCGGTGTGTTACATTCCGAAGGCGTGACGTCAACGTTTTCGGGCGCCAATGCTTGCCAATCAAAGCCACCGAGCCTAGCAATCTTGTGTTGATGCCAATTTGCGGGATGCTCGATGTCCAACGCCGCTCACGACGCCCTGATCCACTTGATGATCGTCGCCGCCTCTTCCGACAGTGCGATGACGGAACAGGAATTGCTGCGTATTCAGGCGCTGATCGGGCGGCTGCCGGTGTTTGAAGGCTTCAACAAAGCTCGGCTGCCGCAGGTGGCCAATGCCTGTGCAGACAAACTGAATGGCCCCGGCGGGCTGGACCAGTTGCTCGACGATGCGATTGCCGCGCTGCCACGCAAGTTGCAGGACACGGCCTATGCCGTTGCGGTCGAGATCGCGTCGGTCGACCTGCATCTGGAACAGGAAGAGCTGCGTTTCCTTGAATTGCTGCGCGACAAGCTTGATCTGGATCGGTTGACCACCGCCGCGATCGAGACTGCTGCTCGCGCGCGACATCGGCGTATGCCGGCCTAGTAAAAGCCGACGGGGAACCAGCGCAGGTAAAGCTCGTCGAGCGCGCCATTGTCCTTGAGTTTGACCAGCGCCCAGTCGATGGCGTGGCGCACCGTGTCATGCCCGCCCGGCACCGCGACAGCCAGCCCTTCGCCAAACAGGTCCGGCCGAAAATAGGGATCGCCGGCAAAGCCGCAGCAGGTCAGGTTTTCGTTGAGCCAGAACGAGGCCCGCATGGCGTCGCCGAAGAAAGCATCGACCTGCTCGCCCCTAACAGCATCGAGCGCGAGAATTTCACTCGCATAGGGCGCGATCTTGACCGTGGGCAGGTAGCGCTTGAGGAAATTCTCGTGCGCGCTACCGGTGCGGACGGCGACGGTCTTGCCGCTCAGGCGTGTCGGATCGAACACCCCGATATCTGGCGCACGCGTCACGAACCGCCCCGGCAATGCCAGATAGGTCGATGAGAAATCAAAGCTGGCGCCATTTTCGGTGGACATGGCGAGCCCGGCGATCAGCGCATCGCCCTGATTATCTTCCAGCGCATTGGCCGCTTGCTCCCAGGGCCAGGCCTGAATGGTGCAGGCGACGTTGACCTCGGCGCAGATGCGCTTGGCCAGATCGACGTTAAAGCCAATCAGCTCGCCGCCAGCATCACGAAAGTTGAAGGGCGGAAAATCCGCCGTGGTCAGGAAGCGAATAGCCGGAACCGGCGTCAGGCTTGGCAGGATTTCTCTTGCACTTGGATCGACGTGGTACGGCAAAGGCTGCGCAAAGGCAGGCCCCGCCAGAAGCATGCCCAACAGGGTGAGCAGGGCCAGTTTTGATTTCATCAGCAGCATTGGGGCACCCCCTCGTCCTTCGACAAGCTCAGGATGAGGTCTACTATAAAACCGTGCATTTTCAGTAGACCTCATAGTGAGCCTGTCGAACCACGAGGGCGTGGCGATGGCTCAAATCTGATCCAACCCATATAGCAGGTCGGTGATCAAATCGTCGCTGGCTTCAAGACCAACCGACAAACGCACCAGACCCGGCGTCACACCCGTTTCAAGCCGCACGTCTTCAGTGAGGCGCTGATGCGTCGTGGTGCGCGGATGGGTAATCAAGGACCGCGCATCGCCCAGGTTGTTCGAGATCAGGATCACCGACAGGCTGTCGCACAGCTTGAACGCTGCTTCCTGGCCGCCCTTGAGATCGAGCGCGACAAGCGTCGAACCGGTCCGCATCTGGCGCTTGGCCAGATCATATTGCGGATGCGACGTGTGGTGCGGATAGATGACCCGACCGACCTTGGGGTGGCTGGCCAGCACATCGGTTATCTTGGCCGCGCTCTCGGTCATGGCCCGAACGCGCAGCGGGAACGTCTCCAGCCCCTTGAGCAAGACCCAGGCATTGAACGCACTCAGCGTCGAACCGGTCTGCCGCAACAGCGTATGGACTTCGCCCTCGATAAGCGCTTTGGACCCAAGCACGACGCCGCCGAGCACCCTGCCCTGCCCGTCGATATGCTTGGTGGCCGAATAGGTGACAAGGTCCGCGCCCAGTTCGAGCGGCTTCTGATAGAGTGCTGTCGCAAACACGTTATCGACGATCAGCACGGCGCCATGGGCGTGGGCGATATCGGCCACGGCCTTGATGTCGACCAGCTCAAGCGTTGGATTGGTGGGGGTCTCGATAAAGACCACCTTGGTATTGGGCTGCATGGCGCGGGCGAAGTTTTCCGGATCACGACCATCGACCAGCGTCGAGGTGACGCCCCAACGCGGCATGAAATCTTCCACCACATAGCGACAGCCACCAAACAGCGCGCGCGAGGCAACGATATGATCGCCGGCCTTGACCTGGCTCATCACCGCATTGCTGACGGCGGCCATGCCGCTGGCAAAGGCCTTGCCGGCCTCGGCGCGTTCAAGCAGCGCCATGCGCGTCTGGAACACATCGACGGTGGGATTGGCAAAGCGCGAGTAGTTGTGACCACCGGGGATCTCACCCTTGAACAGCCGTTCGGCGTGTTCGGAGCTCGGATAGCTATAGCCGGAGTTCAGAAAGAGCGCGTCGCTGGTCTCGTTGAAATTGGTGCGATGGGTGCCGCCATGCACAAGTTGGGTCTCGGCAGAGCGGCGGGAAGGATCGTTTAGGGGATTGTTCGCTTTGGACATCGTCACGCTTTCAAAACAAAAAAACCGGCACGCAAACAAGGCGGCCGGTTCCCAAACGGTCTTTAGCAATTTGTTTAAAGTGGCTGCAAGCGACCGGCCAAATCACCACTGAGGTTGATTTAAGAGCAATTGCCTGTTGGCGTCAATCGCGCGGGTTGGTAGGGAACACGGCTAAAGCCGAAGGAATACCGAGATCATGGACAAGCCACAGACCTGGCCGCAGGGCGTTTTTCCGGCGCGCCTGATCGACAAGCTGCACGACCAGGGTGCCATCATCGCGTCGCGCCCGTTCGACAGCGACCAGGTACAGCCCGCCAGCCTTGATCTTCGCCTCGGCGATGTTGCCTTCCGCGTGCGCTCGAGCTTTCTCCCCGGCCCCAGCCATTCGGTGGCCGAGCGGATCGAAGCGCTCAAGCTGCACGAGATCGACCTGACCAAGGGCGCCGTGCTGGAACGTGGCTGCGTTTACCTCGTACCGCTGCAGGAAAGCCTTGAGCTGCCCGATAGCGTCAGCGCCTCGGCCAATCCCAAAAGCTCGACCGGGCGGCTGGATGTGTTCACCCGCGTTATCGGCGACCGTGCGCGCGGTTTCGACCAGATGCCCGTCGGCTACAAAGGTCCGCTTTATCTCGAAGTCAGCCCACGCACCTTCCCGGTGCTGGTGCGGACCGGTTCGCGCCTCAGCCAGATGCGCTTCCGCTCGGGCGACAATCGCCTGACCGTCGCCGAGCATCAGGCGCTTCATGCCCGCGACACGCTGGTATTCGACAATAATGTGCCGGTCGGCGAGGGCGTTGCGCTGTCGATCGACCTCAAGGGCGCCGAGCGTAACGGCCTTGTCGGCTTCCGTTCCAAGCGCCACACAGCCGTTGTCGACGTCGACAAGAAAGCCGCGCTCGACGTGCTCGACTTCTGGGAGCCGCTTTATAATCGCGGCCGCGAAGAACTTATCCTCGACCCCGACGAATTCTATATTCTAGTGAGCGACGAGGCCGTGCATGTGCCGCCGACCCACGCTGCCGAAATGGTGCCGTTCGATCCATTGGTTGGCGAGTTCCGCGTGCACTATGCGGGGTTCTTCGATCCTGGTTTCGGCCATTCCTCGGCGGGTGGAACGGGTAGCCGTGCCGTGCTCGAAGTGCGCAGCCGCGAAGTGCCGTTCCTGCTCGGCCATCAGCAGACCATCGGTCGGTTGATCTACGAGAAACTGGCCGAGGCACCCGACCGCCTCTACGGCTCGGCATTGGGCTCGAACTATCAGGCCCAGACCCTCAAACTCTCCAAGCACTTCAAGCCGTATTCGGCCTGACCGGGCATTTGCGCGGCGCGTCGGGCGGACCAAACACCGTCTTGACGCCCCGCGCAATTTCCCGCATCTATCGCGCCGTTGCGGGTGTATCTCAATGGTAGAGAAGCAGCTTCCCAAGCTGATGACGAGGGTTCGATTCCCTTCACCCGCTCCAATTTCATGAAACTTGAATAGATCACACAACCGGGCGACTGCACGTCCGGTGCGTTGCCTTACCTGCCATTCTCACAATTGAGGAAATCGTGTTGCGGCGGGTGTCACGTCTGGCTCGGGGCGACTATGGTCGCGGCAGCCGAACCAAGAAGTAGATTCATGTCCGCACTCGACACTCGCATTGCCGCCCAGATCGCCACCGAAGTCGCCGCCCGCCCCGAACAGGTGCGTGCCGCGGTGGAACTGCTCGATGGTGGCGCGACGGTGCCGTTCATTGCGCGCTACCGCAAGGAAGTGACCGGTGGGCTGGACGATACTCAGTTGCGCCTCTTGGCCGAGCGTCTGACCTATCTGCGCGAGCTGGAATCCCGCCGCGCGGCCATCCTCAAATCCATCGACGAGCAGGGCAAGCTCACGCCCGATCTCACCGCATCGATCGTTGGCGCGGGCACTAAAGCCGAGCTCGAAGATCTCTACCTGCCCTTCAAGCCCAAGCGCCGCACCAAGGCCGAAATTGCGCGCGAACGCGGCCTAGGCCCACTAGCGGAAGCCATCCTCGCAAACCGCAATGCCGATCCGCTCCTGCTAGCCGAAGCCTACATTACCGAAGAAGTCCCCGGCACCAAGGAAGCGCTCGAAGGCGCGCGCGACATCGTCATCGAGGGCCTGTCGGAAAACGCCGCGCTGCTCGGCCAGCTCCGCACCTATATGCGCGACAAGGCCATGCTCAGCGCCAAGGTGCAAAAGGGCAAGGAAGAGGCCGGCGCCAAGTTCTCCGATTATTTCGCCCATTCCGAACTCTGGAAGAAGGTCGCTGGCCACCGTGCCCTCGCCATGATGCGCGGTCGTGACGAAGAGTTCCTCAGCCTCGATATCGAGGTGGACGCCGACGTCACCGACCCGGTCAAACCAGCCGAACGCCTCGTCGCTGGCGCCCTCAACGCGCAAGGCAATGGCGCGGGTGACAAATGGTTGCGCGAAGTGGCCGGCTGGGCCTGGCGCACCCGCCTCCGCGTTTCGCTCTCCATCGATCTGATGGTCGAGCTGCGCGAGCGCGCCGAGGTCGAGGCTATCGCTGTCTTTGCCCGCAATCTCAAGGATCTGCTGCTGGCCGCGCCCGCTGGTGCCCGCGCCACCATGGGCATCGACCCCGGCATTCGCACCGGCTGCAAGCTCGCCGTCATCGACCCCACAGGCAAGGTACTCGATACCGAAACCATCTACCCCTTCCCGCCGCGCAACGACGTGATGGGCTCGCAGGCCGCCATTCAGGCGCTGATCAAAAAGCATGGCGTCCAGCTCATCGCCATCGGCAATGGCACCGGCAGCCGGGAAACCGAAAAACTGGTGATGGACCTGATGGAGCGCCTGCCCGCGCCCAAGCCCACCAAGGTCATCGTCTCCGAAGCCGGAGCATCGGTCTATTCTGCCTCCGAACTCGCGGCGCAGGAGTTCCCCAATCTCGATGTCTCGCTACGTGGCGCCGTCTCCATCGCCCGTCGCCTGCAGGACCCGCTGGCCGAACTGGTCAAGATCGAACCCAAGGCCATTGGCGTCGGCCAATATCAGCATGATGTCGACCAGTACCGCCTTAACCGCTCGCTCGATGCCGTGGTGGAAGATGCGGTGAACGCCGTGGGCGTTGATCTCAACACCGCCTCCGCCCCTCTCCTCGCCCGGATTTCGGGCCTCGGGCCATCGGTCGCCGAAGCCATTATCACCCACCGCGACGCCAACGGCCCGTTCCGTTCGCGCAAGGCATTGATGGATGTGCCGCGCCTTGGCCAGCGCACCTTCGAGCAAGCCGCCGGGTTCCTGCGCATTACCGACGGCACCGAGCCGCTCGACGCTTCATCGGTTCACCCCGAGGCCTATGGCGTTGCCCGCAAGATCGTTGCCGCCTGCGGTCGCGACCTGCGCACCATCATGGGCGACAAGTCAGCCCTGTCGGGCCTTGACCCCAAGAGCTTCGTCGATGAGCGCTTCGGCCTGCCCACCGTGCGCGATATTCTACTCGAACTCGAAAAGCCCGGCCGCGACCCACGTCCCGCGTTCAAGACCGCGACATTCGCCGATGGCGTGGATGACATAAAACACCTCAAGCCAGGCATGATGCTGGAGGGCACGGTCACCAATGTCGCCGCCTTTGGTGCTTTCGTCGATATCGGCGTGCATCAGGACGGGCTCGTCCACGTCTCCCAGCTGGCCGACAAATTCGTCAAGGACCCGTACGAGGTCGTCAAAGCCGGCGATGTGGTCAAAGTCCGCGTCACCGAAGTCGACGTGCCGCGCAAGCGCATCGGGCTGACCATGCGTAAGGAACTTGACACGACCGCCCCGCGTGAACGCCCCCGCGACCAGCCCCTCCGCGCCAACCAGCGCCAACCGCAGGAAGCGCCGCGTAGCACCGGGTCGCTGGGCGACATGCTGAGCGAGGCGATGCGCAAAAAGAAGTAGCGGGGTCGACGGCTTTAACCGACCTGACAAGGCCGTTTGCAGGCATCATTCACGCGTAGTTTGACTTTTGTCAGAGTGCATGAATAATGTCGAAAAGGCGGAACTTGGTCAGGAAAACGATGTCGATACGGCCAACGGATCAGATCATTCATCGGGCTGCGTGGCTGTATTATACGCACGGCATGCGGCAGGACGAAGTGGCCAAGCGGCTCGATATTTCGCGGGCATCGGTCGCCATGTATCTGCGCAAGGCGCGCGAGACTGGCATCGTGACGATTTCGACGTCGAGCCAGCTGTTCACCGATGACGTGCTGGCGCGCAAGCTGGAAGACGAACTCGGGCTGCAGGCCGTTTGGATCGTGCCCGAGGACCGTCAAGCCATCGACCCGGTCGCCGAAATGCCCGTGGTGGCCGCGGCGGTTTTTCTGGAGCTGGTCAAGAAGGGCGATCGCGTTGGCGTGGCCTGGGGCCGCACCGTTTATCATATCGCCGACGTCATGCCCTATGCCGACCTGCAGGATGTGACCGTGATGCAAATCTGCGGCAACCTAGGCGCGCCCTACTCCTATCGGCCCGACCAGTGCACGACAGAAATTGCGCGGCGGTTGAACGCGGAAGGCATCAATATTTATGCACCGCTGGTGCTGAGCTCCGAGCGGTTGGCTGATGAAATCCGCGCCGAACCCGTTATCGAAGAACAACTCGCTTCCATCGCCGATTGCCAGTTGGCGCTTTATTCCGTTGGCGGTGTCGAGGATGACAGCCATCTGGTCAAATGCGGTGCGCTGAGCGCTGCTGAAATGCATGCTTTGGGCGAAGCAGGCGCCGTCGGCGTTATCGCCGGGCAGTTGATCGATGCCGAGGGGCAATTGATGGACTGCGCCTATAACCGCCGCTGCATTTCAGCCGACCTCGCCTCCATTCGCGCCATCCCTAAACGGATGATGGTGGTGCAGGAAGAAAACAAATTCGAGCCGCTGGTTGCCGCCATCAAGGGGGGCCTGGTCTCCCATTTGGTGGTCACCACCTCGATGGCGCAAAACCTGCTGGCCCGCTGGGCGCACGAAGCCAAGACCAGTTGATCCACCCGATCTATTGCCACCCCGGCCCGTCTGTGGGGCCTTTCCGATTTATGCGGGACCGATACGAATGAAAAATCTCTGGAATGATGCCGAAGCCGAAGCCATGGTGGCCACCTATGCCGCCAAGGGCGTCAATCGCGATCTGGCGCTGCGCACCTACACGACCCGGCTGCTCGGCGGCGAACCGCGCCTGGTTCTGCATGGTGGCGGCAATACCTCGGTCAAGACCACGGTAACCGATCTGGTCGGCGATAGCTGGGATGTGCTCTGCGTCAAGGGCAGCGGCTGGGACATGGGCACGATCGAGCCTGAGGGCCTGCCCGCTGTCAAAATCGCGCCGCTGCTCAAGGGCCGCGCGCTCGACAAGCTGTCCGACGCGAACATGGTGACGTTGCAGCGCGCCAACCTCATCGATCCGGCGTCGCCCAACCCGTCGGTTGAAGCGCTGCTGCATGCCTTCATTCCGCACAAATTCGTCGATCACACCCATTCGACCGCCATTCTGGCGATTGCCGATCAGGCCGAAAGCCGGGTGATGAGCGAAAAGCTGTTCGGGCCAAAGATGGGTTTTGTGCCCTACATCATGCCGGGCTTTGATCTCGCGAAGGCCGCGGCCGACGTCTACGATCAGGACCCGAGTGTTGAAGGCCTGATCCTCGACAAGCATGGCATTTTCACCTTCGCCGAAACGGCGAAGGAAGCCTATGACCTGATGATCCACTACGTCACGGTGGCCGAAGACTACGTCAAGCAGAACGGCAAGAACCCGTTCACGCCGACTGCACTTCCCTCAAACTTGGCCAAGCCTGCCGATGTTGCCGCCCTGCTGCGCGGTGCGGTCGCGGTTGATCGGGGCGAGGGTCGCTTCGATCGCATGGTCAGCGAGTTCCGGACCTCCCCGGCCATCCTCGAATTCGTCAATGCCAGCCAGGTCGAAGACATGGCGAGCCGTGGCGTGTCGACGCCCGATCTCTCGATCCGCATCAAGACCGGCCCGATGGTGTTGCCCGCGCCCGACGCCGATGCGCTGGACGGCTACAAGCAGATCATCGCAGATCGCGTCGCGGCTTTTGCTGCCGACTACACCGAGTATTTCAAGGCCAATGACGCGCGCGATGACGTCAAGCGCACCATGCTCGACCCGATGCCGCGCCTGACGCTGGTGCCGGGCCTTGGTATGTTCGGTCATGGCCGCACGCTCAAGGATGCCCGCATTGCCGCCGACGTTGGCGAAATGTGGATCGAAGCGGCGCGCGACGCCGAGTCCGTCGGCCGCTTCCAGCCGGTCAGCCGCCCCGATCTGTTCGATCTCGAATACTGGTCGCTGGAGCAGGCCAAGCTTGCTGGCGCCAAGTCGAAGCCGTTTACCGGTCAGGTTGCCGTCGTTACCGGTGGTGCCGGGGCCATCGGCGCTGCCACCGCCAAGGCGTTCGCCCAGCAGGGCGCGCATGTCGTGGTGCTCGATCTCGATGCGGCCAAGGCCGCCGCTGCCGCCAAGGTCGCCGGCAACGGCTCCATTGGTCTTGGCTGCGATGTGACCGACGCAGCGTCGGTACGAGCAGCGTTTGATGCGGCAGTGGCTACCTATGGCGGCGTCGACATCGTCGTCTCCAATGCCGGCGCTGCCTGGGAAGGGGCGATTGCCACGCTGGACGACGCGCTGCTGCGCAAGAGCTTTGAGCTCAATTTCTTCGCGCATCAGAGCGTGGCGCAGAACGCGGTTCGCGTGATGAAGCAGCAGGGTACCGGCGGCGTGTTGCTGTTCAATGCCAGCAAGCAGGCAGTCAATCCAGGCGCCAATTTCGGTGCTTATGGCTTGCCCAAGGCGGCCGCACTGTTCCTGTCGCGCCAGTACGCGCTTGAGCATGGTGTCGATGGCATTCGCTCCAATGCGGTCAATGCCGACCGCATCCGCTCGGGCCTGCTCAACGACGAAATGATCGCCAACCGCTCATCGGCACGCGGTCTCACCGTCAAGGACTACATGGCGGGCAATCTGCTCGGGCTTGAAGTCACTGCAGAGGACGTTGCGCAGGCATTCGTGCATCAGGCTTTAGCCGAACGCACCACCGCAGACGTGACCACGGTCGATGGCGGCAATATCGCTGCCGCAATGCGCTAAGAGCACAAGCTTTCGGGGCGCCTCTGGCTCCTCAGTCATCGAAGCTACAACACAGCCCCCATCGTGGGGGCTGTGTTCGTTTGAGCGCGCAGTCGTGCCGCGACCATCCCAAAATAAAAAGGGCGACTCGAAGGCCGCCCTCAATCTTGATTCTGGCAGGCGCCGTTACTTAGCGGCTGGCAGTGGCATCCAGGCTGGTACGACCACGTCAGCGTGAGCGAACTGGGGCAGCTTGGCGCCGAGTTCTTCCATGTTCTTGATGTCGTTGTCGTTGAGCTGAGCCTGAGTGATCAGGGTTGGCGGAACGACGACGCTGTGGCCGGGATCTTCGCCAGCCAGCATCATGGCAAGGGCACGGACAGAGACCTGACCAACCACTGCTGGGTTGGTTGCAGCGGTTGCCATCCAGGCACTGCCTGGCTCGCGCATTGCGGCAATGTCGGAGGTCGAAATGTCGGCCGAGTAGATCTTGACGTCAGACGACAGGCCGGCTTCGTCCACGGCGATCTTCACACCCTTGGCGAATTCGTCATAGGGAGCAAACATCACCTGAATGCCTGGATTGGCCGACAGGACCGAACGGGCCTGGTTGGCGACCGAGTTGGCAATCGGGTTGTCCATGGTGCCGAACATGGCGACTTCATCGATACCGGGATACTTGGCTTTGAACTCTTTCCAGGTCTCGTCGCGGCGGTCGAGTGGCGCGATGCCGGCGACATAGACATAGCCGGCTTTCCACGAGTCGCCATTGTCTGCGATGGCCTGTTCCAGAGCGAGGCGAGCCAGATCGCGGTCGGACTGTTCGATCTGTGGGATGGCGTCGTTTTCCACGTTCACGTCGAAGGCGACAACCTTGATGCCCGCATCGACAGCGCGCTGCGCCGCTTCTTTCATCGACTCGGTCAGGCCGTGCTGGATGATGATGCCATTGACGCCAAGCGCGATGGCCTGATCGACCATGTCGGCCTGAAGGGCGGCGTCCTGACGGCTATCGAGCACGCGCAGATCAACGCCCAGTGCCTTTGCCTGGGCCTCCACACCCGACAGGTAGGCCTGGAAGAAGTCGCCGGTCGACAGATAGCGAACAAGCGCGATCTTGACCTGGCCGGGGTTGTCGAATGGCGCTGGCTTGTCCTGCGCCAAGGCGGCGCCGCTCAGAGCGGACGCCCCAAGAAGGCCAAGTGCCAGTTTGCCGAGAGTTCTACGAGAAATATGCATTCAGTCATCCTCCACTTGCAGAAATTGAATTGATTGCGGCTTTTACCGCTTGCCTCTCTTGGAGAGTGCAAAGGTAAACACCAGCGCGACGACCAGCACCGCGCCCTTGATGAAATCCTGTGTGTAGTAAGGGGCATTCATCATGGTGAGGCCCTGCAGCAGCACACCGACGAACACCGCACCGACGGCCGTTCCCAGCGCATTGGGCTTGGCGGCGCCAAGCACGGCAAAGCCGATCAATGCGGCGGCAACGGAGTCGAGCAGCAGGTTATTGCCTGAGGCGATATCGCCGCGCCCGAGACGGGCCGCCAGCAGGATGCCACCGATCGAGGCAAAGACGCCCGAGATGATATAGGCCCAGATCTTGTAGGCATTGACCGGCGCTCCGGCCAATTGCGCGGCGCGCTCATTGGAGCCAACGGCATACATCATGCGGCCAAAGCGGGTGTATTCGAGGAAGAACCAGATCAGGATGGCCAGCACCACCAGCACCACCACCGAAATCGGCAGCAGATTTGGCAGAAAGAGGTCAAACCGATGCCGGCCCAGCGCCAGAAATTCGGGGCTGAATGTGCCGCTGGCGACGGAGCCGTCTGGCATGGACATGCCGGTGGCAATCGAGCGTCCTTCGGTGGGAATACGCTGCAGACCGACCAGCAGGAACATCATGCCCAGCGTGGCCAGCAGATCGGGCACGCGCATATATACAATGAGTACGCCATTGATCAGCCCGACAATGACACCAACCGCCAGACACACGGCAACGGCCGTTATGGCATCGCCGCCCAGCACGACCATCACATAGGACGACGCCATCATGGCCGTGGTGGCGACCGAACCGATGGACAAATCGAAGCCGCCGACGACCAGCGTGGCCGTGACGCCGAGCGCCAAGATGCCGGTGATCGCCACCGACTGGAAAATGAACACCGCGCTTTGAGGTGACGCAAAGCCTTCGGCGGCAATGCCGAAATAGATGACGAGGCCGGCCAGCAGCGCGAGGAAGCCATAGCGGATCGCGTAGTCGCGCGCGCTCATGGTGTTGGTCGAGCGTGATTTGGCCGCTGGCGCTGAGGTATCGGAGGCCATCTTGGTCCCTGTCGTTGAAGTGTCCATTTAGTTGACCGGGGCGTGCTGTCCGGCGATTTCCGCCAGCAGCCTGTCCATGTCGATCTCGGCGTTGCGGTGTTCACCGACCAGCGTATGTTCCGACATCACGACGATGCGGTCGGCGATCTCGAAGGCTTCGTCGAGTTCGGTCAGAAAGACGATGGTCGCCCTGCCCGCAGCGGATGCGCGCAGCTTGCCGGCAATGTCGCGGCGTGCCGCAATGTCGACGCCCTGGAAAGGCTCATCGAGAACCAGCACCTTTGCGGGTTGGCTCAGCCAACGGGCGACCATCACTTTCTGCTGGTTACCGCCCGACAGCGTGCTCATGTCGTCGCGCTCAGTGCGGCAGACGATATCGAGCGCGGCGATCTGCTCGCGAGCACGGGATCGCTCTACCCGACGCTTGGAGACGCCGAAATCGGACAGACGCTTAAGGAACGGCAGGCTGATATTTTCGTAGATGTTGAAGTCGGGCACGATGCCGCTGTCGCCACGATCTTTAGCAATCAGGAACACGCCGTGATCGATGGCCTGTGCCGTACTGCGCGGGGCATAGGCCTTGCCCATCAGCGTCATCGAGCCGCCGAGCGGGGCGCGGGCACCGAACAGGGTTTCGGCAAAAGCCGTCTTGCCGACGCCGACAAGGCCCGTGACGGCGACGATTTCGCCATCACCGAGTGCCAGCGAAAATGGCTTGGTACCAGCGGCGATGCGCAGGTTTTCGACCTGGAACACCGGGGCGCTGGCTTCGCGCACCACAACATTGGTCAGGCTGATCTTCTGGCCCAGCATGGCATTGACCGCGCCCTCATAGTCCAGTGTCGGTCCTTCGAAGACGCCGGCGATACGTCCGTCACGCAGGCTGACAATGGTGTCGGCGAGGCGGCGGATGTCGGACATGCGGTGCGAGATATAAAGGATGGCAACGCCGCGCTCGCGCAGGCGGTCGACCAGATCAAACAACCGGTCGGCTTCCGCGCTCGAGAGCGAGCTGGTGGGTTCATCGAGAATGAGGACGCGTGGCTCGTGCGCCATGGCGCGGGCGATGGCCACCATCTGCCGGTCGGCCAGTGCCAGATCGCTGACATTGGCCTTGAGGTCGACCATCAGGCCCATGCGGTCAGCGACGGCCTTGGCCTCGTGTCGCACCCGGCGTGGGTTGAACAACAGGCGCGCGCCGGCCCCGCTGAGGCGGTCGAGCGTGAGATTGGTTGCGACGTCGAGATCGGCGACGACGCCATCATTGATGTTTTGATGCACCGTCACGACGCCGGCACGAATGGCATCGGCGGGGGTCGCGGGGGCAAAGGCCTCTCCGGCCAAAGTGATGGTTCCAGCGTCCAGCCGATACACACCGCTGACGATCTTGACCAACGTGGATTTGCCAGCGCCGTTGGCGCCCATCAGCACCGTGACAGTGCCTGCGCGCAATGCCAGATCGACCCCACCCAGCACCTGGATCGGACCGAAAGACTTGCGCAGTCCATCAACGCGGAACACGGGTTCTTCGACCATTTGTTCCTCCCCTGATCACGATGCTAGAGCGCGTCATCATCAAATGTCAAGCATGTTGACAATTGACAGAAACCTACCTTACCAAAGGAGAACACTAAGGCGCGCAGGCGGCCAAACCGCCCAAGCGTGCAGATTGCGTCGCGAGGGGGAGATGAGCGAAATTCAAGTTTTTGAAGCACTGACAACCGACACCTTGCCTGTCCGGCTCGGCACTCTGCCCACTCTGCAGGATCGCATCGGAGCGGACTCCACGCACTGGAAAGTGCGCGAAGTGGGCGACGGCAACCTCAACCTGGTGTTCATCGTCGAGGGCGACAACGGCACCGCCATCGTCAAGCAGGCCCTGCCCTATGTCCGCCTGGTCGGCGACAGCTGGCCATTGCCGCTGAAGCGCTCGTTCTTTGAATACAATGCGCTCATTCGTCAGGAAGCGCGGCACCCCGGCAGCACGCCGCAGATCCTGCATTTCGATGCCGATCAGGCGCTGATCGTCATGGAATTTCTGTCGCCGCACATCATTTTGCGGCGCGCGCTGATCGAGGGCCAGCAATTGCCCAAGATCGCCAATGACCTTGGCCTGTTCCTGGCGCGCACGCTGTTCCGCGGCTCGGACCTGTCGATGACCGCCCGCGCCCGCAAGGATGACCTGGCGCTGTTCGCCGACAATGCCGAAGTCTGCGACATCACCGAAGCGCTGGTGTTTTCCGAGCCCTATTTCGATGCGCCACGCAATCGGCATACCTCGCCGCAACTCGATGGCATTGTCGCTCAGTTGCGCGCCGACCGCGATCTCAAGGTCGAAGCGCAGCGGCTCAAGCATCTGTTCGCGGCCAATGCCGAAACCATGCTGCATGGTGATCTGCATTCCGGCTCCGTCATGGTCACGCCGGATGAAACCCGCGTCATCGACCCCGAATTCGCGTTCTACGGCCCTATGGCCTTTGACGTCGGCATGCTGCTCGCCAATTTCTGGATGGCGTATTTCTCGCAGTCCGGCCACGAGGAGACTGGCAGCCGCGATAGCATGCGCGCCTATCTTCTAGGCGTCATCACCGACACCTGGAGCGTCTTCCGCACCGAGTTCTCGCGCCTCTGGCGCACCGAGCGCACGGGCATGCTGTATCAGGCTGCGCTTTATGAAGATCAGGGCGACGTGCTTGGCGCCGAACAGGCGCTTGACCATGTCCTGCATCAGATCTGGGTCGATATGCTCGGGTTCGCCGGTGTGGAAATGCACCGCCGCATTCTCGGGCTCGCTCACAATGCCGATTTTGAGACCATCGCCGATCCGGACCTGCGGGCCCGGTGCGAAACCAAGGCGCTCAAACTTGGCCGTCACCTCGCCGTGAACCGGCGTCAAATTTACAGCATGGACGAAGTCAATTCGCTGGCTGAACTGATCGAGAAGGAGATCGTGTCTTGAACGTTGGAGACCGTCACTACCACACCATCTGGCTCAACGAAGATGGCCGATCCGTCGATATCATCGACCAGCGCTGGCTGCCCCATGAGTTCCGCATTGAAACCGTGCGCACAGTCGATGGCATTGCCACCGCCATCCGCGACATGTGGGTCCGTGGCGCGCCACTGATCGGCGTCACCGCTGCGTATGGCGTTGCGATCGCCATGCTTGAGGACGCGTCCGACGCGGCTATCGATGCTGTCTGGGAAAAACTGCACGAAACCCGCCCCACGGCGATCAACCTCAAATGGGCGCTCGACGAAATGCGCGCATTTCTGCGTCCAATTCCAGTGGCGGATCGCGCGGAAGCGGCTTATCGCCGTGCCGCCGAAATCGCCGAGGAAGACGTCCAACTCAACCGCAATATCGGCTTGAATGGCCTCGCCATCATCAAGGAAATCGCGGCCAGGAAGAAGCCTGGCGAAGTGGTCAACATCCTGACCCACTGCAATGCCGGCTGGCTCGCGACCGTCGACTATGGCACCGCGACCGCACCGATCTATCTGGCCACAGAAGAGGGCATTGCGGTTCACGTCTATGTCGACGAAACCCGTCCCCGCAATCAAGGCGCTCAGCTCACCGCATGGGAGCTGAACAATCACGGCGTGCCGCATACGTTGATCGTTGATAATGCCGGCGGGCACCTGATGCAGCATGGCATGGTCGACATGGTCATTGTCGGCACCGACCGCACCACCGCCAATGGCGATGTGTGCAACAAGATCGGCACCTATCTCAAGGCGCTCGCCGCCAAGGATAACAACGTGCCGTTCTACGTCGCGCTGCCCTCGCCAACCATCGACTGGACGGTCAAGGACGGGGTCAAGGAAATCCCGATCGAAGAGCGTTCCGGCGACGAAGTCACCTTCGTTCAGGGCCGCGCGGCCGATGGCAAGATTGCGCTGGTACGCATTTCGCCAGAGGGCACCAAGGCTGCCAATCCGGCATTCGACGTGACCCCTGCCCGGCTTATCACCGGCCTGATCACCGAGCGTGGCGTCGCCAAGGCTTCGCCCGAGGGCCTCAAGGCCCTGTTCCCAGAACGGCAGTGAGGCAGCAATGTCGATTCCCAATCGCCAGACCACCGAGGACGTCGCCGCCGGCATCCGCCGTCGCGTCTTCCTCCATTCCATGCGCAATAATGGCGGCTATCTGAGCCAGGCCTGCTCGGCCGCCGAAAGCCTGGCGCTGCTCTATAATGAAGTGCTCAAGCTTGGTGAACCGACACTGCCAAAGGTGCCACTGCCTTTCGCGGGCGTGCCCTCGGCCGACAATCCCGATGCCTTCACCGGTGCCGGTTATCACGGCCCGTTCGCGCCGGATTATGACCGCTTCATCATCTCCCCAGCCCATTACGCGCTGGTGATCTATTCGGCGCTCATCCAGGTGGGCCGCATGGACGAGCACGCGCTCGACCACTTCAACCGCGATGGCGGATCGGTCGAAATGATCGGGGCCGAACACAGCCCCGGCATGGAAGTGACCACCGGTTCGCTGGCACAGGGCCTGTCCATGGCGTCGGGTCTGGCATGGGCGCGCAAGCGCAAGGGCGAGCCGGGCAAGGTCTGGGTCTATATGTCCGATGGCGAGTTCCAGGAGGGCCAGACCTGGGAAACCCTCGCCGCGATGAGCTACCACAACATCGACAACGTCCGCGTTATCGTCGACGTCAATCGCCAGCAATGCGACGGGGCGATGTCCTCGGTGCTTGATCTGGGCGACCTGCCGGCGCGTGTCGCCGCCTTTGGTGCCACGACACGTTCGATTGACGGTCACGATCTCGATGCTATGCGCGACGCGGCCAATTCGGCCGAGCCGGGCAAGCCGCTGGTGATCCTCGCCAATACGTCGCCGTATCAGGGCATGCCATTCCTGCAGAAGCGCTTCCCTCGACTGCACTATGTGCGCTTCAAGTCGAAAGCCGAGCGCGAAGAAATGCAAACAGCCATCGCTGCCGAGCTCGGCGTCGATCTGGCCGAAATCTGAGGGGCCGGAAAAATGGTCGAACTCGTCAACCGTCCCTATGCCAAGGCCTTCGAAACCTTCGCCACCGCCCGCCCGGAAGTGCTGTGCCTTTCGGCCGACCTCACCTCGTCCTGCGAGGTCGATGGCTTCCGCGACCGCCATCCGGACCAGTTCCTGTCGCTGGGCATGGCCGAACAGAACATGCTGAGCTTTGCCGGCGGTCTCGCCATGCAGGGTTTCCGGCCGTTCCTGCACACGTTCTCGGTGTTTCTCTATCGCCGTCCCTATGACCAGTTGGTCAATTCCATCGCCTATTCCAACCGCAAGGTTCGGCTGATGGGCTTCCTGCCGGGGATCACCACGCCGGGCGGGATTACCCATCAGGCCATCGAGGACATTTCGGTGATGCGCGCCATCCCGAACATGACCATCCTCGAAACCGGCGACGCTATCGAAGTCGAGACCGTGCTTGAAGTGGCCGATGCCATTGATGGCCCCGTCTATGTGCGCGTGCTGCGCGGCGAAGTGCCCCGCCTGTTCTCGACGCCGTTCGAGTTCAACAAGCTGCGCACCCTGTCGGAAGGCGACGACGTTCTGGTCGTCACGTCGGGCGTCTGCACCGAAGAGGCGCTGCGTGCTGCCGAGCCGCTCAATGCCCGCAATGTCGGCGTCCACCACCTGCATGTCTCGACGCTCAAGCCATTCGACCGCGATGGCCTGATCAAGGCTGCGCGCGGCAAGAAGGGCATCGTCACGCTCGAAAACCACACCATCAATGGCGGTCTGGGCTCGCTCGTGGCGGAAATCCTGGCCGAGGAAGGTCTGGGCATTCGCCTCAAGCGCCTTGGCCTCCAGGACACGTTCGCGCATGGCGCCTCCAAGCCTTACCTGATGAAGAAATATGGGCTCGACGCCAGCGCGCTGACGAATGCCATCGGTCAATTGCTCGGTCGCGATCTTGATATTGCGGATGCCGAGTTCGAAGCGGCGCGTCTTGATACCGTCCATTCGGCACAGAAGGCGGAAGCCCTCTGATGGCACGCTTTACCGTCACCTATTGGCTGGGCGCCGCTGACGAAAAGGACGCGCGCGCCCGCGCCCTCGATCTCGCTGCCGAGCAGACCGTTGAGATTCCCCGCGATATCGTCCCTGCTGGTTACGTCGAGGACGAGATTCTGGGGCGGCTGGAAGCGCTGACGCCCGGCACGGATTCCCGCGCCGGGTATCTGGCCGACATCTGTTATAGCGACGACGATGTCGGCGGCGATTTCCTGCAATTGCTCAATGTCATCTTCGGCAATTCCTCGATCAAGACGGCCACCCGCGTCGAGACGATGACGCTGTCGGATGCCATCGTTGATCTTTGCCCCGGCCCAAAATTCGGCAATGCCGGCCTGCGCGAACGCACCGGCGTTGCGACCGCGCCGCTCCTGATGTCCGCCATCAAGCCTGTCGGTCTACCCACCAGCGAGTTGGCGGCCCTCGCCCACCAGTTTGCACTGGGCGGCATGAACCTGATCAAGGACGATCACGGCCTCGCCAACCAGCACACGTCTCCCTATGAGGATCGTCTCAAGGCCTGCGTCGATGCGGTCAACGATGCCAATGCCAAGACAGGTTTTACCAGTACCTATGTGCCCAACATCACCGGTCCTGCCGTCGAAATCTTCGACCGCGCCTGGATGGCAAAGGAACTGGGCGCCGGCGCCATCATGCTGGCGCCATCGCTCGCCGGGTTCGACGTGGCGCGCACCCTGTCTGCCGATCCGGATTTTGATCTGCCGCTGGTTTCACACCCGACCTTTGGCGGCACCAATGTCATCACGCCCACCACCGGCTTTTCGCACGCCTTCTTCTTTGGCCTGCTGCAGCGGTTGATGGGGATAGACGCCGTGGTTTATCCCAATTTCGGTGGGCGTTTCGGGTTCTCGCGCGAGGAATGCCAGTCGATCATCGCGGGCTGCACCAGCGATTTCGGTGGCCTTAAGCCCATCCTGCCAGCGCCCGGCGGCGGCATGACCTTCGAGCGTATCCCCGAAATGCAGGCCACCTATGGCAATGACGTGATCTACCTGATCGGTGGCGCCCTGCTGCGCGAGAAGGCTGATCTCCCAGCAGCGTGCCGACGCCTCGCCGAAGCAGTCGGTCAGGCATAAAGCCCGGCATCCCGGATTACTTCCGGGATGCGATCACCAGGTCGGCGCGCAGCTCACGCCACCATCGACCACCAGATTTGCTCCGGTCACCCAACGCGCCGCGTCCGACGCGAGGAACAGCGCCGCATCCGCAATATCCTGCGGTGTTCCAAGGCGTTGCAGTGGGGCAGACGTCTTCCAGCGGGCCACACCTTCGGGCCAAGCGCTTTCCAACCCATCGCGGCCGATCAGGCCCGGCGAGATGGCATTGACGCGGATGCCCAGCGGCCCCAGTTCCAAGGCAGCGGCGCGCGTAAACATCAGCAGCGCCGCCTTGGACGTTGCGTAGTGGCTGTGTCCGGCTGCGGGCTGCAGCGCTTCGATGGAGGCGATGTTGACCACGCTGCCGCCCTGCCCGGCTTTGGCCAGTGCCTTGGTCAGCGCAAACGGCCCGCCGACATTGGCGTCCAGCATGGCCCGGAAATCATCGCCGGAAATATCGGTCAGCCCCGCGACCGGCTGCTGGCCGGCATTGTTGATGATGACGTCGAGCCGACCCAGCGTTGAGCGCACGCTATCGACCAGGGCGATGCATTCTGGCTCGTGTGCCAGATCGGCCTGAAAGGCCATGCCGCCGATCTCAGCCGCCAGAGCCTCGGCCGCCGCGCGGTTGGCGTGATAGTGCACGCCCACCTTGGCACCGGCAGCGGCGAAGGCGCGGGCAATGCCCTGACCAAGCCCGCCGGACGCGCCGGTGACCAGAACAACCTGACCGCTGAAATCGAACTGCGCTGTGCCCATGATCAGAGCGCCGGCAGCAGCTTGGCGAGCACGGCGCCGATCTTCTTGCCGGCAATGGCAGCGTTGGCCAAAACCTCTTCGATCGTGTCCGGCTGCTGGTCGGGTCCGCCCGTTGCTTCATTGGTGATGGCGGAAAGCCCGATCACCGGCAGGCGGATATGGGCCGCGGCAACGACTTCGAGCACCGTCGACATGCCCACGGCATCGGCGCCAGTGGCACGGTAGTAGCGGCGCTCGGCTGAGGTTTCGAGCGATGGCCCGGCCACGCCCACATAGATGCCCTGACGCAGGCTGACGCCGGCTTCTTCCGCTGCCTTGATTGTGACGCACTGCAGCGCGGGATCATAGGCCCGCGACAAATCGGGGAAGCGAACGCCGATGGCATCATCGTTGGGGCCGGTCAGCGGGTTAAGGCCTGTGAAGTTGAGATGATCTTCGATCAGCATCACATCGCCGGGACGATAATCCGGGTTCAGCGCGCCCGCCGCATTGGTGACGATCAACTGCTTGGGGCCGAGCTTGCCGAGCAGGTAGATGACCTGCGCCACGTCCTGCGGGGCCCAGCCTTCATAGAGGTGGACGCGGCCCTGCATCAGAACCGTGCGACGACCGAACAGATCGCCGATCACCAATTGGCCCTTGTGACCCGGGGCTGTCGAGACCGGGAAACCGGCGATTTCGCCATAAGAGATGAAAGTCGGATTGACCACGGCATCGGCCAGATGGCCGAGGCCCGAGCCCAGAACAATGGCGGTATCGCATGGCGCCCCAACCCGATCGGCAATGGAAGCATAGGCGGCGTCAAGCCGGGCAAGCGGGCTTTGGGTCATCAGAATTCTCCGTAAAATCAGGCAATGCTGGCTTTGATCCGCGGCACCAGTGCCTGAACCTCAGCCAGCGTGTCGGCGATATTGAGATGGGTCAGCACGCCATCGCGCACCACCTGCTCACCACCGAGAAAAACGTGTCGCACATCGGATTTGGCGGTCGAATAGACCAGATGTGTCAGCGGATCGAATAGCGGCACCGCGTGCGGGCGCTTGAGATCGAGCAGCACCATGTCGGCGAGCTTGCCCACTTCGAGCGAACCGATCCGGTCCGCCGCATTCAGCGCCTTGGCACCGTTGATGGTGACCATGGCCAGCGCCTCGCGCGTGCTGACCACCTGAGCATCGGCGGCGACGGCCTTGTGCAGCGTCGCGGCCAGTCGCAGCGCCATCCACATGTCGAGGTCATTGCCGGAGATCGCGCCGTCGGTCCCGAGAGTGACATTGACGCCGGCCTTGAGCATATCCGGCACGCGTGCGAAGCCCGAGGCGAGCTTGAGGTTGGACATGGGGTTATGCGACACCGTCGCGCCGCGCTTGGCCAGGATCTCGATCTCGGCATCGTCTAGATGCACGCAATGGGCGAACACCGAGCGATCATTGATCAGCCCATGATGCTCCAGATGCTGCACAACCGGCCGCCCATAGCGCGTCTCGATATCGGCGCGCTCGGCCACGGTTTCCGCGACATGGGTGCAGAACAGGCCACCATACTTTTCGGCGATGGCGTAGGCAGTCTTCAGATGTTCCGGCGAGACGGTGTAGGTGCCATGGGGTAGCACGGCCGGGAATACGTCATCCGCATCGCCGAACTCTTCAAAAAACGCCTCTGCGATGGCCTCGCGCTGCGCCTGGCTTTGTCCGTTGACGCCGGGATAATCAAAGAAGATGCCGCCGGTCGATACGCGCACCCCGACATCGCGCGCCGCGCGGACGGTCTCGCCGGGGAACCAGAACATGTCCATGACGGTGGTGACGCCACCCAACAGCAGTTCGGCAAATCCCAGAACCGAGCCCAGATGCGTCGTCTGCGGGTTGAGGATGGCCGCCTCGGCTTTCCACACGGTCTGGAGCCATGGCTCAAGCTTGAGGTCTTCGACCAGCCCGCGGAACAGGCTGTCGGCGGCGTGGCAATGGGTGTTGATCAGCCCCGGCATCAGCAGCATGCCCGAGGCGTCGATCACGCGCCTGGCCTGCCCTTCCATGGCCGACAGCGTTTCGGCCGAGGCGATGTGGGAGATCTTGCCGTTGCTGACCGCGACACCGCCGCGCTCGATAACGGTATTGGCGCCATCGGCGGCCACAACCAGCGCATTGGTGATGATCAGGTCGGTCATGTCTGCCTCACGCGGTCTTGGACTTGCGCCACGCCGACAGGCCGATCAGCACGATCAGCGTCGCCAGATAGGGCATCACGTCGGTGAATTGCTGCGGCAGGCCAACGCCCTGAATGCGGAAGGACAGGCTATCCACAAAACCGAACAGCAGCGCGATGAACAGCACATAGAGCGGCCGCCCGCGGGTCAGCAATACAGCCACGACGGCGATCCAGCCGCGCCCTGCGCTCATGTTTTCAACGAACAGATTGACGTTGGCGATGGACAATTGCGCCCCGGCAAGGCCGCATAGCGCCCCGCACAGCACCAGCGCCCAGAGCCGCACGCCCTGTACGCTGACGCCGCCGGAGGCGAGGCCGGTCGGGTTTTCACCCGCCGCGCGCAGGCGCAGCCCCAAACGGTGATGGGCAAAGAACCATTGCAGCGCAAAGGCGGCGATCACCGCGAAGTAGAACAGGGCCGATTGCCCGTTCAGCAGCGGTCCCAGCACGGGAATGTCGCGCAGCAGCGGGATGTCGATGCCCGAAAAGCCCTTGATGCCCGGATCGCGAAACGCGCCGGAAACACCAAAGATCGCACGCAGCAGATAGACGGTGACACCGGCGGCCAACAGGTTGAGCGCGATGGACACCACGATTGCATCGCCCTTGCGGCGCAGGCTGAACTCGGCAAACAGCAGGCCCATGACCACGCCGCCCGCAATCGCCGTCAGCGCGCCCCACCAGGGCGAGCCGAAGAGATAGGAGCCGAGCACGGCGCAGAACGCACCGACCAGAATGAAGCCTTCAAGCGCGATGTTGAACACACCGGCGCGCTCGCAAATGGCGCCGCCCAAGGCCGCCAGCAGGATGGGCGTGAGGAAACGTGGCACCGATTGAAGGAAGGCGGGGTCCAGCAGCAGATCAATGCCCATTGTCATCCTCCCGGCCAGCCAGGTTCACGCCCGAAATGCGACCGGCCACAAACAGGATGATCACCGCCTGCATGATGAGGCCAATCTCCTTGGGCACGTCGGCCGTGCGCTCCATACCGGCAGCTCCAGTCTGGATGGCGGCGAAAAAGAAGCCGGAAATCGGCACGGCCCATGGCACCATGCCCACCAGCAGAACCGCGATAATGCCGACCCACGCGTAAAGCGGTTGCACCAGCATGCCGTCGGTAAAGCGATGATGCAGCCCATAGACGGCCAGCGCGCCGACAAGTCCCGCAATGGCGCCGCTCAGTAGCAGTGTCTGCAGCACGATGCGCTTGACCGGCAGGCCGGAGGCGCGGGTGAATTCCGGCGCCAAGCCATTCATGCGGGCTCGATAACCCGGCACGGTGCTGGACGAATAGATGATGGCCAGGATCGCCACGACCACGATGAACAGCACGCCCATATCCAGCCGCGTACCGGGGAACAGCGGTAGCCAGACGGCATCGGGCACCAGATGGGTTTGCGGCAGGCCTGACGCGACGTCGCGGAACGGGTAACTGACGAAGTAGGACGCGAGATAGCGCGCGGGATAGTTCAGCAGCAGTGAGCCGATCAGCAGCGGCACCCCGACATAGAGCTGCATCATGCCCGCCAGCACGGCCCACAGCCCGCCCGCAGCCATTGCCGCGACAATGCCGGCGATGATGACGAGCCAACCGGGCCCCGGCAGGTAGATGCCGACCAGCGCGGCAACCAGTCCGCCGACCACCAGTTGGCCTTCGCCGCCAATATTGAACAGGCCCGCCCGGAAACTGATCATCACCGCCAGCGCCATGCCGACGATCAATGTGGCGCGGCTCAACGTGGTCATCAGATAGGCTAGGTTCCGGCCACCGAAGGCGCCGTTGAAAAATCCGCTCACCGCTTCGCCGAAATCGGCATTGGCGATCAACATCAATGCGAGCAGGATACCAAAAATCCAGGCCAGCACGGCCAGCCAGGGCAAGAGGCGGGTGCGAAAATCGAGTTCCATCTAGGCCACCTGCTCAAGCTTAGCGCGCGAGGTCATCATGGCGCCGATGGCCAGACGATCTGCGTTGGCGGCAGCAACTTCGCCCGCAATCCGACCTTCGTAAAGCACCAGAATGCGGTCCGACAGCGCCAGCACTTCATCGAGTTCGGTAGAGACCAGCAGGATAGCGTGGCCGGCGTCGCGCATGCGGATCAGCTCGCGGTGAATGAAGTCCGAGGCGCCGATATCGACACCCCAGGTAGGGTTTTCGGCAATGATGAGTGGGGTGGCACGGGAGAGTTCGCGGCCGACCACCAGCTTTTGTTTGTTGCCGCCCGACATCGAGGATGACCGCGCGCTGGGCCCAGCCACCCTGATCCGATAGCGGGCAATCAGGTCGCGCGCAAAATCGGCCATTGCGGCGCGTTTCAGCATCAATCCACGGCGGAAAGTACTGGTGCCCTCGCGGCCGACGGCGGCGTTTTCACTGACGGTTGCTTCGAGTGCCAGACCGACGCGTTGCCGGTCGGCCGGAATGTAGCTCATGCCCAAAGTGCGCCGTGCGCCAACATCGAGTCCACGCAGGCTTTTGCCCAAAAGGGATACCTCGCCGGCAGCCGTCGCGCGCAGTCCGACCAGCGCTTCGATCAACTGGGTTTGCCCATTGCCGGAAATGCCTGCGATGCCGACAACCTCGCCGCGCCGGACCGAGAAGCTGACGGGCGCCGATAGCCTGTCGCCGCTTGTCTGAAGTGCGTCCACCGATAGCACCACGTCACCGGCAGGCGCCGCGCCGCGCGTCAGGGGCGCAGGCAGATCGCCGCCAATGATGCCGCGCGCGATCTCATCCTTGCTGGTCTCAGCCACTGGGAAGCTGGAAATAAGCTTGCCTGCGCGCATGACGCTGACGCGGTCGGCAATCTGCATGACCTCATCGAGCTTGTGGGTGATCAGCGCGATGGCTTTGCCGCTGCTGCGGAAATTGCGCAGGATCTGGAACAGGCTCTCGGTTTCCTGCGGCGTCAAAACGGCGGTGGGTTCGTCAAGGATCAGCAGCGCAGCATCGCGATAGAGGACTTTAAGGATTTCGACGATCTGGCGCTCGCTGACCGACAGATCGGCGATGCGTTTGTCGGCATCGACGCCGATGCCATAGGTGTCGGCAATGGTTTTCAACCGCGCGCGGGCCGTGCCGAACTTGACGGCGCCCAGCGCATTGACCGGCTCGCTGCACAGCACGAGATTTTCCAGCACGGTCATGGAATCCTGCAGCATGAAATGCTGATGCACCATGCCCAGACCATGGGCGATGGCGTCTTGCGGGGTGCGCCAGCGCTTGGCGACGCCATCGATGCTGATGGTGCCCGAAGCGGGCTTGATCAGCCCGAAGGCGACGTTCATCACCGTGCTTTTGCCGGCGCCGTTTTCACCGACGACGGCGTGAATTTCGCCCGGCGCGAAATGCAGCGAGACATCATCCACGGCGACCAAGGACCCAAACCGCACTGTGATGCCGGACAGATCAACCTGCATGCTACGCCGCTTCCTAAAAACAAAAAGCCCGCCGCCCGTGGACCGGGCGGCAGGCTATAGGCAATCGCTTATTGAGCGAACATTGGATCGGCGACGACCAGCGAGCCGCTTTCGATCTCAGCGGCAACCGCGCGTACGCGGGCCAGAACGTCGGGCATATTGGCGATCAGGCACTGGCTATCGGCCAGACCTTCATCTTCGAGCCCGATGATCGACATGCCGCCTTCCTTGAGGCCGAGAGCAAGCGTCAGCTGCTTTTCACCAGCTTCGATGCCTTCGACGGCGGCGATGATGGCGTTGTCGACGCGCTTGAGCGTACCGGACACCATGTGCTCCGGGTCTTCTGGGCAGAGGTTCACGTCAACGGCGAAGGCCTTGAAGTTGACTTCCTTGGCCGCTTCAAACACGCCGAAATCGCCGCCCGAGGTCGCCGTGAAGATCACGTCGGAACCGGCCGCGCGCAGTGCCAGGGCCTGTTCCTTGGCGCGCACTGGATCGGCAAATGGATTTTCACCGCCAACCCAACGGATATCGACGCCGACATCTGGCTTTTCTGCCTTGGCGCCAGCGGCATAGCCGTCCGTGTAGCGGTGCAGGAATGGAATATCGAGCGCGCTGACGACACCGACCTTGTTGGTCTCGGTCAGCATGCTGGCGGCGACGCCGAGCAGATAGGTCGCCTCATGTTCGCGGAACATGGCGCAGTGGACGTTGTCCGGGCGGTTTTCGATGCACTGGTCAACGATCAGGAACTGCGTATCGGGCGCGGTTGGCGCCAGTTCGGTGACGATGTCGTTGAACTCAAAGCCAGCCATGATGATGATGGTGGCGCCTTCATTGATGGCCGCCTCCACGTTTTCGCGGCGCGATGCAGCGTTGGAGCTTTCAAAGGTCTGCGCTTTGGCGCCAGCCTTGGCGGCAGCGGCTTCAGTGCCGGTCTGCCCCATCTTGAGGAACGCGTTCACCCCGATCACGTCGGGCGAAACATAGACAAACAGCTTGTCCTGCGCCTGCGCGGCTCCCGCCAAACCGGCAAGGCCAAATGCCGTACCCACCAGAAGCGATTTCCAGGATGTCATTTATGCGATCCTCCAGATCATTGTCTGCCGTCGATGCACCAGAAAAACCCGCAAAACCAGACTTTTCTTGCACCGATAAACCCGTGGCGCTGCCCGTCTAGCCGCCGCTTACAGGAGAACAATGCCTTTGACATGAGTCAAGCCTGTTTTTACATTCGTCAGCACTATCAGCAATTGTCTAAGTTACGAAGGAAGAGCCCCGCCATGACGCCAGAATGGTTCATTGCCGGCCCCACTGCCACCGAATTTTATACCCCTGAACGCTGCCACATCACCGAGCTGATGAATTCGCCGCTGTCGCCAGAAACCTCGCTGGCCGTGGCCCGCGTCGAGCCCGGCGTGACCACGCAGCTGCACAGCCTTACCGGCGTCACCGAGCGCTATGTCGTGCGCAAGGGAGAAGGTGTCGTTGAGGTGGACGGCGTGACCACGCCGCTGGTCGTCGGTGCGCAGGCTGTCATTGGCGCTGGCGTATCGCAGCGCATCACCAATACCGGCACGACCGATCTGGAGTTCTATTGCCTCTGCACGCCGCGCTTCATGCCGGAGAGCTACGTCAATCTGGAAGGTGACGACTAGGCGCAACGCAATAGCGGCGCCAGATGGGGCGCCGCTATTGGTGAAACGATTGGAGCCTTAGAGCCCAGCGGCCGCCTTGTCGCAGAACACATGAACATTGTGGTGGCGATGCAGCGCCGAGGCGGGGCAGTCAATGCTTGGGTCAGCGTGGAAAGCGCGGTGAAGCGCTTCGGCCTTGTGCGCGCCAGTGACAACCAGCACGATTTCGCGCGCGTCCAAAATGGAGCCGATGCCCATCGTGGCGGCGGTTGGGGGCACGGCCTCGCCCGGTGGGAAATCGACGGCATTGGCACTTTGGGTCGACGCCGTCAGCGCCACTTCGCGGGTGCGGCTATCGAAGGGCGAGCCGGGTTCGTTGAACCCGATATGGCCATTGCGGCCGATGCCCAGCAATTGCAGGTCAATGCCGCCAGCGGTGGCAATGGCCTGTTCATAGGCAGCACAGGCCGCTGCAATGTCGCCGCCCGCAACTTCGGGCAGGCGCGCGGCGCCGGGCGCGAAGTCGACGTGATTGAACAGGTGCTGCTTCATATAGGTGGCAAAGGAAGCCGGGTGATCGGCGGCCAATCCGACATATTCATCAAGATTGAAGGCCTTCGCCTGCGCCAGCGAGAAGCCGCCCTTTTCGTAGAGGGCGACAAGATCGGCATAAATGGCGCGGAAAGTATTGCCGGTGGCAAGGCCAAGCGTCAGCTTCGGCTTGGCCTGAATAGCCTGCGCCACATGCTGGGCAACAGCGCTAGAAACGGCAGCTGCGTCTTCAAGCGTGGTGATGGTCGGTTCGGTCATAGCTATTCTTAGTCCAGAAAAAATCGGTCGATCAACCTGCCGCTTGCAAGCTGCCAGTACCGCCCACCGCTTGCACCGAGCGCGTGCCCGCGTCAATCGCCGATGCGAGGCAGGCCTGTCCATCAAGACCATCGAGCCACGCATCAAGGAAGCCGGCGTTGAACGCATCCCCTGCCCCGGTTGTGTCGACGACATCGACCCGCGGGGTGGCATGGCTAAACAAGGCGCCGTTCATGCTGAGCAATGCGCCGTCGGGGCCGCACTTGATGGCAACCACCGGGAAATGACCGGCGAGCTTGACCAGAGCTTCTTCGGGATTCTCGCAACGGGTCAGTGCGCGCGCTTCTTCGAGGTTTGGCAGGAAGACCGAGACGCCGCTGGAGCGTTCGAAAAACATCGGGTCGTGGATCAGCTCGGAGTCCCAGCTGGGGTCGAGCGACACGGTGTGGCCACGCGCGGTTGCGTTGCGCACCGCATGGGGGATTTCGTGCAGGGTGGCATATTCGGCGATGTGCAGATGGCTGGCATGAGGCCACTCCAGTGCCGCGTCGAACGTGGCTGGAAGCGCTGTTCCCGCGCGGCGCGACAGGAAGGCGCGTTCGCTGTCTTGTACCATCACCACGGTCACCTGCGGCCCAGCATCGGGGTGACGATCGAGGAAACGCAGATCAATGCCTAAAGACTTGATCTGGCCCTCGAGCGCCTGCGAAATCGTGTCGGTGCCATAGCGTGCGAGCAGTGCCGCCGGACGCCCCATAGCCGCCGAATGAGCCGCAGTAATGAGGGCTCCACCACCCGGGGTGATGGAGAAATCGCCAGCGAACTGTTCGCGCCCAAGGACTGGCATGGCGTCGAGGCCATTGAACACCATGTCGCAATAGATGCGGCCGAGACTCAGAACCGCCCGGCCGCCGGGATTTGGAGAAGTCATGCCCGGCCCCGCGCCCTTTCGGTCGCGGCGTCGAACAGATACAGCGAGCCCGCTTCCGCAGTGACGGTCAGAGTGCTGCCGATCTTGGGAACGACGCGGCCCGGCGCCGTTGCAACAACGGCGGTATCACCGAGTTGCAGGTGCACCAGCGTTTCAGCGCCCAGCGGTTCAACGGCGACGACTTCGCCAGTGGTGGTCAAACCCGCGCCTGGCGCTTCGGCAACGACCAGGTCGTGTGGACGAATACCCACCAGCACCTTGCCGTCATCACCCGGAATAGCCCCACCGGACCAGGTCGCGCCGTTCAGGGTCAGCTTGCCGCCGGCAACGCTGGCAGGAACCAAGTTCATCGACGGGCTGCCGATGAAGCGCGCAGTGAACACGTCGACGGGGTTCTCGTAGAGATCGGTCGGGGTGCCAACCTGGAGGATGTAGCCATCCTTCATCACCACGATCTTGTCGGCCATGGTCATGGCTTCGACCTGATCGTGGGTCACGTAGACAATGGTGGTGCCGAGGCGACGATGCAGGCCCTTGATCTCCATGCGCATCTGCGCACGCAGCTGGGCATCAAGATTGGACAGTGGTTCGTCAAACAGGAACGCTACGGGATCGCGCACCATGGCGCGGCCGATGGCGACGCGCTGGCGCTGACCACCCGACAAAGCGGCCGGACGACGATCCAGCAGCTTTTCAAGGCCGAGCAGCTTGCCGGTTTCCTGGATGCGCTTCTGCTTTTCGGCCTTGGAGAGCTTGGACGTGTAGAGGCCGAAGCCTATGTTCTGACCGACCGTCATGTGCGGATAGATGGCGTAGTTCTGGAACACCATGGCGATGTTGCGCTGCTTGGGTTCGCGCTGGTTGACGATCTCGTCGCCAATGATGAGGTTGCCCCCGCTGATATCCTCAAGCCCGGCGATCATGCGCAGCGTCGTGGATTTGCCGCAGCCGGATGGGCCGACGAAAACGACGAACTCGCCGTCTTCAATGGTGAGGTCGATGCCGTGCACGGCGCGGCTCTTGCCGTAGTCCTTGATCAGACCCTGCAGTTCGATCTTTGCCATCAGGCGGTTTCCTTCAATGCTTCAAAACGCTGTTTGAGAGTGTGTGCAGCGTCGTGAGCGCGCTGCAGCAGGGCGGTGTGGCGGGCCGTGAAATCGGCCGATTTTTCTCGATATCCGGCAATCGCGGCGTTGAGCGGCTCCGGTGCGGGACCGCCAAAACGGGTGCGGACGGAGACGAAATATTCGGGCGAGACCAATTCGGAGAACAGGGCCTCGTCAATGCTGGTGGTGCGGCCGGTGGCATGTTCGAAGGCCACGAGGAACGGCGCATAACCATCGGTCTGCAAATCGCCGCCCAGGGCCACGACGGCCTTGGCGACGGCGGCCGCGATTTCGTGACCTTCGCGGAAGGAAAGGCCTTCCCGACGGACGAGGCTATCAGCCAGTTCGGTGATGGTGATGCAGGAGCGGCGGATGTTGTTCGCCACCTTGGCCGGGTCGACCTTGATCTGGGACACCAGCGCAGCCAGCAGGTCGAGCACGCGATAGGCGCTGTCGAAGGCCTGGTAACCCATGGCCTGCGTTTCGCCTTCGCTGTCGTTCATGTCGGTGAACGGGGTATTGTGCATCACGTCCAGCATCGCGCGGGCCCGACCAAAGGTCTGGCTGGCGAGGTGACGCAAATGCTCGATCGGCACCGGATTGCGCTTCTGCGGCATGATCGAGGAGATTTGCACCAAAGCGTTCGGCACGTAGATCTGGCCGACTTCAAAGCTGGTCCAGAACTGGAAGTCCTGGATGGGACGGCCCAGATGGAGGAACATCAACTCGATCGCGCCATAGGTCGACGTGATGTAGTCGACGCCGGCGATGCAGCTATAGGAGTTCTGCAGCGGCGCCGCAAAACCAAGCAGTTCGGCCACACGGGCGCGGTCGATGGCGAAGCCGGACGTCGTGATCGCGGCGGCGCCCATCGGCGAAAGATCGACGATGGCGTAGGCTTCAAACAGACGCTCGATATCGCGCGCCAGCACCTCGGCCATGGCCGAGAGGTAGTGACCGAAAGTCGATGGCTGTGCCGGCTGGCCGTGAGTATAGGCCACGATCAGCGTCGCCTTCTCGCGGTCGGCCGCATCAACCAGTGCAGTGTGCAGTGCCAATGCCTTGGGGATCAACACATCAAGGCGGGCTTTGAGACCCAGCTTGAACAGGGTGTGGTCGATGTCGTTGCGCGAGCGTGCGGTATGGAGGCGTCCGGCCAGATCGGGACCGAGGCGCTTTTTGAGTTCGCGTTCGATCAGGAAGAAGAAGTCTTCCACTTCACCGGTATAGACCAGCTTGGAGGGATCGACTTCGGCATCGATGCTGTCGAGGGCTGCGGCGATCTTGCCGGCCTGTTCGCCATCAAGAATGCCAGTTTCCTTGAGCATCACCAGATGCGCCCGGTCGATGGCGCGGAACGCATCGACGTGGTGGTTCTTGGCGCTGTCGAACAGCGGGCCGAGCACGGTGGCCTTATAGACCGGATCGGGGAAGACCGAGGTATCGGAGAGACGTGGATCGGTCATGGCTTACCCCTTCAGTCCGGCCAGCATGACGCCGCGCACGATGTAGCGCTGCAGCACGAGGAAGACGAGCAAGGTCGGGATGGTGCCGATGGCAGCGCCCGTCATGATCAATTCCCACTGGATCGAGGATTCCGCCGAGAAGCTCGAGATGCCGACGGGGAGCGTGTAGAGCTCCTTGGACGTGGTCACGATCAGTGGCCAGAAGAAGGCCGTCCAGTTGCCGAGGAAGGTGAAGATGGCCAGCGCCGAGATGGCCGGCACCACCATGGGCATAGCGATCTTCCACCAGATGGTGAACTCATTCAGCCCATCGACGCGCGCGGCCTCAAGGAAGTCGTTCGGAACGCCTTCGAAGAACTGCTTCATCAGAAACGTGCCGAAGGCCGTCATCATGCCAGGGAACATGATGCCCCAATAGCTGTCGATCCAGCCGAGCTGGCTGCTCATCAGGTACCATGGGATCACCAGCATTTCGGTGGGGATCATCAGGGTCGACAAGATGGCCAAGAAGATGAAGTAGCGGCCACGGAACTGGAACTTGGCCAGCGTGTAACCGACAAGGCTGTCGAAGAACACGTTGGAGAGCGTCACGGTCAACGCGATGAAGGTCGAGTTGAAGAACCACTGCATGAAGCGCCCGTCGCCGAGCACCTTGATATAGTTGTCAAAGGTCGGTGCCGCCGGGATCAGGCGCAGGTCATAGACCTGGCCGGAGGTCTTGAGCGAGGTCGAGAACATGAACAGCAGCGGCGTGATCATGATCAGCCCGCCGATCAGCAGCAAGGTCCAGATGATGATGCGGCCGGGGCGGATGTCGCGGCGGTTGGCCGCCAGTTCGGTTGGTGCAGTCATGGTGGTCATTTCTTTTCCCTCAGCACATAGAGCTGCAACAGGGAGACGATGAGCAGGATGGTGAACAGCACGACGGTCTGCGCAGCGGCATAGCCCATCTGGTAGGACGAGAACGCGGTCTGATAGATCATGAGCACGAGCGGCTTGGTCGCATTGAGCGGACCGCCGGGATCGTTGGTCGTCATGTTGTAGACCTGATCGAAAATGCGCAGGAAGCCGATCGAGGAGAAGACGACGAGGAACACCGTGGTCGGCTTGAGCAACGGCATGGTGATCTTGCGCAAGATGGCCCAATCACCCAGCCCGTCGATCTTGGCCGCCTCGTAGAAGGTCGAGGGAATAGCGCGGATACCGGCCATGAAGATGATGATCTGGAAGCCCAGCCCAGCCCAGATGGCGGGCACGAGAATGGATGGCAGCGCCTGAGAGGTCGAGCGTAGGAATTGCTGCTGGTCGAGACCAATCGAGGTCAAAAAGCCGTTGATCACGCCGATTGGCACCGGCTGATAGAACCAGCGCCAGACCCAGCCCATGGCCGCGGCGGTGGTGAGGAACGGCAGAAAATAGAGCGCGCGGATAAAGCCGTGCATGAAGCGGACGCGATCGAGGTAGTAGGCGATCACGAAGGCGATGGCCAAGCTCAGCGGCGTGCCGATGATGAGGTAGAGGAAGGTGTTCTGGAACACTTTCCAGAAAACCGGATCGGCGAACATCTTCTGGTAGTTGGCAAAGCCAATGAAGTTGGCCGGACGCAGCAGGTCCCAGTCGGTCAGTGACAGCCAGAAGGCCTGAAATGTGGGGTAAAAGCGGATGCCCGCATAGAAAATGATGGGTAGAGCCAGGAAGGTCCAGGCCCAGATCACACGCTTGGTACTGATGTTCAAGCGGTCCCAGAAGCGAGCCGAGCCTGCCCCTTTATTTGCGGTCGCCGACGCCATGTTCGCTCCTGCCGATTACGCCAACCGGCGGCAGGGCTAGCCTGCCGCCGGTCAGTTGAACGCTATTGTGGATTACTTCTTGGTCGCCGCGTCGATGATCGCCTGCTCGGCAGTGGCTGCCTGAGCAAGAGAGTCTTCGATGGACTGACCTTCGAGCAGCACGCGGTTGACCATGTCGATGGAGACCTGGCGCTGTGCAGCTTCGTCGTAGAACTTGGTGGTGTGCGCGTATTCCAGACCCTTGAGGAATGGCCCCTTGATCGGGTCCGAAAGGTTGGCTTCGGTCAGCGCTGCAGCCTTACGGGCTGGCAGTTCGCCAACGGTGTCGAGCCAGATTTCCATGGCTTCGGCCGAAGTGATGTAGGCCAGGAACTTTTCAGCAGCAATCTTTTCTTCACCCTGGGCAGTCGCGCCGATGGCGTTGGCAAAGTAGCTGGAATAGTTCGAGCGCAGGCCGTTTGCGTCAGCTGGCAGCTCAACCACACCCCATTCGAATGGGTTTGCCGCGAAGGCGCCGAGACGGAAAGTGCCGTCGATGGTCATGGCAGCAAGGCCAGCGCGGAACGCGGCCTGACCTTCGTCCATGAAGCCAACCAGGCCCACTTTGTGCTCGGTCTGCAGGTCGGTGTAGTACTTCAGCGCAGCAGCACCGGCTGCGTCGTTGTAAGCCACATTGCCTTCAGCATCATAGGGCTCGCCGCCGTTCTGACGGATCAGAACTTCGCGCCACCAATGGTGATCCTGGCCAGCCATGTCGAGGGTGACACCGGCCGACGTGATGTTGCCCGAACCGTCACGCTTGGTGGTGGCTTCGGCAGCAGCGAGGAATTCTTCGAGGTTGGATGGTGGGTTGGCAACGCCAGCCTCAGCGAACAGCGCCTTGTTGTAGAACAGGGCCAGCGAACGCACGGCAGTTGGCAGGCCATAATAGTCATCGCCACGCTTCATGGCGGAGACGATCGGGAAGAAATCGGCTTCGATTTCGGCAGCCGGGAAGACAGCTGGATCAAGCGGCTGAATCAGCTGGCCATCAACGAACTGGTCGAGCCAGCCGTAGAACAACTGCACGACGTCCGGGCCCTGGCCGGCAACCTTGGCAGCGACAACGCGCGTCTGGTAGTCGGCATAAGGGAAGGTGGTGTGCTTGACGGTGATGTCTGGGTTGGCCGCCTCGAAGTTGGCGATCAGCTTGTCCATAGCCTGTACGCGGCTATCGAAAACATACTGCCAGTACTCGATCTCGACGGCCTGCGCCGAACCAAGCGCCAGAAAGCTGATACCGGCGGCGAGGCCGGCGACTGTAGCCTTTGAAAACATGCAAATACCTCCATTGCACCATCGGCTGTGCCGACAGCAATCTCTTCGCGAGAAAGGCGAAGCTCGCCATTCTGGGGCCAAACGTCGACGATGTGACACTCGCTTGTCAATAAAATAATCTACTTGAGTTATTTTCTTCCCCGGCTAGGTTCACATTGGTCTAAACGTGCTCGCGTCCGGCATTTGGGAGAAACCAGACCTTGAACAGCCAGAGCAAACGCAACATGCGCCAGCGTGTCGCCATCGGGTCCAATCCCGAGCGGAATCGCGCGCATAATCGACGCGTTGTGCTCGAAGTTATCCGGCTGCAGGGGCATCTGGGACGCACCGAAATTGCACGCCGCGCGCAGCTGACGCCGCAGGCTGTTTCCAACATTGTCGAGGAACTGCTCGACGAGGGCCTGCTCATCGAACTGGGCCGCCTGCGCTCCGGTCGCGGGCAGCCGCCGATCCAGTTTGCGGTGAACCCTGATGGTCCGCTGACAGCCGGCGTTGAAATCGCCGCCGATCACATGGTGACGGTGCTGGTCGATCTCTCCGGCGGGCTGCGGGCACAGTCGATCATTCCGCTGACCCAGACCGGACCCGATGTGATCCCGGGTCTGCTGACCGACCAGATCAAGCAGTTGCATTCAACGCTAGGCGAGAGCCCGGCGCGGCTGTTGGGCGTTGGCGTCGTGATGCCGGGACCGTTCGAAATCGAGGGCATGAGCTCTGTCGGACCAGCTACCCTGCCCGGCTGGACCGGCACTGATCCCGCAGCCCTGATGGCCAAGGCGACGGGCGAGCATGTGGTGATCGAGAATGACGCTACCGCCGCAGCGGTTGGTGAACGGCTCTATGGCGCGGGTCGGCAGATGGGCCATTTCTGCTATCTCTATTTCGGTGTCGGCCTTGGTCTGGGCGTCATTCAGGATGGCCGTCCGCTGCGCGGCGCCTTCGGCAATGCCGGTGAAATCGGCCATATCGGGCTGGTGCCGCGCAAGGGCAAAGCTTTCGCCGGTGCGGCTGGGGCGCTGGAGCGGTTCGTGTCGGTATTTGCGCTGCGCGAGCATCTGGCGCTGGCTGGCGTCTATGCCGCCAATGTCGATGACATCCAGAAGCTGCACGACGACGGCAGCAAGCCGCTGCTGGAATGGATCAGCATAGCGGCGGACTACCTCGCGCCCGCAGTCAGCATGCTCGAAAACATCTTCGATCCAGAAGCCATCATTTTTGGCGGCGGCTTGCCCGATTCGGTGCTCGACGCCGTGATCGCCGCGCTCGACCCACTGCCCGTTTCCGTCTCGACCCGCCGGCAGCGAACCGCCCCGCGTGTACTGCGTGGTCAGACCGGTCAATTGACGGCCGCGCTCGGCGCTGCCGCCCTCCCCCTTCTCGAAACCGTCTCTCCCCATCTCAGCATTGCGGCAGACGCCGCAGGCTGAGCCTGAACTTATCTGGATTTAGATCATGCTGACCAATCGCGAGCGCTTGCGCCACCGCCAGAACCAACCCGCCATCGTCGCCCTGCACCGGGCGCTGGCGCGGCTGACCTCCACCGTGACGGTGATGAATACAGGTGCGCATCCCGACGACGAACAAAGCGGCATGCTGGCGCTGATGAGCTTTGCCATGGGTATGCGCGTGGTCATCGCCTGCTCGACACGCGGCGAAGGCGGACAAAATACGCTCGGGCCGGAGCGTACCGGCGCATTGGGCGTGATGCGTTCACGGGAAATGGAAGAGGCCGCACGCGAACTGGGCGCAGACATTGCCTGGCTCGGTCATGGCCCGGATGATCCAGTGAATGACTTCGGCTTCTCGAAATCGGGGCCGGATACGCTGGAGCGCTGGGGCAAGGACCGCACCATCGAACGGCTGGTGCGCGCCTATCGCGAGTATCGGCCCGACATCGTCATCCCGACATTCCTCGACGTGCCGGGACAGCATGGCCACCACCGCGCCATGACGGAAGCTGCCGAAACGGCGATTGCACTGGCGGCTGATCCCGCCGCCTATCCCGAGCATTTCGCCGAGGGCCTGACGACCTGGAGTGTTGCGAAATACTACTTGCCGGCATGGTCGGGCGGCGAAAATGGCTATTACGACGACGAAGTCCCACCACCGCCAACAACGGTGACCGTCTCGGCCACCACAATAGACGCTCCGACAGGCGCGCCTTATGACACCGTGGGTGAGTTCTCGCGTGCCTTCCACGCCAGCCAGAATATGGGACATTGGCGCGCCGTGCCGCAGACCGACTGGCCACTGCACCTCAAGCTTGGCGGCGTTGTGGAGAATGACATTCGCGCCAGCCTTCCCGCAACGCTGGGCGAGATCGCCACGCGACTTTCAGGCGATGCGGCATCGGCGCTTGGACAGGCGCAGGCCGACATTGATCTGGCTGTCGCGGCATACCCCAATGGCCCCGCGATCACCGGTCCATTGCTGACGGCGCGTGCCGCGATTCAGTCGGCGCGAAGCGGATTGGATGGCGCAGAGGCAGCGTCATTCGGTCACCGTCTCGACCGCAAACTGGCGGAGATCGACACGGCGCTGCTGCTTGCCGCTGGTCTTGCGGTCACGGCATGGGTCGAGCCTGTCAATCTGGCACCCGGCGCCGAGGGCGTGTTGCATGTGGTGGTCGAGCCCGGCAGCGCGACCGATGTCTTGGTGCGCGCTCGGACGGCTCCGTTCATTTCCGTTGATGGCCCGGCAGCTGTCGAAAACCTCATCTCCATCCCGATCCGCGCCGCATCCAACGCACCGATCACCAATGCCTTCCTGCCCGGCTATGCCGCTTTGGGTGGCAATGGACCGGTCAGTGTCGAACTTGAAGCAGCCATTGCCGGACGGACGGCGCGCATCAGCATCGACCTCGAAGAGGCTGTGCAGATCGTGCCTGCCAATTCGGTGGAGCTGGCTCCAGATGCCATCATCGTCGCCCTGCCCGGCTCGGGCAAAGCCACCAGTGTCCGCGTCCGAACCGATGTGGACCTGTCGCGCGTGGCCATTGCCGGTGTTGACGGCCTCAATCTCGCGCAGACGGCATCCGGCGTGGACGTTTCAGCGACCGCCGAACTCGCTGCCGGTCGTTATACCCTGCCGGTGCAGATCGATGGCGAGCAGGCCTATAGCCTGACGCCGATTGCCTATCCGCATATTGGCCGCACCCATTTCGTTCGGCCGGTGGCGCTCGAAATAGTGGCGCTGGACCTGACCATCCCAAAAAGCCGCATCGGCTATGTCGGCGGCGGCAGCGACCGGGTTGGATTGTGGCTTGAGCGTATGGGCGCGGACGTCACCGAGCTCGACGCCGCGGCACTGTCCGGTGACCTATCGGGCTTTGATACCATCGTCATCGGCACATTTGCCTTTGGAACCCGACCCGATCTGGCTGCGGCGACAGCGCGACTGCATGACTGGGTGAACAATGGTGGGCATCTGGTGACGCTTTATCATCGACCATCCGATGGCTGGTCGCCAGACAGCACGCCACCGAAGCGCTTGGTGATCGGCTCTCCATCGCTGCGCTGGCGCGTGACCAACCCGAACGCCGACGTGGATGTGCTGCTGCCCGAACATAAACTGCTCACCGGCCCCAATGCCATCGGCGCAGAAGACTTCGCCAATTGGGACAAGGAGCGTGGGCTCTATTTCGCTTCTTATTGGGATGCCGCTTACGAGCCGCTTCTTGCCATGCATGATGCGGGCGAAAAGCCACTAACCGGATCGCTGGTTTCGGCTGTTATCGGCAAGGGCCGCCATACCCACACAAGTCTTGTGCTGCATCATCAGCTCGACAAACTGGTGCCGGGCGCATTCCGCCTGCTGGCCAATCTGGTGCAGCCCGCCTGAAATGAGCCAACACGTCCAGCGTGCGGACAATAGCGGGCTGGTCTGGCTTTTGTCCGACATGGTTCTCGTCACCGTCATGACCGTCTTGGTCAAGATCGGCGGCGCGAGCTATCCGGCTTTGCAGATGGTGTTTATTCGCTCGCTGATCGGGTTGATCAGCGTCTTGCCACTGGCATGGCGGCACCGTGCCGCTATCGCACAGACCAAGCAGGTCGGACGGCATGTGTTTCGCGTGCTGTGCAACACGCTGGCGCTGTCGGGCAATTTCGCGGCGCTGACCGCCCTGCCCCTCGCGATGGCCAATGCCATCGGCTTCATGCGGCCGCTGGTCGTGATGGTGCTTGCGGCCATCATGCTGGGTGAGCGTAGCACAGGCTGGCGCTGGATCGGGGCCTGCGTCGGCCTGCTGGGCGTCTTCATCATGGTGGCGCCGGGCGAGATCGCCTTCAGCCCCGGCATCTTGGCCGCTCTGGCTTCGGTGGTGTTCGGCTCGCTTGCCGTGATCCAGACCCGCGCTTTGGCGGCTGAAAACACCACAGTGCTGATGGTGTTCTACACGGTCGGACTAACCGTCTTCACTGCCATTCCGGCTGTCATCATGTGGGAGCCAGTGGCGTTCGCCGATTGGCCGCTGCTGATTGCCATCGGCATATTGGCGCAGATTGGCCAGTACTGTTTCCTGCGCGCCTATCAGTCGACGCCGGCAAACCTTTTGGCGCCGTTTGGGTACCTCTCCATTGTCCTCGCGAGCGCGGCTGGATTTTTGGCCTTCGGTGAAGTGCCCGGCTGGTCGACCCTGATTGGCATCGTCGTCATTGTCGGCGCGCTGGTGGCAACGTCGCGCCTCGATAGGCGTAGGCTCAATCGCGATGTTTGAATAGAAAAGGCCTCCGGACCGGGAGGATTGGTCGGAGGCCTTTCTGCGCCCGCCGCTTTAGCGGACAGCGCTGGCCTGCGCGGGAGAAACGCAGGCCAGTGTTGGTTTAGTGCTTGGCTGGCTGAGTGAGGTTTGCCAGCAGGCGGAATGCGCCCGGCACCAGCTTGTCGAGCTGATGGTGTAGCACGAGACTGGTGTGGGTGTGACGACCTTCGCCGATCACAGCCGATAGCAGCGAACCGTTCAGCGGCTCTTCGCCCGCATCGCTCATGGCAAGGAGCGGCTTATAGGCCTCGTCCCAGCTCGATGCGAAGTATAGACCACGCTCCTTGTCCCAGTTTGCCCAATCGTCTTCGCCAATGACGTTGGGATAGTTGAGCAGTGGGTGATCAGCCTCAAGCACGGTAACGGCTGCCTTGGCATCGGTGACGCGGAAGCGGATCGATGGCGTACCGATTTCGATCTTGGCCAGCGGCACCGTCTCTGGGTTCCAGCCGTCCGACGGACGGTGGTAAAGCGTGACAAGGTGGCCACCATTTCGCACCCATTCGTGGATGCCGGGCAGCGCCGCGACCAGATCCTTGCGGCGACCGAACGAGAAGATGCCGACGATAAGCGTCGTCAGGTCACGATAGGCACCGGCTTCGATATCGGATGGGGTCAGTTCGACGAGCTTGACGCCCAGACGACGCAGCCAGATGGCGACGTTGTCATTGCCACCGCCGACATAACCAACCTTGGCATCTGGCGGCAGCACCGCATCAACCGACTGCACCGGAATGGACACGAGGGTGGGGACCACCGACTTGCCGATATGCGGATATGAGAAAGTGTTGATGGCGTAGGCAGGCTGATCCAGCAGAGTTGGCTCAATGGCAATGCGCGCCACGCCCAGATCTGCCGGTGGGGACAGCTCGAACGTGCCGGCTTCGCGACCGGTTTCGCCGGTTGCCGCAATGGCCCAGCCTTCTGGCAGGTCGAACTTGAGATCGTCTGTCGTCGCATTGGCCACAACAGCGGTCAGCTCAACCGGGGCGATGTCCTGCTCGGTATTGAACACGACAGCGTCGGGCTTGAGTTCGAGCGAGGCTGCAGGCAGCACACGCAGGGCATCTTCCAGATCGATATCGAGTACGGCGGTGTGGCCACCGATATCGGCGGTGATGCGGACGAAAGCATCACCATTGCCGCCGAGCGGGTCGAACTGTTCGGCCAGCGGATTGGTCAGCGCCGCGTCGGCCGCGACGGTAACCTTTTCGCCATCGGCAGTGGTTTCCGTTGTCAGACCATCGCGGGCGATGACGGCAACGGACTGGATCGCAACCGTGTCCGGCGCATCGACGACCGTCTTGACGATGATGTCCTGACCGGGACGGAGATCGCCGCCATCGGTGTAGGCGCGGATGTTCATCCCGGCGGCTGTTGCCAGCACCAGATCGACTTCCTTGGCCTTGCGGTCGAGGCGATGGGCGACGCTGTCTTCGAGTTCAGCGGGCAGCTGGGCGCGGGCTTCGGCGATGGCCTTGCCGATTTCGGCAACCTTGGAGAGCACGGCAACCGGATCGCCATAATCAGCGATAGCGTCTTCGATCAGGCCCTGTGCATTGCGCAGTGCGTCGGCGGCCGAGGCTGGCATGCCGTCGAGTTCGGCGATGTGGCCAACGGTGGCGATCAGGCCTTCGCGGATGTCCTGTTCTTCGCCGCCCGGATTGCCCTGGGCCGTCCAGGCGAGATTGAGCGCCCATTCGGTCTGCGGATCGGGCTGCCAACGACCCATGCCCTGCGTCAGATGGCAGGAACGGGACCATTCGCCCATCTGTGGGAAAGTCGCGCCCGAGATTGGGTCGCGCTCTGGAGCGCGGACGGTCAGCGTGGTTGGAGGGGGCGGGGTTTCGTCGTCATAAACGCCGCCACCGCCGCCATAGGCCGGCAGGTAGATTTTCGGCACGGCCCATGGCTTGAGGCCAGATGCGATCTGATCGGGGAATTCCGCGGCATTGCCCGACAGTTCAGCAGTAACGAAGGTCGCAACGTTTGCCGCGCGGTGATGACCGTGCTGGCCGCCAACATCGAGGAAGCAGTTCATGATGACGTCGGGACGATAATAACGGAACGCCCAGGTCATGCGCTCGATGACGCGGTCACGACCCCAGCGGTCGATGGTGGCGTTGGGGTCCTTGGAGAAGCCGAAATCATGCACGCTGTCATTGTGGCCCTGGCCACCAAAGGCCAGCGAGGCGTCGAGCGAACGGGAGGCTTCAGTCATTTCTCGGGTGCGCAACACACCCAGCACAGAACCGCGTTCTGGGCCAATGGCGTTCTGACCGCCTTCGCCGCGCGTGATGCAATAAAGAACTGGGCGGATACCATAGACATGGCGCAGTGCGGCAAGCATGCCGCTTGGCTCATCGTCTGGATGTGCGCCGGTGGTCATGAGCGTAACCGTGGAGGTCAGGCGTTCCAGCTGACGGTAGAGTTTGACGATTGCCGGCTCGCCCTTTTGGGCAGCAATCAGTTCAAGGTTGGACGCGGGGGCAGCCCAAGCGGGGATCTGCGTGGCGGCCAAGGCAGGCGGAACGGTGGCGATAAAAGTTCGCCGGCTCATTCGAGTCATGAAGTTTCCTCTCTTCTTCATTGGCCAAAGCGGCCACTCAACGGGGTCTGTGACAACCCTGTGACGAACTATGAGAGCCCCATTAACGTAACTCAAGTGTGTTAATAATAAGAATTTGTAGGTCTTTGGGATGACCGCCTCACCTGGGGACTGCCAACATTGGCGCTTGCAAAGTGGTTCTTAATTGGTATTATTTTGGTTAGATTGGTATTTTCGATACCGACCGGCGCAGCAATCACCAAAAGGGCTCTATGGACCTCCTGGTAAACCTCTATTCGCGGAAGCTTTCTGAGCTTGGCAGCCGCGTTGCAGACGTCGCGGCGACGATCCGTGTGGCGCTGCCGCCTGAACAGCACATCGTCAAAGACTGGGTTCGGGACAATTTCAGCGAGTACTGGGTGAGCGAAGTCACCGCCGCCATGGCGCATCAGCCGGCGGGATGCCTTGTCGCCATTGTCGAGGGCAAGCTGGTTGGCTTTGCCTGCTACGACGCAACCGCACGCGGCTTTTTCGGGCCTACCGGCGTTGCCGAAGACCAGCGCGGCAAGAAAATCGGGCTAGCACTCCTCTATCACGCGCTGATCGCGATGAAGGCACAGGGCTATGCCTATGCCATCATTGGCTCAGCCGGACCGGTCGACTTTTATGCCAGCGCCGTGGGCGCCGTGGCCATCGAGTCCGACAAGGAAGACATTTATCAGGGCCTGCTGCGCCTGAACCCAATACAGGCAAAGGACTGAGCATGTCGCAAACCCCATTGGCGCTTTTTGTTGGCATGCCGGGCCTGACGCTATCAGCGGACGAGGTCGCCTTCTTCCGCGAAACCAATCCGCTCGGTTTGTTTCTGTTCAAGCGAAACCTCGACAATGATGAGCAGGTTCGCCGTCTCTGCGCACAGTTTCGTGAGGCAGTGGGCCGCGACGATGCGCCGGTGTTCATTGATCAGGAAGGAGGTCGCGTCCAGCGACTCGACAATGGTCACTGGCCGAGCTTTCGCAGCCTGGGAGCGTTTGGAGCATTGGCGCGCAAGGATCTCGAACTGGGCAAGCACGCTCTGAAGCTATCGAGCCAGGCAATGGGTTCGCTGATGGCTGAGCTGACCATCGATAGCGGCACCACGCCGGTCGTCGATCTGGCGCGCAAGGGTACCCATGACGTGATCGGCCAGCGCGCCTTCGGCGATGATCCGGACCTGGTGATCGAGCTTGGCCGCGTCGTCATCGACGCCATGCTGTCGGTCGGCGAAATGCCGATCATGAAGCATATTCCCGGCTATGGCCGCGTAACGGTTGATCCGCATTTCCACTGCCCGGTGGTGGACGCGAGCGTCGAGGATATGCGCGCTACCGACTTCAAGCCGTTCGTTGCCCTCAAGGACAGCCCTTGGGCGATGGTGGCGCATTTGATCTTCACCCAGATCGACGCCGAGCGTCCGGCTTCCGTTTCGCCAGTGGTCTGCGATCTCATTCGCGACGAAATTGGCTACGATGGTGTGATGATCACCGACTGCCTGACCATGGAAGCTCTGAGCGGCACCTGGGCGGAGCGCGTCACCGCCTCGCTGGATGCCGGCTACGACATTGCCCTGCACAGTCAGGGTGATCTGGCAGCCAGCCAGGCAGCCGCTCATGCGGCGCGGCCACTGAGCGCGGTGTCGCTGGCCCGTATCACCCGCGCGCAGAACCAGCGTGGCAACCTACGTGTCGATGTCGCGGCGGTTCACGCCGAAGTCGAACAAATCTTCAAGGAGAACGGCATCGCCTAAGCGGTACCGGTAGAAAAAAGGGAGACGAGCAGTGCTAAGAAACAAGTTGATCCTCGCCGCGTCAGCGGCGGTATTGGCGATGGTGGCTCCGGCCGCCGCGCAGTCGGTTCTGACCGCGAGTTCGGAACAGACCACCACTTGGGTCCGCAATTTCAACCCGTTCCAGCAGACCTCGGCGCGCTACACGACGCTCGATTTCATCTACGAGCCGCTGGTGGTGTTCAACCGTCTGGCCGGCAATGAGCCGAACTTCCGTCTCGCTGAAAGCTACGAGCTGTCGGACGATCTTAAGTCGATCACCTTTGTGCTGCGCGATGGTCTGAAGTGGTCCGACGGCGAGGCGTTCACCGCCGACGACGTGCTGTTCACCTATGACTATATCAAGAAGTTCCCAGCGCTCGATTTCATCTCGATCTCGGCACTGCTGGAGTCGGTTGAAAAGGTTGATGACCGCACGGTCCGCTTCCACCTGCTTGAGCCGAACTCGCTGATTGCCAACACCATTGTCGGCATGCCGATCGTGCCAGAGCACATCTGGTCGGGCATCACCGAGCCAGTGACTTTCGCCAACGAAAACCCCGTCGGTTCGGGTCCGCTGACCGAAATCACCCGTTTTACGCCGCAGGTTTACGAGCAGTGCCGCAACCCCAATTACTGGGATAACGCGACGCTGGCCGTCGACTGCATGCGCCTGCCACAACTTGCCGACAATCCGCAGGTGCTTGCCGCACTCGCCGAAGGCTCGCTTGATTGGGCCACGAGCTTTATCCCTGACATCGACAATACCTTTGTCGCCAAGGACCCAGAGCACAACAAATACTGGTTCACGCCATCGAGCCTGGTCTCGTTCTCGTTCAACCTCGAAACGGCTGACGCGAACAACTCCAAGGCGTTCAACGACGTCCAGTTCCGCCGTGCGGTCAGCATGTTGATCGACCGCGAAACCATCGTCGACATCGCCGGTTATGGCTATCCGCTGGTCAACGAAGATCCGTCCATGCTGGGCGAGCTGTATGCGTCCTTCGCCAACCCCGAAGTCGCGACCCAGTTCGGCCAGTATGGCAAGTTCGACCTCGACGCCGGCATGGCCCTGCTCGACGAAGCTGGCTATGTCGACGCCAACAATGACGGCTTCCGCGACAATCCGGACGGCACGCCGATCACAATCGACATCGAAGTTCCAAACGGCTGGACCGACTGGATCGATGCGGTGCAGATCGCCATGGAAACCATGCAGCAGGCTGGCCTCAACGTGAAGATGAGCACGCCGGAATCGGCTGTGTGGACCTCGGACCTGATCGACGCCAAGTACTCGATGACGCTGAACTCACTGGCAGCGGCTGCGAACCCATACTTCCCCTACCGCCGTTCGTTCAATCCAGACGATTTCGGCAAGAGCCGCTTCTCGGCCCAGCGTTGGACCAATCCCGAAGTGATGGACCTGCTCGACAGCTATACGCAGAGCAAGGATCCGGCCGAACAGAAGACCATGATGGATCGTATTCAGCTGATCGTGGCTGAAAACCTGCCAGTCATTCCGATCTACAACAGCCCAGCTTTCTACCAGTACAGCACCAAGCGCTTTACCGGTTGGGCCGATGCGGAAAACCCCTTCGTTTCGCCGACCATCTCCAATGCCAATCCGGCCCGCCTGCTCCAGTTGCTGGCGCTGCGTCCGGTCGCTCAATAATATCCTTCGGGAGCGCGCCGCAAAGCGCGCTCCCGATCCATCTTAACGCCCCGCCAGGAACGCAGAGAAAAGGAACACGGCTCGATGGTTTTTCTGCTCAGGCGACTGGCGTTTTACCTCGCGGCTTTTCTTGCCGCCGCGACGATCAATTTCTTTCTGCCGCGGGTCCTGCCTGGCGACCCCATCCAGATCATGTTCGCCAGCGCTGGCTCGGAACTGTCGCTGGAAAATCTCAACGCGCTCAAGTTGACCTTCGGCTTTATCGACGCGCCGCTTCACGAGCAGTATTTCGCCTATCTGCAGAGCGTCTTCACCGGCGATCTGGGCCGTTCGATCAAGTACTTCCCGCTGCCGGTAACCGAGCTGCTGGGCCGCGCGCTGGTCTGGACACTGGGCCTTGTCGGCATCGCCACCCTGATCAGCTTCACGCTCGGCACCTTTATGGGCGTGATGGCGGCCTGGCGACGCGGCACGGTGTTTGACACGATTGTGTCGCTGACCGCGATCTTTTCGAGCTCGGTTCCAGCCGTCGTCGTGTCGCTGATCATGCTGTTTGTGTTCGGCTATACGCTGGGCTGGTTCCCCAATGGCTATGCAGCCAACCCGCTGCTCGATCCGGCCTTCACCTGGGAATATATCTCGAGCGTCCTCTATCACGGCACGCTGCCCATGCTGACGCTGGTGATGGTGCTGACCGGCGGGTTCGCCGTGACCATGCGCAACAACATGATCAATCTGCTGGGCGAAGACTATATCGTGATGGGTCGCGCCAAGGGCCTGTCCGACAGCCGCGTCATGCTATGGTACGCCGCCCGCAACGCGCTGCTGCCCACCGTTTCGAGCCTCGCCATCGCGGTCGGCACCGTGCTCGGCGGCTCGCTGATCGCCGAGGTGGTCTACAATTATCCTGGCCTCGGCAACACGCTCTATCAAGCCATTCTGGCGCGTGACTATCCGGTTATCCAGGGCCAGCTCCTGATCATGACCGCCGCCATGCTCGTTTCAAACTTTGTCGTCGATCTGAGCTACGTCCTGCTCGATCCGCGCCTGAAGAAGGCCTGATCCCATGAAGCTCCTGTCTCAGCTTCTGCATAACAAGAAGGCCTTGGTGGGCGTGACCCTTCTGGCCATCATCCTGCTCGTCGCGATCTTTGCGCCGATGCTCACCGAATATAGCCCGACCCAACGCGTCGGACGGCCGCACCAGCCGCCATCCGCCGACCATTGGCTGGGCACCACTCGCCTCGGGCACGACGTCTTTACCCGGCTGATCTACGGCGCCCGCGTTTCGCTGGCTGTGGGTTTTGGCGCCGGCCTCATGATCACGCTCATCGGCACGGTGCTGGGCATCATTGCCGGCTACAAGGGCGGTGTGGTCGACGAAATCATCAACTTCTTCACCAACATGGTGCTGGTCGTTCCAAACCTGCCACTGTTGCTGGTGCTGGCGGCCTTTATCGGCCAAGCGAGCCCGCTGGTCATCGCGGTCATTCTGGGCCTGACCTCATGGGCATGGGGCGTGCGTGTCACCCGCTCAGAGACGCTCTCGATCCGGCAGAAGGATTTCGTCAAATCCGCCGAAATGCTGGGGGAGCCGAGTTGGCGCATCATGGCTTTCGAGGTTTTCCCGAACCTGATCTCGATCGTCGGCATCAACTTCATCGGCAGCGTGATCTTCGCTGTCATCACCGAAGCGACGTTGGAATTCCTTGGTTTGGGCGATCCCAATACCGTGTCCTGGGGCATCATGCTCTACAACGCGCAGAACGCTTCGGCGCTTTCGGTCGGCGCGTGGTGGGACCTGCTGTCGCCATGTCTGGCGCTGGCACTCTTGGGCCTCAGCCTCGCGCTCATCAACTTCGCCATCGACGAAATCGCCAATCCGCGCCTGCGCACCGGGGGCATGTTGGGGCGCTGGACCGGCATGGTTCGCACCGGGGAGGGCAAGCTATGAGCCAGCCAGTTCTATCCATTCGCGATCTCTGCATCGACTATATCGGCGCCGAAAAGGACTTTCGCGCCGTCAAGAATGTCAGCTTCGACATTGCGCCGGGCGAGTTCTTCGGGCTTGCCGGGGAGTCCGGTTGCGGCAAGAGCACCATCGCCTTTGCCGTCAGCCGGCTGCATAAACCACCCGCCCTGATCCGCACCGGCAGCCAGATATTGGTCAATGGGCAGGACGTAATGGCACTGGATGACAAGGCGCTGCGCAGCTTCCGTTGGCGCGAAGTGGCCATGGTGTTCCAGAGCGCGATGAATTCGCTCAACCCCGTGCTGACCATCGAAGCGCAGTTCCACGACGTGCTGAAAACCCATGCCGGGATGAACCGCGCCCAATCGCGCGTGCGGGCGGCTGAATTGCTCAAGCTGGTCGACATTTCCCCCGACCGGCTCGACAGCTATCCGCACCAGTGTTCGGGCGGCATGCGGCAGCGCATCGTCATTGCCATTTGCCTGGCGCTCAATCCAAAGCTGCTGATCATGGATGAGCCGACCACGGCGCTCGACGTGGTGGTGCAGCGTGAAATCCTGCTGCGCATCGACCAGTTGCGCAAGGACCTCGGGTTTGCCGTGCTGTTCATCACCCACGATCTGGGCCTGATGGTACAGGTCAGTGATCGCATCGGCATCATGCTCGAAGGCTCGCTGGTCGAGGTCAACGACGCACAGACGATCTACAACACGCCCCAGCATGACTACACGCGCCGCCTGTGGGCTTCGATGCCGCGGCTGCATGGCGAACAGATCCGGCAGGACGCATCCGCATGACCGATACCGCGCCCGTTCTCGCCCTCGATGGCGTCTCAAAAGTCTTCGGCGCTGGCGACAATGCCGTCTATGCCGCGCGCTCGATATCATTCGCGCTGCATGCAGGCCGTACGCTGGCACTGGTCGGGGAGTCCGGCTCCGGCAAGACCACCGCCGCCCGCCTGATCATGCGCGAATACCAGCCCGATCAAGGCCAGCTGTTGTTCCGCGGCGTGCCGGTTGGCAGCAGTGCCGTCAGCAGCCTCAAGGCTTACCGCGCGGCCGTGCAGATGGTGTTTCAGGATCCGTTTTCATCGCTGAACCCCGCCCATACCATTCGCTATCATCTCGAGCGCCCGCTGCGGTTGCATCAGCCCAAGCTCAACAAAAAGCAGCGGCTGGCGGCAATCGACGAACTGCTGGCATTGGTCAAGCTTGATCCGGCCCTTGTGGCACCAAAGTACCCGCACGAACTGTCCGGTGGACAGCGCCAGCGCATCAGCATTGCACGCGCTCTGGCGGTCAAGCCCGAGGTCATCGTTGCCGATGAGCCGACCTCGATGCTCGACGTGTCGGTGCGACTAGGCATTCTTAATCTGCTCAACGACATGAAAAAGCAGCTCGGTCTGGCGCTGCTCTACATCACCCATGACATCGCGACCGCGCGTTATGTCGCCGAAGACATCATGGTGATGTATGCGGGGCAGATCGTCGAATGGGGTGATATGGAAAGCGTGTTGGGCAACCCACAGCACCCATACACCCGACTGCTGTTGGCAGCCGTTCCCGACCCTGATCGTCGCTTCACCGATACGGAGTTTGATAATGAGCTGAGTCGGATCGACATCATCCGCCGTCAGTCAGCGCTGCCGCAGCCGGAGACGCGCGAGGTTGCGCCAAACCACTTCATTAGGCCCATGCCTGAATAGTGGATTGCCTCAGGTCGCCAGTTTCAGCTCGGCGATGAAGTCGTAGCGGTCGCCACGATAGGCGGATTTGGTGATCTCGATGGCGCGTCCATTGGCGAGGAAGCCGTGCCGTTCGATGCGCAGGATAGGCGAGCCACGCTCGATGCCCAGATGCTCGGCTTCCCAGTCTTCGGCGATGCCCGCCCGCAGGCGCTGCAAGGCGCGGACCGGTGGATTGCCGGTCGCTCGCAACGCAGCGTAGAGCGAGTCATTGGCCAGCCCCTCCCCCACCGCAAAGCGCGGCACTACGGCGTGCTCAATGGCCAGCGCCTCGCCGTCGGCAAAGCGAATGCGCGACACGCGAAACACTTCCTCCGACGCCATTAGCCCCAGCCGCAGCATTTCGTCGGCAGTTGGCAGTGCGATGGCTTCACTGATGATGCGCGAACCAGACACCGCACCACGCCGCGCCATATCTTCGGTAAAACCCACCAGCACCGATAGCGGCTGATCGAGGTAGGGCGAAACCTGCGACCCCGCACCCGGCCGGGTTTCGATCAGGCGGTCATCCATCAACCCTTCCATCGCCTTGCGAATGGTAACGCGGGAGAGGCCTGTCGCCTTCATCAAGGCGCGTTCGGACGGGATCGTCTGACGAGCGCGCAACTCGCCGTTTTCGATGAGGCGGCGGACGGCCAGTTCGAGGCGAACATAGAGCGGATCGGGCGAGCCATCGGCGGCAGCGAGCAGCGCGGTGACCCGCGTGAGGATGCCGGCAGGGACGTGATCGCTAGGCTCGCTTTCGTCCGCCGACGGCGTCATCAGGTTTGCCCCCGCAGACGTGGATCGAGCGCATCGCGCAAAGCGTCGCCGAGCAGGTTAAAGCCGAACGACAGGAACAGGATCGCAAAGCCTGCAAACACGGCTGGCCACGGCGCCAGCATCAGGAAGTTGCGGCCTTCCGACAGCATGAGTCCCAAAGATGGCGTCGGTGGCTGCGCGCCCAGGCCGAGGAAGGACAGTGACGCTTCGACCAGCACCGCCGCCGACAGCAGAAGGCTGGTCTGGACCAGCACGACTGACGCCAGATTGGGCAGCAGGTGAATGAAGATGATGCGCGCGTTGGAACTGCCGATGGCGCGGGCGCCATTCACATATTCGCTTTCGCAGATGACCAGCGCCGGGCCACGCAGCAGCCGCGCAAAGATTGGCGTATAGACGATGGCGATCGCGATGGCCGCGCTCCAGACGCTGGGGCCGAGCACAGCGATGACGCCAATGGCCAGCAGCATGATCGGGAAGGCAAACAGCACGTCCATGCAGCGCATAACGATGCGATCAAACCAGCCGCGATAAAAAGCAGCCAACATGCCCAGCGTACCGCCTGCCAGTAGCGATATGACCACCGCCGTCACGCAGGTCAGCAGCGAGGTGCGATAGCCGTAAATGATGCGGGACAGCACGTCGCGGCCGAGCTGGTCGGTGCCCAGCCAGTTGAGCATGTTCGGCCCTTTGAGGCGCTGCACCACGACCTGCGCAAACGGGTCCTGCAGACCGATGAACGGCGCGAATACCGCAAGCAGGACCTGAAAGGTGACAAAGATCGCTGCGAAGGTCAGCAGCTTGTTCTGGCGCATATACTCGATCATCGCGTCACCCGCGGATCGATGACGGAATAGAGCATATCGACAACGAAATTGACGATGACAAAGGCCGCCGTCATGACGAGGATCGTCGCCTGCACCAGCGGATAATTGCGTTCGGCGATGGCGCCCAGCACCAGCCGTCCAAGCCCCGGAATGGCGAACACCTGTTCCACCACGATGGCCCCGCCCAGCAGATAACCGGCCGATACACCAACGCTGGTGATGAAGGGGATCAGCGCGTTGCGCAAAGCGTGCTTGTAAATGATGCGCCGCCGCCCTGCCCCCTTGGCCTTGGCGGTGCGGATATAATCCTGGCTCAAGGCATCGAGCATGGCCGACCGCACGAGGCGCGACAGGTTTGCCAGCATGGGCAACGATAGCGCGATCACCGGCAGGATCATGCGCTGCAGATTGCCCAGCGGGTCTTGATGGAACGGCACATAGCCCAGCGCCTGCACGCCGGGCAGAAATTTCGAAACCAGAAAGATCGAGACGATCCCGAGCCAGAAGGACGGAATGGTCAGCCCGGCGATGGCGCCGATGCGCACCACCACTTCTGCGCCCTTGCCGCGCGCTTCGGCCATGAAGGCGCCGAGCGGAATGGAGAGGCCTGCACCCACGAGAATGGAGAGCAGCGTCAGTTCAACCGTCGGCCAGATATTGGCGGCGATTTCCTGCGTGACCGGTCGACCGGTCCAGATCGAGGTGCCTAGATCGCCCTGCAATACGCCCCAAATCCAGCGGCCATATTGTTCGAGCAGCGGCTTGTCGATGCCAATGCGCGCTTCGAGTTCGGCAATGCGTTCGGGCGTGACTTCGGTGTTGGCGCCGAGCATGATGGCGACGGCATCGCCGGGTATGAGGCGGATCATCAAGAAGACGATGGCCGACACGCCGAACAGCACGATAGCGAGATCGACCAGCCGGCTGATCAGGTAGCGATGCGACATCGGTGGTTCCGGTGCAGAAATTGGGAAGTGACCGGCGCGAGCAGAATGGCCCGCGCCGGAAGTGCGGGATTACTCAGCGACCGACACATTGACCAGGCTGGTCAGCCGGCCATTCGGGAAGATCACGAAGTCTTTGACGCTGTTGTTGACGGCAGTATTGAGCGAGCCATAGGCGATGTGCGCCGCTGGACCGTCACAGGCGAGCTTGGCCTGCACCTTGTCGTAGATGGCCTTGCGCGCTGCCGGATCGGTTTCCGAGCGGCCTTCGTCGAGCCAGGTATCGATTTCAGCGTCGTCATACTTGAAGACGTTGGTCGAACCGCCGCCATAGAAGGTGCGGTAGAAATATTCGTCCGGATCGGGGCTACCGCCATTGGCGGAGACGAACAGGTCAAAGTTAGAATTGCGCCAATCCTGCACGAACTGGCCGATTTCCTGATTGATCAGTTCAACCTCGATGCCGCCGGCGGCCAGCTGCTGCTGCACCACCTGGGCAATGTCGCGCGTGTCCTGGCGCGGCAAGACGTTCAGCTTGAGCTTGAGCGGCGTGGTGACGCCAGCCTCTGCCAGAAGCGCCTTGGCGCCATCAACATTGGTCGTGTAGCAGGCATAGGTCGATGGATCGACAGCCCAGTTCACCAGCGCCGGCGACAGCGGACCGGCGGGCACGCCCATGCCGAACAGGGCCGCATCGATGATTTCCTGACGGTTGAGCAGCATGTTGACGGCTTCGCGAACCTTTGGATTGCCAAAGGGCTCGCGGCTGACATTCATGCCGAGCAGGGTATAGGCGATGTCGCGCGTTTCCTGCACGGTCACATTCGGCTGCCCCTGCAACTGCAAGGCCGTTGCCGGATCGATGCCCGGCAGCAGGTCATATTCGCCGCTGGTGATGCCCACCTGACGCGTAGCCGATTCCGGCACGAAGCTGAACTTGACGCCATCGAGCTTTGGCAACCCCGCGACGTAATAGTCAGGGTTCTTTTCAAGGCTGATGAAGCCGTTTGGCTGCCACTCAACGAACTTGAACGGACCGGTGCCAACCGGCACCTGCTGCAGGCTTTCGGCGTTGGATTCAACTTCTGCCGGAACGATGGCGATGCCGGACAGCGAGCTCAGGATCGGCGCGAATGGCGCGTTCAGCGTCAATGCGACGGTCAGCGGATCGATGACTTCGATACCGGTGATCGGTGTAACGCGGCTGGCCAGCGGCGACGCGATCGCTTCGGACTGCACACGACGGATGGACGCGGCGACGTCCTCGGCATCGAAGGTGGTGCCATCGTGGAACTTGACGCCATCATGGAGCTTGAACGTGTAGGTCAGGCCGTCGGCCGAGATTTCCCAGGACTCAGCCAGACCGGGCACGACGGCGAGGTCCTTGTCGATGGCTGTCAGGGCTTCGTAGATATTGCTTTGCACGATCACCACCGAATTGAACGCGGTGATCAGATGCGGGTCGAGCCCGGCGGGCGATGAGTCGATGGCGACGTCTATCGTTGCGGCGCTGGCCGCACCGACCAGCATGGTTGACGCGAGCAGACCAAGTCCAAGTTTACGCAGTGTCATGTTCCCTCCAATGCGCTTGCCTTACCGAGCAGCAGCATTTCCAGCATAGGTCCAGTTCAATACCAGTCTGGACTTATGGCACGCTATGGTACTAACTGAGACGGCGCAAGCGCACAAAATCGGCGCACGCCACAGCGGAGGTTCCATGCAGGCCGAGCCTTTGCTCGACATCGAAAACCTATGCATCACGGCAGCAGGCCGCCCGGTGATCGAAGGCGTGTCGCTATCGATCGCTGCCGGTGAAATGGTCGGGCTGGTTGGCGAATCCGGGTGCGGCAAGTCGGTGACGGCACTGTCGATCATGCGCCTGCTGGCGGAGCCGCAGATGCGCGTGACGGATGGCAGCATTCGCTTTGATGGCCGGGATATTCTGGCGCTGGACGAGCGCGCGCTTGAGCGCCTGCGCGGCGATGATATCGCCATGATCTTTCAGGAGCCGATGACCTCGCTCAATCCCGTGCTGAACGTCGGCGAGCAGATTGCCGAGGTGGTGTTGCTGCATCGGCGGGTGTCACATGCCGAAGCAAACCAGCGCGCGATCGATCTTCTGACGCGCGTGGGTATTCCCGCGCCGGCCGCCGCCATGCAGCGTTATCCACATCAAATGTCTGGCGGTCAGCGTCAGCGTGTGATGATCGCCATGGCACTCGCCTGCGAGCCACGCCTGCTGGTAGCAGATGAGCCGACCACCGCGCTGGACGTGACCGTTCAGGCGCAAATTCTCGACCTGCTCGATGATCTGCGCCGCGAAACTGGCATGGCCGTTTTGCTGATCACCCATGATCTCGGCGTCGTTTCGCAATACTGCGACCGAGTGGCCGTCATGTATGGCGGCCGCGTTGTGGAAGAGGCGCTGGCCAGTGAAATCTTCGCCCATCCGCGCCATCGCTATACCGAGGCGCTGCTGCGCACCATTCCGGCGTCGAACCCGCCGGGCACCGAGCTTCCAGCCATTCCCGGCACTGTACCGCCGCCCGGCCGTCGTCCGGCTGGCTGTGCGTTTCATCCGCGCTGCCATGCCATGGTCGCGCCCTGCGCAACCGAAATGCCGCAACTGGCTGGTACCGGCCATCTGACGCGCTGCTGGAACCCTGCTGCATGAGCCTGCTTGAACTCAACAATCTGTCCAAGACCTATCCGGGCCCCAATGGCAGCAAGGTGCAGGCCGTGTCAGAGGTCTCACTCACCATTGCGCCGGGCGAAGTGCTGGGCGTTGTGGGGGAATCGGGTTGTGGCAAGTCGACCCTTGGACGCACGCTGCTCAAGCTGATCGAGCCGACAGGTGGGCAGATCATCTTTGAAGGCGCGGATATCACCGCCCTGTCGCGGGCGCAGATGAAACCCGTCCGCCGCGACATGCAGGTGATCTTTCAGGACCCGTTCGGCTCACTCAATCCGCGCCACACGGTTGGTTACATCATCGGCGAACCGCTGATCGTCCACCGCATTGGCGACAAGGCGTCTCGCACGGCGCGGGTCGCCGAGCTGCTGCGCATCGTTGGTTTGCCAGAGGATGCGGCAGAGCGCTATCCGCACGAATTTTCCGGCGGGCAGCGTCAGCGTATCGCCATCGCCCGCGCGCTTGCCCTCGACCCGAAATTGCTGGTGGCGGACGAAGCTGTGTCGGCGCTCGATGTGTCGATCCAGAGCCAGATCATCAATCTGATTGCCGATCTGCAAAAGCGGCTCAATCTCTCGATCCTGTTCATCAGCCATGACCTGTCGGTCATCCGCCATGTCAGCGACCGGATTGCCGTGATGTATCTGGGCCGGATCGTTGAAGTCGGACCGGCCGAGGAAATCATGGCCAGCCCGCAGCATCCCTATACTCAGGCGCTGCTATCGGCCATTCCGCGCCCCGGCGTGACGCGCGCCCAGCGTATCGTGCTGCAGGGCGAATTGCCCGACCCGTCCAATCCGCCCACCGGCTGCAGCTTCCACACGCGCTGTCCCATTGCGGTCGACATCTGTTCGGCCAGCCGTCCGGAACTGGCGCCGCCCGCCAATCCAACACAGCCCCATATAGGACTGGCCGCATGTCATCTCGCCTAGATATCGAAACGCGGCTCGACCGCGCGTTTTCGCCGGTCGCGGCCCTGGTTGAAGCCGGGCGCGTTCCCGGCGCGGTGCTGGGCATTGTCGATGCCGATGGCTCGCGCCGCCTTCGCCACATCGGGCAAGCGCAGACAGTGCCGGAAGCGCGGCCGATGACGCAGGACACCTGGTTCGACCTGGCGTCGCTGACCAAGGTGCTGTTCACGACGCCGGCCATTCTGGCCCTCGCCGACGCCGGCACAATCGACCTCGATACGCCGCTGACGACTGTGCTGCCCGATCTGCGGCATTACAATCTCGATGCCTGGGAGCGGAAGGTGACGTTCCGGCAGTGCCTCGGCCACCAGACGCCATTCCCTGCGGTCGAGCCGATCTATACCTATGGCCGCGATCCCGATCTGTTGCGCACCTTCATTTTGCAGCGCGAATGGCGGGCCGGGCCTTCGGTCTATTCCGACATCAATTTCATCCTGCTCGGCTTCGTGCTGGAGCGGCTCAACGGTAAGTGGATCCGCGAGCTGGATCCGGGGGCGGGCTTTGCGTGGTCGGCCGATCCGCTCAATGCAGCCGCGACTGAGAACTGCTACTGGCGCCACCGCGTGCTCTGCGGCGAAGTGCATGACGACAATTGTTCGGCGCTTGAGGGGGCTGGACATGCCGGTCTTTTCGGCACGGCAGACAGCGTGCTCGACTTCGCCCAAGGCCTGCTCGACGGCACAGGTGCATCCGCAGACGCCATCGCGCTGATGCGGCTGCCGATCTCCGGCAAGCGCACGCATGGCTGGGAACTGCCCTATGACGGCTGGTCGGGCGGCGATCAGTGCAACGGCTCGGTCATCGGCCATACCGGCTTCACCGGCACGGGCCTGTGGATCGACTTCGCAACGGGCAGCGCCTGGACGCTATTGACCAATCGGGTTCACCCCACGCGCCACTTCGATAGCGGCATTTTCACCCTGCGCCGCGCTGTGGGCGACGCCATCAACGCCAAAAGCTAGAGATCACCATGCAACCTCTGTGGGCCATCGGCCTGATGACCGGCACTGTGCTGGACGGCAATATCGACATCGCGCTGCTCCGCACCGATGGTGAGACCATTGCAGAGTTCGGCGCTTACACGCTGGCGCCCTATGGGCAACCTCTGCGTGAGCTGCTGGTGGAAACGCTGGATGTGGCGCGGAAATGGAACTTCGATGGACCCGAGCCCGCCATCTTTGCCGAAGCCGAAGCGGAACTGACGCGGGCACAGTCTTACGCCGTGCGCGATTTCGTGACGGCGCAGGGCATGAGCATGGGCGATATCGGCATTATCGGCTTTCACGGTCAGAGCGTACTGCACCGCGCGCCGCAGCCGGGACGCATCGGGGCGACGCGGCAGTTGGGCGATGGCGCACTGATGGCCGAAATCCTCGGCACCAAGGTCGCCTACGACTTCCGCAGCGCCGACGTTCGCGCCGGAGGACAGGGCGCCCCGCTATCGGCCATCTACCATCAAGCCTTGTTGCGCGGCATTGGTGCCAAAGGCGAGACAGCCGTGCTCAATCTCGGCGGCGTCGCCAATATCACCTGGTGGGATGGAGCGGACCAACTCATCGCCTTCGATACCGGGCCGGCCAATGCACCGATCAATGATTTCGTCAAATCACTGGGTCTCGGGGAAATGGACCGCGACGGCAAGCTCGCCTTGGCCGGCACCGTCGACGAGGCACGCCTCGCGGCTGCGCTATCGCACCCCTATCTCACCGCTGCCTATCCCAAGTCGCTCGACCGCTCCGATTTTACCGCCGAAATGGCCAAGGGTCTGTCGGCCGAGGATGGCGCAGCGCTGCTGACGGCATTCACCACATCCGCGGTAGGCAAGGCACTGGATCTATTGCCGCGTCGGCCAGATCGGCTGATCGTCTGCGGCGGTGGTCGCCGCAATCCGGCGATCATGGCCATGCTACCCAAGCGGGCCAATATCGACGTTCTGCCGGCCGAGGCCGTTGGCTGGCGCGGGGATGCAGTTGAGGCGGAGTGCTTTGGCTTGCTCGCGGTCCGCACGCTATGTGGCCTGCCGATCAGCTTTCCGACCACGACTGGTGTAGGTCCGATGACGGGTGGCCAGATCGCCGGCTAAGCGGCGGCCACAGCGGTGACGCGACGGGACGCCTGTGTGCCTATGACACAGGCGACAATGATCAGCCCGCCGCCAATCCACACCTGCAAAGGCGGCAATTCGGCAAAGAAAATGTAGCCGAACAGCGCCGCCCACAGTAGGCCGGTATAGTCGAGAATGGCAAAGATCGAAGCCGGGATGCGGCGCAATCCGGTGATCAGGAGCAGATAGCCCATGGCACCGAGGAACCCGACGCCGAACACCATCGGATAGGTTTCTGTCGGCGGCCATTCAAAGGTCGGGATGAGAAAAGGCACGGCCACCAATGCCGCCGCCAGCGATTGCGCCAGCGTCATCTGCGGCGCGCCTTCATCACTCGAGTGGTGCTTGAGCAAGACAATGGCACCGGCATAGGCGACCGGCGCCAGAACGGCTGCCGCCCAGGCCAGCGGTTCGAACTCGCCCGACACTTCGAGCATTTCGCCGCCAAACCCGATCACTGCCGAACCCGCCAGTCCAAAGGCCAGCGCCACGAAGATCAGTCGATGCGCACGCTCCTTGAGCAGCAACACGCTCATGCCTGTGATGTAGAGCGGCGCGGTCATCGCCAGCGCCGCAACTACCGCCAGCGGCAGGCGCGTGACAGCAAAGAAGAACAGAAAAGCCGTCGCGCCCATCAATGCACCGCGCACGGCGTGCCGGCCGAAGTTTTCGCGACGGGGCCAGGGCTGGCGGAACGCAGCAAGATAAAGCGCCAGCACCAGCGCCGCGCCGGTGTAGCGCACGAACACCACAAAGGGCGTGCCGACATGTGCGCCGAGCGCCTTGGCGACGGCGTCCATGGCACAAAGCAGCGTTATTCCGCTCATGGCGATGAGCATGCCGGTGGCCAGACCCTTGGGTGGCATGTTCAGAGAGCTTTCTGCAGGAAGACGCGGGTGCGGCCGGGCGGGAAGTCGTTCAGGCGGCCAAATTCGACATAACCGGCGCGCTGATAGACGTCTATAGCGGTGGGGCTGAAGCTATCGATATAGGCACCGTGGCAGCCGCGCTTGATCGCTTCGCTATCGGCCATTGCCAGAAGCCGAGCCGCGAGCCCCTGCCCGCGCAGGTCCTCGGCCAGCCACAACCACTGCACATAAAGCCAGCCCCACGCCGTGTAGCCACTGAGCCCGCCCTGCACCGTGTCACCGTCCCCGCGCACGAGGATAGCCAACGGGTTGCGTTCGGCGGGACCGACATCGTTGTCATTGAATGCGGTCAGCCCACCACCGACCGCCGCAAGTTCGGCGGCGCTCGGATTGTCGGTCAGTTCCAGCCGCAGGGACATGTCAGGCCAGCGCGCGGCGCAGATTGCCGCCATTCTGATCGAGCAGCGCCTGCGCTGCCGCCTTATCCAAATCGCGGGTCAACATCACGGTTGCCAGCTTGATGCTGCCATCGGCGGTATCGAGCGCGGCACGGGACGTGTCGTAGTCGCGGTCGGTGAGTGTGGCGACCATCTTGGCGGCCCGATCCTGCAACTTCACATTGGTGGGCCGCATCTCGACCATGAGGCCGCGATAGACATAGCCGAGGCGGATCATGATGCCGGTGGAAATGACGTTGAGCGCCACTTTCTGCGCCGTGCCTGCCTTCATGCGCGTTGAACCAGCAAGCAGTTCCGCGCCGGTTTCGAGCAGCACGGCGATGTCGGCCACTTCGCCAAGCTTGGCGTTGCGGTTGTTGAAAATGCCGATGGTGAGGGCACCGGCTTTTTTGGCGTGGACCAGCCCGGCAATCGCATAGGGCGTGCGGCCGCTGGCAGCGAGGGCAACGACCACGTCGGTGTCGTTGACCTGAACTTCGTCGAGCGCGGCGATAGCCAGTTCTTCGCTGTCTTCGGCGCCTTCGGCCGCCACAAAGATCGCATTGCGGCCGCCGGCCATCAGGTTGAGTGCGCGCTCATAGGGCCAGTTGAAGGTGGGCGGCAATTCGGCTGCGTCCTGCCCCCCGATGCGGCCCGAAGTGCCTGCGCCCATATAGATCAGGCGACCACCGCGCGCGAGCCGCTCGGCGCCCTGATCGATGGCTGCGGCTAGCGCCACATTGGCCGCCTGTACCGCGCCGATGGCAGCGAACTGGCCTTCGACGATGCCGGTGACGAGGCTGGCGCTATCCCAATCTTCGATGCTGGCAAAACGGGGCGAGGAGGCTTCGGTGGTGGTGGTCACGGCGTGGTCCTTTGAGTAGCGGCGAGGCGCGCAGCATTGGCTGCATGCAAGGCCGGATCGATTTGCGGAAAGCTGATATCTACGCCGGGGAGCGCAGCAATCAGCGCCGACTGGATTGAGGGATGGAGGCGAATGACGCCGCCGATGAAGGCCACTGGCAGCGCCCCGCCCCGACCGATCAGCGCCTTGGCCAGCCGAGCCAGTTCGCCCGCCGCGTCGGACAGCACCTTTAGAGCGAGCGGATCGCCCTCATCTGCGGCGCTCGCCACGGCCTGCGCCAGACCGCCGATGCGCCCACGGTCGCTGCCATAGATATATTGCTTGGTGATGTCCCAATCATCGCCACCCATAGCGGCAAACAGCTTGTCAGCGAGGACGCCCGCCTCGGCCGCGCCACCGGTTTCGTCGATGCGCCGATAGAGCTGGTCGAGCGCCGTCAGCGCGATCCAGGTGCCCGAACCGCCATCGTCGATCAAAAGGCCACGCCCACCGACGCGCAGCGTATTGCCGGCTGCGTCGATGTGAAGACCAATTGACCCGGTACCAGCAGACACCAGATGTCCCGCGCCCAGTTGGAAGGTGGCGTGGAAGGCCAGATCGAGGTCGTTCGTCACAGCAACATCGTCGGTTGCCAGACCAAGCCGTGCTGCGGCTAATGTCTTGAGTTCAGTCTCGACAGCATCACCAAAACCGGTAAGGCCAAGTCGCGCAGCGGTGATGGGCGCCACCTGCCCTGCATCAGCCGCGATGGCTTGCAGCACGGCATCAAGCTTGTTGCGTTCGACGGGATTGAACACGTGTGCCGTTGCACCGCCCGCCGCGCCACGACCGAGCACTTTGCCCTGAGCATCGACCAGCGCCCAGCGCGAGGCCGTACCGCCAACATCGATGCCGAGGTAAGCGGCCTGCATTACGACCCCATCACCTGCCGCACGAACATGCGGGTGATCTCGCGCGGATTGGTGATCATCGTGCCTACAACCACGGCATGGGCCCCTGCATCGAGCGCTGCACGCGCCAGTTCGGGCGTATTGTAGCGACCTTCGGCGACGATGGGCACCGTGATCCGCTTGGCGAGTTGTTCGACCAGTGCCAGATCGGGCTCAACAGGCTTGGGCATGGTGTAGCTGGTATAGCCAGAAAGGGTCGTCGACACATAGGTCGCCCCCATGTCGGCCGCCGCCAATCCCTCGTCCAGGGTCGATATGTCGGCGAAGACTTCGACGCCCAGTTCCTCGCGAATGCGGCGCACCATTGCGGCAGGCGCATCGCCGATTCGCGGACGTGGCGTACAATCGAGCGCGATGATATCGGCGCCCGCTTTCACCAATGCCTCGGCACTCGCAAAATCGGGGGTGATATAGACGTCGTAGCCGTCGCTCATCACCTTGTGGATGCCGATGACCGGCAGGCCCGCCGCCTTGACCGCAGCAACGTCGTCCGGACCATTGGCGCGGATGCCGACGGCTCCACCATCGCGCGCCGCCAGCGCCATCGCGCCCATGAAGTGCGCCCCATGCAGTGGGTTGTCGGCGCGGGCCTGGCAGGAAACCACCAGGCCGCCCTTTGGCAGAAGCAGGCTCACTTCACCGCCCCTGCCGTCATGCCGGAGATGAACTGCTTGGAGAGCAGGATATAGATGATGATGATCGGCGCGGCCGACAGGGTGAGCCCCGAGAACAGCGCGCCGTAATCGGTCGCGTATTCGCCCATGAACGTCGTGAGGCCCTGCGGCAGGGTCTTGAGATTATCGTTCTGGATGAAGACCAGCGGGAAAAAGAAGTCGTTCCAGATCGGCACGACGTTCTGGATCGCCGCAATCACCATGGCAGGCCGCACCAGCGGCAGCATGATGGCCCACATGATCCGCGCTTCGCTGGCGCCATCCATGCGCGCAGCGTCTTCCAGCTCGTTGGGCAATGTGCGGATAAAGCCGGTCATGATGAAGACCGTCGTGGGCAGGCCCATCGCCGTATAGACAAAGATCAGCGACAGCTGATTGTTGAGGATGCCCAGATCACGCATCAGCATGAACAGCGGAATGATCGCCAGCTTGAGCGGCAGGGTCAGCCCGGCAAGGAAGAACATCAGGATGAAGGAATTGCCCCAAAACTGGTATCGGCCAAGCGCATAGGCGGCCATGGTTCCCAGCGTCAGGATCAGCACCATCGAGGTACCGGTCACCACGAAAGAGTTGAACAGGTAGCGCAGGAAATTGGTGTCGGTCCATATCTTGACGAAGTTACCGACATTGGAAAAGTCGGGCACCGAGAACGGGCTCTGGAAGATTTCCATGTTCGTCTTGAACGCGGAAAACACCATGATGATGATCGGCGCCAGCATGATGAAGGTGTTGGCGACGAGAATGATCTGCAGCATGCCGTCGCGCCCAAGCGTCGCCAGCAATCCCTTACGATCGTAGTAGTTGTCGGTCGCGGTGCTCATAGCTGGATCTCCCGCGCCCGCAGTCGCACAGTGATGACGCTGGCCACCACGGCGATGAACAGGAACATCAGCACGGCAAGCGCGCTACCCAGACCGAAATCCTGGTGCGCCGCCGAGACGTTGCCGAAGGCCGTGCGGTAGAAATAGAGGCCCAGCACGTCGGTCGACCCATAGGGCGAGCCATCAAGCCCTGCCATGATGTAGGGCAGCTCGAACCAGTTGAAGGCACCCACGAACAGCAGCACGAAAACGATGGTGGTGCTGGGCGCGACAAGCGGCCAGACGATCTTGGTGATCTTGACCCATTCGCTCTGGGTTTCCATGCGCACGGCATCGACGATATCGGTCGGAATGCGCTGCATGCCGGCAAGGAACACCAGCGTCGGAAAGCCAACCATGTGCCAGGCCTGCGCGATGATCAGCGCCCAAAGTGCTGTTGAATCCTGCCCCAGCCAAGGCTGGGCGAAGTCGCCAAGCCCGATACCGCGCAGGCTCTGATTGACCGCGCCGAACAGGGGGTGAAGGAACAGCTTCCACAGATAGGCAACGATGATGGTGGAGAGCACCACCGGCAGGAACACCGCGACGCGATGGAAACGCGCGCCGGGCAATTCGCGCCACAGTGCGTAGGCCAGCAGAAAGCCCATGCCGTTTTGCAGCACCATCAGCGCAAAGAACACGATGATGTTGTGGCTAAAGGCATTCATCGTGCGCGAAGCATAGGGCTCGACGAACAGCACGGTGCGGAAATTTTCAAACCAGACGAAGTCGCCGCGCAGCAGGCCCTGCCAATCGTAAAAGGCATAGGCGAAGGCCGCGAGAATTGGGTAGACGATGAACAGCCCCACAAAGGCGAGCGGCGGCGCGATCAGCGCTGTAATCCACAAGCCGCGTCCAGTCATGCGCATTGTCGGGTCTTTCTTCGGCTGGCTTTCGTCGGGGTAAGAGTGGACGGGGCTCAGCGCCCCGCCCATCAGATTGCTTACTTCTTGAACGGCGCGTACCAGGCAGCCAGTTCCTTGGTGATGCGTTCACCGGCAGCTTCAGGCGTGGTCTGGCCAGCCATCAGCTTCTGAACTTCTTCCTGCAGCAGCACGGAGCCGGAAGGCTCGCCAAAGCGGAAGTGGACCAGCATGATGTAGGGGATCGAGTGCTGGTTCAGCTCGGCAACTTCAGCCAGCAGCGGGTTGTCGAAGGTGACGCCCGGAACGGTCGAAATGTTGTTGAGCGTGTTGGCGAACGCCTGGCCGAATTCCTGGCTCGCAACGTAGTTCAGGAACTTGAGGGCCGCTTCCTTGTTCTTGCCGCTGGCATTGGCGGCATAGCCACCGTCGTAATAGATGCCGACCAGCTTCTCATCGGTGGCCGCTTCGCCGGGCGCAGCGAAAATGCCGAGTTCGATGTCTGGGTTCATGGTCTTGAACGTGGCGAGCTCATAGGAGCCGCCCGCGAACATGCCGGCGAGACCCGAAACGAACAGCTGCTGGGCCGAGGGATAGTCGAGGCCGATAAAGCCGTCCGGGAAGTAGGCGCTGATGTCCTTGAGCTTGGCCAGCGCATTGGTAAAGCGCGCGTCGGTGAAGTCAGCTTTGCCGGCCATCAGGTCATCATAGAAGCCGCGCGTCATGATCGACGACACGAGGTCCGAGACGATGGTTTCGTTCTGCCAGGCGGTCGCAGTGCCATTGGCAAAGGCCATGACGCCAGCATCCTTGAGCTTCTGGCTCAGGGCGATGAACTCGTCCCAGGTCTGGGGTTCATCGAGGCCGTTGGCGTCGAAAATGCCCTTATTGTAGATAACGAACTGGGTCTGGCTGGCGAAAGGCACAGCATAGAGCGTGCTGTCGGACCGCATGGTTTCGGCCTGCAGTGCGCTTTCGGCAAAACCCTTGAGGTTCGGCACGGTGTCGACGCTGATTGGCTCAAGATAGCCGGCCGACGCGATGGCTTCCATGCCGCCATAGGCGCGCACCATCATCAGATCCGGGCCGGTACCACCAGCAAGGGCGGTCGACAGAATGGTGTTGTAGTTTGCCGCTTCGAACGTTTCGAAGGTGACAGTGATGCCTGGATTGGCGGCTTCAAAGGTGTCGATGAACTTTTCGTACTGGGCGCGGTCTTCCTGCCGCCAGCTCCAGAACGTCAAATCCTGCGCCATCGCTGGCGCTGCAACGAGAACGGCCGCAAGAGCCGCGCCGATGCGCAAAGTTGTCCGATTCATTGTCTTAGTCCTCCTGAGATTAAGGTATGCGAAGTGTTCTTTGAGGCCCCCTCAGGCCTCGAGCCGCCGACCGTCCTCGGCGGAAAAGAAGTGCGCAGCCGACGCGTTGATCGACACCGTGACCGGGGTTTCGGGCGCGTAAAGATCGTTGACGCCAACCCGCGCCGGCATCACCGTGCCGTCGGCAAGGCGTACGTAAACGAACGCGTTGTCGCCCAGGTATTCGGTGTAAACGACCTCGCCGATCAGCCCGTCGTCGCCATGGCCACGGCTCAGCGACACCGCATCGGGGCGCACGCCGACCTTGAGCTTGGCCACATCGGGCAAAGCCGATACGGCGACGGACCCACCATTGGCGATGCCGAGGCGGCCGCCGTCACGGGTCATTTCAACCAGCGTCATGCGCGGCGAACCGATAAAGGTCGCGACGAACGTATTGGCGGGCGTTTCGTAGAGTTCGCGCGGGCTACCGACCTGCTCGATCCGGCCAAGGTTCATGACGACGATCTTGTCGGCCAGCGTCATGGCCTCGACCTGATCGTGGGTCACGTAGATCATGGTGCCGCCGATGTCCCGGTGCAGCTTGGCGATCTCCAGACGCACATCGGAGCGCAGCGCCGCGTCGAGATTGGACAGGGGCTCATCGAGCAGGAACACTTCAGGCTTACGCACCAGCGCACGGCCGATGGCGACGCGTTGGCGCTGACCGCCGGAGAGTTCGCGCGGCTTGCGCTTGAGATAGGGTTCGAGCCGCAGCATGCGCGATGCCTCGGCAATGCGGGCTTCGACGGCAGGCTTGTCGAGCCCCATCAGTCGCGCGCCAAAGGCCATGTTTTCATAGACGTCCATATGCGGATAAAGCGCGTAGGACTGGAACACCATGGCAATGCCGCGGCGCGATGGCGGCACGTCGTTCATGCGCTGGCCGTTAAGCAGGAACTCGCCATCGCTGATCGGGTCGAGCCCCGCGATCAGGCGCAGAAGCGTGGATTTACCGCAGCCGGAGGGGCCGACGAACACCACAAATTCCCGGTCACCGATTTCGAGATCGATGCCGTGCAGCACATCAGTCGTCTTGAAACGCTTCTTGATACCGCGAAGTGAAAGCTGTGCCATGCCCCAACCTAGTCCAAAATGCTACCGCAATACGACCAATAGAATACCAATTGAGCCCATCTCAAGGGTTCTGTACAGCCCCATGCGCTTGCGCCCGAGCTTTCCCACAAAGGAAAACGCCCCGGCGGCCGCTTTCGCGACCATCCGGGGCGTCAAATCTGTCTGGTCTTTGTCGGGCGCTAGCCCGGCTTAGCTGCGCAGGCCCGGGGCTTCCTGGCCGGTGCTCTCGACATATTCGGTATAGCCGCCGCCATAGACGTGAACGCCCTCAGGCGTCAGTTCCAGAACGCGGTTCGAAAGCGCGGCGAGGAAATGGCGGTCGTGCGAGACGAAAAGCATGGTGCCTTCATATTGCGACAGCGCGGTGATGAGCATTTCCTTGGTGGCGATGTCCAGATGGTTGGTCGGCTCGTCAAGCACGAGGAAGTTCGGAGGATCGAACAGCATCATGGCCATGACCAGACGGGCCTTTTCGCCACCCGACAGCACGCGGCACTTCTTTTCGATCTCGTCGCCGGAAAAACCAAAAGCCCCAGCCAGAGCGCGCAGTGGGGCCTGCCCGGCTTGCGGGAACGAGCTTTCCAGCTGCTGGAACACGGTGAGGTCACCCTCAAGCACATCCATCGCGTGCTGGGCAAAATAGGCCATCTTGACCGAAGGCCCACGCGAAACATTGCCTTGATCTGGATCGGCCGTGCCGGTCACCAGCTTGAGCAGCGTCGACTTGCCGGCGCCGTTGACGCCCATGATGCACCAGCGTTCCTTGCGGCGTACGTGGAAATCGAGCCCGTCATAGATGGTGCGATCGCCATAGCTCTTGGACACACCCTTAAGCAGCGCCACGTCTTCGCCTGAACGCGGCGCGGGGCGGAACTCAAAGTCCACCGTCTGGCGGCGCTTGGGCGGCTCGACGCGGTCGATCTTGTCGAGCTTTTTGACCCGGCTCTGCACCTGCGCAGCGTGAGACGCGCGGGCCTTGAAGCGGGCGATGAAGTCCAACTCCTTCGCCAACATCGCTTGTTGGCGCTCAAATTGCGCCTGCTGGTTCTTTTCCGAGATGGCGCGCTGCTGCTGGTAGAATTCGTAATTGCCCGAATAGGTGGTCAGCGAGCCGGCGTCGATTTCGACGATCTTGGTGCAGATGCGGTTCATGAATTCGCGGTCGTGCGAGGTCATGAACAGGGCGCCGCTATAGTTCTGCAGGAAAGCTTCGAGCCAGATCAGGCTTTCGAGATCCAGATGGTTGCTCGGCTCGTCGAGCAGCAGCGCGTCAGGCCGCATCAGAAGGATGCGGGCCAGCGCCACGCGCATCTTCCAGCCGCCGGAAAGCTTGCCGACATCACCATCCATCATTTCCTGGGAAAAGCCGAGGCCATCGAGCACTTCGCGGGCGCGACCGTCGAGCGAATAGCCGTCCAGTTCTTCGAACTGGTGCTGGATTTCGCCATAGCGTTCGATGATGGCATCCATCTCGTCGGCCTTGTCGGGATCGCCCATATCGGCTTCGAGCGCGCGCATTTCGGTGATCAGGGCACTGACCGGACCGGCGCCATCCATCACTTCGGCAACGGCGCTGCGCCCACCCATCTCGCCGACATCCTGGCTGAAATAGCCGATGGTGACGCCGCGCTCCATCGACACCTGCCCCTCGTCGGGCTGTTCTTCGCCGGTGATCATGCGGAACAGAGTGGTCTTGCCGGCGCCATTGGGGCCGACCAGACCGATCTTTTCGCCCTTCTGCAACACTGCCGAAGCGTCGATGAAGACGATCTGTTTGCCGTTCTGTTTGCCGATGCTTTCGAGACGTATCATGGGATTCCGAGGTGTCTGGCTGCCCGCCTCAAGGCGCGCGGAAAGCGCCGGTAAAGCATTGCAGACCGCTCAACGCAAGCATCGCGCGGTCACAGGTGGTTTGCGCTGGCTGCTCGGGACAAAATACCGCGTCTTTTCCTGAATAAAGTTTGCAGTGATGGGGCGGTGATTCAGGAAATGACAAAGAGTTTGGCGCAACATGGACATGCGTCGGTGCCTTGTATTGCGTCCGCCGACCCATGGAGAACGACGTGTCGTCACCTTGGCAGATGTTGGCCGGCAATCTTGCCGTCGTAACGCTGTTTGTGCTCGGTTGGGGGCATGCACGCTTTTGGCTGCGCAATGTGCCCGGCCTGGCGCGGAGCGCGCTGTTCGGTCTGGCCATGGGGCTCGGGGCCATCGCCTCGATGATGATGTCGGCGCAGATGCAGCCCGGCTCCTATATCGATCTCCGGCTGTCGCTCATTGCTGTCGCTGCGTTTTTTGGTGGCCCGCTATCTGCACTGATCGCGACGACGCTGGCGCTGAACTGGCGTTATGAAATGGGTGGCGTCGGCCTGACCGCCGGCCTGACCACCATTGCCCTGATGACCGTACTGGGCCTGCTGGGGCGCGTCGCCGTGGCCAGACAGGGCTCCAAGCCCTGGCATGGTGCGGTGCTCGGCGTTGTTGTCGGGGCCATTTCGGCGGCTGGCATCCTGCTGCTGCCGGGCGATACGGTCGCTGAGGCCATCTTCAACCACGCCCTGCCACTTGGCGTCCTGAATACGTTGACGACGGCGCTGGCAGGCGTGGTCTTCTTGCAGGCCCGCCGGTTTTCCGCTGACCGCGACCTGTTGGCCGCGGCGCTCTCACAGGCCCCCGACTATGCCTATGTCAAAGACCGCCATGGCCGGTTCAGCGCGGTCAATGACGCGGTTGTTGGCCTTTATGGGCGCAGCAGCCCGGCAGAAATGATCGGCAAAACGGACTTTGACGTATCGCCTCCAGAGCGGGCGCAGACCGTGTTTGAAGCCGAGCGACGGATCATCGAAACCGGCGTGCCGCAGGTAGCACTCGAGGAGTTCGTCAAGGATTCCAAGGGGGTGACGCGCTGGTATGTGACGTCCAAGGTGCCGCTATACGCACCGAATGGCGATGCCATCGGTATGGCGGGTGTTACCCGCGACATCACCGCCGACAAGCAGATGCGCGAGGATCTGATCGAGAGCCGCAACACGCTGTCCTATGCACTGGCAGAAATGTCGGACGGGCTGGCAATGTTTGATGCGACGGGGCGCATTGAGCTTTCGAACGAGCAGTATCGCGCCAGCTTTCCCTATACCGGTCATCTCCGCCAACCTGGCGCGCACATGCGCGACATTTTGCGCGCAGTGATCGAGACCGGAGAACAGGTTACCGCGCCCAAGTCCCGCGTCGAAGGCTGGATGACCCATATCATCGCCAATCTGCACCGCGAGAGCGAGGAAGAGGTCAACCTCTTTAACGGGCGCTGGTTGCAGGTGCGAACTCGGCCGACGTCGAAAGGCAAGACGCTTGTTGTCGTGACCGATGTAACGCGCCTCAAGCAGACGGAACTCGATCTGCAGGACGCCAGCGACAAGCTCAAATATCTGGTGCGCACCGATGCGCTGACGGGGCTCTACAATCGCCGGGCTTTTGATGATGCCGTTGAAACCGAGGTGTCGCGCAGCTCGCGCACCGGGACACCGATGAGCCTGCTGCTGATCGATGTGGATCGCTTCAAAGCCTATAACGACCACTATGGCCATCCAGCAGGCGACGACTGCCTGCGTCGGGTTGGCGAGTACCTTAGTGCCGGGTTGCATCGCCCGGCCGACATGGAGGCGCGTTACGGTGGCGAAGAGTTTGTCGCCATCTTGCCCGATACGGACGAGGACGGCGCCTATCTCGTGGCGGAAGGCTTCCGCAAGTCGCTGGCGGCGGGCAGAATTCCTCATCTTGCCAGCGAGCGCGGCTATGTGACGGCCAGTGTTGGCGTCGCAACTTACACTGCCGACAATCTGCACCGCAGCGTCCGCGAAATCATCCAGGCCGCCGACGAAGCGCTTTACAGCGCCAAAGCCGCCGGCCGGGATCGTGTGTTTGGCACCCGCGTCAGCGGCGTGCGCCGCCGCTACGCGAGCGAGTAATCAGGCCAGCGTGCCGTAGAGTTCGTCGAACAGCTTGGCGACATGCATGGCTGTGTAGATGCCACCGAAATTGGTGTTACCCACCCGGCCAATCACCTTGCCTGCTGCAACGGCCGGAAGGCGGGTCCAGGTCTGCTGCTGCGCCACGGGCTCAAGCCCGCCTTCGGTGTGCAGCACCAGCAGGATGCCATCGACGCCGCCCAGAACATCGCTGAAGTTCTCGGCACTGACGATGTTGCCCTCGACCACGGGAATGGTCTTGGCACCAAGGTCAGCCATGATCTGGGGCTGCAGCAGGCTCAACTCGGCCTGAAGGAAAATGGTGCCGTCGCTCCAGGGCTGCACCACGGCAATGGTCTTGCTGGCGATCTGCTCGGCACGGCGCTGTTTGATGTCGGCAATCAGCGCATCATACTCGGCAAGCATCGCATCGGCAGCGCCTTCGCGACCGGTCCAGACGCCAATCTGGGCGAGGATTTCTTTCCACGGCAGCACGTATGGCGGCGGCAGAACCGGCGCGACGTCCTTGAGGCGATTGATCGGCCAATACTCGCTGTCGCGGTCGCCAACGTCGGTGCAGATGATGAGGTCGGGATCGAGCGCCAGCACTTGCTCCAGATCGGGGACTTCGCCAACAAACTTCCAGTTTGGATCGGCGGGCACCCATGGCTCGACCTTGTCATAGGCATGGCCGACGATATTGAGGCCCAGCGCAACGGCCGGTTCGATATCGAGGCGGCTATCGACGCAGAGCACGCGCTGCGGATCGGCCGGAATGTCGTAGGTGCCGAGCGCCGTTGTAACGCTGCGTGTTTCCTGCGCAAAGGCGCTCTGCGGCACGAGGCCTGCCAAAGCCAGCCCTGCCGCACCGATACCGAAGCTGCGGCGGTTCAAAGTGATCGTCTTGGTCATGGTATTTCCTTATGCGGCAGGCGCAGAACCGCGCGGAATAACCAGCGGTGTGTGGGCAATAGGATCGTCGATGATGATGCAGGGCAGGCCGAAGACTTCTTCGACCAGTTCGGCCGTGACGATGTCGCGCGGGGCCCCTTCGGCAATCACCGCGCCATCGCGCATGGCGATGATGTGGGTGGCGTAGCGGCAGGCGTGGTTGAGATCGTGGAGCACGGCGACGATGGTCTGGCCATCGCGACGGTTGAGTTCGCCCAGCAGTTCAAGAAGTTCGATCTGGTGGGTGATGTCGAGGAAGGTGGTCGGTTCGTCGAGCAACAGGAGCGGGGTTTCCTGCGCCAGCACCATGGCGACCCAGACGCGCTGGCGCTGGCCGCCGGACAGTTCGTCCATCAGACGATGCGACAGCGCTGTCACCTTGGTGGCTTCCATGGCGGCAATGACAGCCACTTCATCCTCGGTCGACCACTGGCGCAAGAGCTTTTGGTGCGGATAGCGGCCACGGGCGATCAGATCGGCAACGGTAATGCCTTCTGGCGCAATCGAGCTCTGGGGCAAGAGACCCAGACGGCGCGCGACTTCTTTGGCCGGGTAGGACGAGATGGTCTGCCCGTCCAGCACCACCCTGCCCTCGGCTGGCTTGATCAGACGAGACAGCGCGCGCAGCAAGGTGGACTTACCGCAGGCATTTGCCCCAACCACGACGGTGAAGGAACGGTCCGGAATTTTCACCGACAGGTCGGTGGAAATGACACGCTTGTCGTAGCCGATGGTAATGCCTTCGGCGAACAGGCGCGGATCGGCTGCGGCGAGTGCGGGATCGTGTCGGTTCATCGGATCATCCATTCCTATCGTCTTGTTTCGCGCAGCAGCAGCCACACGAAGTAAACGCCGCCCAGGCTGACCGTGACAATGCCAACGGGAAGCTGGGTGGGTGCGAAAGCGCGTTGCGCCAGATAGTCAGCGGCCGCCAGCAGAAGCGCGCCCATGGCCGCAGCGGGCAGCATGGCGACACCGGGGCTGCCGGTCAGGCGACGGGCCAGCTGTGGTGCGGCCAGTGCCACAAAACCGATTGGGCCGGCCGTTGCCGTCACTGTCGCCGTCAGGGCAACGCCGAGCACCAGCAAGGCCAGACGCGTCCGCTCGGCGCTGACCCCGAGGGCTCGGGCCGCGTCGTCGCCCAGTTCAAGCTGCGCCATCGGGCGGCTCATCAACAGCGCAAGCGGGATCAGGATACCAAGGATCAGCACCGACGGGCCGAGGCGATCAAGGCCGAGGCCGTTGAGCGAACCCGCACCCCAGATCGCAGCGGCCATCGCCACTTCGAGCTTGGCGCGCAGCAGCATCCAGGTGTTGAGCGAGTTGAGCATGGCCGAAACGCCAATGCCGACGATGATCAGGCGGAAGCCCTGCACGCCTCGGCTATAGGCCAGCACATAGACGATCAGCGCCGTCGCCAGCCCGCCGAGCAGCGCGCCGCCTGCGATGAAGTAATAGCCGCCCTGCATCAAGATGATGACGACCAGTGCGCCAGTATAAGCGCCGGCGTCAAAGCCGATGATGTCGGGGCTACCCAGCGGGTTGCGGGTCAGCGACTGGAAAATGGCGCCGCCAATGCCCAGTGCTGCGCCCAAAATGAGCGCCAGCGCGGTACGCGGCAGGCGCCATTCGACGACCACCATATGGACGCGACCTTCGGCCTGTCCCAGCAATGCCCAGATCACGTCCGGTAGTGGCACCTGATACTCGCCACTCGCCAGCGTGATCAGCGCGACCACTAAAGCGACGCCCAGCAATATGGCGCAGACGGTGACGGTCTTGACGTCGAGCCGATAGGACAGCGCACCACCGAAATTGCGCACCGCCTGGATCGGGCGGCCAAAGTCGATGCCCTTGGGTTGCTCGATAATGCTCATAGCCCACTCACCCGGCGGCGGCGCGCCAACAAGATCAGAACCGGTGCGCCGACGAAGGCGGTGACGATACCGACCTGCAATTCGCCCGGCCGCATGACGAGGCGGCCGACAATATCGGAGGTGAGCAACAGCACTGGCGACAGCACAACCGTAAAGAGGAATATCCAGCGCTGGTCCGGACCAACGATCCAACGCGCGACGTGGGGCACCATCAGCCCAACAAAGCCAATAGGACCGGCAGCAGCCGTGGCCGCACCCGCCAATAGCGTGGTGGAGACGATGACCAGTGCCCGCGTGCGCGTGATGTTGGCACCCAGCGCCGATGCGAGGTCGTCACCTAATGCCACCGCGTTCAGTGGCCGCGCCACAAACAGCGAGATGATCAGGCCGATCACGATGAACGGCAGCACAGCCCAGAGCGTCTCGTAGCCAGGAGCCACCAGCGAACCAGCGCCCCACTGGCGCATGCGATCGAAAATGGTCGGGTTGAGCAGGGTAATGCCTGATGAAATGCCGCTTAGAACAGCGCCGATGGCAACACCGGCCAGCGTCAGACGCACTGGCGTCGCCCCTGCCCGACCAGCCGAGCCGATGGCATAGACGACGACGGTGGTGAGGATCGCGCCGAGGAACGCGAACCAGATATAGCTTTGCACCGATGTCAGGCCGAACAGGCCAACTGCCAGCACCACGAAGAACGCCGCACCGGCATTGACGCCGAGAATACCGGGATCAGCCAGCGGATTGCGGGTCAGCGCCTGGATCAGCGCACCGGACATGCCAAGCGCTGCGCCGACCACCAGCCCCATCAGCGTACGCGGAACGCGCAGCGCCTGAATGATGGCGTGGTCGTCGCTGTCATTGTAGGCAAACAGCGCGTCGAGAACGGTGGACACCGGAATGTCCTTGGAGCCGATGGCGATGCTGGCGAGCAGCACCGCAACGAGCACGAGAACGGCCAGCATAAGCCAGCCGAACCGCATGGCGTTGGTCTGGGCGAGCCCGGGGCGTTTCTGCTCCTGGCGCGCCAGATCCTGACTGGTGACGGCTGTCGTGCTCACCTCAGAGACCGAACTTTTCGAGGGTGGCTTCATATTCGTCGCGCACTTCTTCGGGGTCGCGATCGGAATCCCAGGCGGCGTCGATTTCCGACTTTACCGCTGGATCGAGCGCTTCCCACTTGGCTTCCCATTCTTCGCCATTGGCGGTCCAATAGCCAACCAGCTCGTAGCGCTCTGGTGGCAGCTTGAGGTCCTGACGGACGAACTTGCGAATGGTGCGCACCACTTTCTGCTCACCGGCCACCCAGACATAGCCGGGGGTGGATGGCAGCGGAACGGCCCGAACGACCTCTTCCATGCGGCTCGGGGCAACACCATTGCCGCTCTTGTGCAGCCAGGTCACCGTCGCGCCGGGATGGGCAAACAGCGGCTGCTCATGATCGACATCGGCAACCTCGATAAAGACACGCGATTGGATGTGTTTTGGCGTCTGTTCCAGCAGCCGCGCCAGCGCCGGCAAGCCCGTCGCATCGGCGATCAGCAACTGCCAGACGGTATCTTCTGGTGGGGTATAAAGCCCACGCGGATTGTTGATTGTAATGCTATCGCCGGGCGCTGCCTTTTGGGCCCACTCGCTGGCGAGACCGCCCTCATGCACCACGAAATCGATGTCGAGTTCGCCGGTTTCGGAACTGTGGCGGCGCACCGTATAGGTCGAGCAACGCACAGCGTCCTGTCCGTCGGGATAGGTCCAGCGGCCTTCTTCGGTGATCACCGGAAGATGCAGTTTGCCGGTTTCCGGATTGGGGAAGAACAGACGCAGATACTCGTCGCCGACGCCGGTGGGCTGGAACTTGGCAAGACCGTCGCCGCCCAAAGTGACGCGCACCATGCCGGGCGTCAGCTGCGTACGAGAAAGAACGGTGGCTTCGTGGAACTTGGGAGTCATTGGGCGTCGGCCTTCTCGAGTACAGCCATGGCTTCAGTAAAATCCTGGACCAGGTCGATGGCCGTCAGCGCGAAGCCCCAACTATTGACCGTGTCCATCTCATATTGGGCGCCGCGCGCGATGGCCGGCAGGCGCTGCCACATCGCGTTATCGGCCATATCCTTGGACCAGAGCGACATGATCAGTGCGGCGTCGTGATAGGCGCCGAGGTTCTCTGCGCTATAAACCTGATAGCCATCTTCAGCTTCTACTGGACCCGTTGCCAGGTCAATCCCCAGGTCGCGGGCAACGGCAGCGGAAAAGGTCTCGGTCTGGAGGGCAAACTGGTCGCCCCAGATGTCGGTGACCGCGACCTTGCGACCATGCAACACGCGCGCGATCTCGGGCCTGGCCGCCGCAACGGCCGCATCATATTCAGCGATCAGCGCCGCGCCCTTTTCCGGGCGGTTATAGGCCGCCAGTTGGCTAGTCAGCTGCTCTTTCCAGTCCGGGCCGGTGCCGTCCTTGATCACGAGTACCGGCAGGCCATTGGCGTTGAAGCTGTTATTGTCTTTCCAATAATTCCACCAACCGGCGCCCACGACCAACAGATCCGGGTCATAGGTCAGCACCAGTTCGGCATTGGGTTCACCGCGGAAGATCAGGCGGTCGACGTTTTCGGGAATGAACTTGTCGAGGTGCATTTCCTCGTCATCGTCCCAATCGGTGGCGACAATCGGGAAACCGGCGCTGACGGCAAAGTCGAGCGCAGTGCGCGAGTCCATGACAAAGACGCGCTGCGGATCGACCGGCAACTCAGCGGTGTAGTCGCCGTAGGTATAGGTGAACGTCTCCTGCGCGAAGGCGGGAGCGACAAGCGCTGTAAAGGCGACAGCCAGAAGGAAATGGCGGGGCAGCATGGGCACCAACATGGGTTTGAAAATCAGGCGCTCAACAGCGAATAGAGCTTGTCCCATTCGCCGATGAGGTGGCGGGCGGTGTAGCCACCGCCGTAATAGGCGCCGCTGGTCGGCAGGGCGCGGCCAGCCTTGACGGCGGGCAGACGGCTCCAGACCGGCGAGGTTTCGAGCGCGTCGAGTTCGCTCTGCTCGAAGTGATCGATGACGATGCCTTCAACATCGGCGAGAATTTCGTCCATGCGCTCGTAGCTGACATTGCCATATTCGCCCAAGCCTTCGGGCGAGACGGTGATGCCGCCCAGATCATCGAGCACCTGACCGATTGCGGTCACCTGCGGCGTGTTCACGCCCATCAGGATGTTGATCTCGCCCGCGTCGGGGCTGGACCAGATTGCCGCCACCTTACGATTGAGCACGGCCGCGTGCTTGATCTTGAAGGCTTCGACCTCGGCCTCATAGGCGGCGATGAACGCGTCCGCCCGGTCGCGACGGCCGAGCCAGTCGCCCATACGGGTCAGGTTATCGCGCCAATGCATATTGAAATCCACCGGCAGAACCGGGGCGATGTCGGACAGCTTGTCGATGGGCCAGAGTTCGCTTTCCGGGATGTCGGTGCAAACGATCAGGTCCGGGTCGAGCGCTAGCACAGCCTCGCGCGATGGCGGCGTGCCGATATATTTGTCGGCGCCCTCATAGGGCACCCAGGGCTCGATATCCTGATAATAGCTGTAGCCGACGATGGGCAGTCCGAGCGCCACCGCAGGCTCCAGGTCGAGCCGTGTATCGATCACGACGACGCGCTTGGGGTCGGCTGGAATGTCATAGGTGCCAACCGAGGTGGTGATCGTGCGGACCGAGGACTGAGCCAGTGTGGGACCGGCCAGCAGCGTTGCACCCAGACCCGCCGCGCCAAGGATAAATTGTCGGCGACTGATGATGCTCATGGCGGCATTCCCCGATAGACGGGCCGCGCCGGCCCTCTCGTGGAGGCTTGCTACATATTATGATTTTTGTAGTCAAGTTAGGAAATGCGTAGGCCACCAAATATGCGGCGGCGGGCCTTGCGCCTGCGCCTCGCCACCTCGGTCGCCGCCGGCCTGTGCGGTGTCTTGAACCAATGAAATGGGCGCACAAGCAGTTCATGCCCGGCCCGGAATGTCGCAAAGCCCATCAGCAGCCAATACAGCGGCAATAACAGTTGCTGGCCCAGCAGGTGTGTCTTGCCCAGGCGAGCGAGGCCAAGCCAGCTGGTGGCAAAGGCGCTGCCGTAGCCAATGATCAAGACCCAGATATAGAAGACGCCCCACGGCCAATCTCCGACGCCAAGCGCGCCCAAGATTAAATGAACCACGACCATTACAGCGAAGGCACAATGCAGCACTGGCGCAGTGATCATGCCGATGACGAGGATCTGGAAGGCGAGAAATGAGCGCAGCCCCATCTGCTTGCACAGAAGGCCCGGATTGCGGTTGTGGACGATGAACGTCTGCATCCAACCTTTCATCCAGCGGGTGCGCTGACCCATCCATGGCGCAAGCATGGCGGGCGCAGTTTCGCGGGTCCGCGATGCCAACACATCGACGCGCAGCCTCTGACGCGCAAGCCGGACGCCGAGGTCAGCATCTTCGGTGACATTGTAAGCGTCCCAACCACCCAGTTCGCGCAGCACATTGGTGCGGAAATGGTTGGAGGTCCCGCCAAGCGGCATGGGCAGGCGCCAACGCGCCAGAGCGGGAAGCAGTACCGTGAACAGGCCTGCATATTCGCCCGTGAACAGCGCAGCCAGCCAGTTGCGGCGACCGTTGTCGATGACGAGATGGGCCTGCAGGCAAACGATGTCTGGGTTGTCGCGAAAGCGGACGACCGCCTTCCACAGCTGGTCGGGGTCGGGAATATCCTCGGCGTCATAGACAACGACGTGCTCGCCCCGGCAGAGCGGCAGGGCAAAATCGAGCGCCTTGGGTTTGGTACGCGGCGCGGCATCCGGCACAGCCACGAGCGTAAACCGCGGGTCGCCCAATTGCGCCCGCACGGCGTTCACCGTCCAGGTCGACTGAGCCTCGACGACAAACTTGATGTCGAGACGCTCCGCCGGATAGTCCAGCGCGCGCATGGCCGCGAACAGTTGTGGCACCATCAGGGCTTCGTTGTGCAGAGGAATCATTACCGAATAGATCGGTAAGTCCTCATCGGCAGGACGATGCATCTCGGGGATTTTGCGCGGCGGCGTCAGCAGCGCCGCAATGCGGATCAGCGCGGGTAGAACGAGTATGCACATCACCAGCGGCAGCAGCCACAGCTGCATGAGGTAGGGCGCAATCAGCACCAGCGCGACCAGCAGCCCCATCCCGGCAACGAAACCCCATCGCGCCAGTATCGTCAGCTCAAGTTGCGCGCAGGCATAGGGCCAGCGTCGCGCCAGTCCCTGCCGGGCGGCATCGATCAGTGCAGGCGCCGCAGCTTCAGTCAGGAAATCCCGCAAGGCCGTTTCAGGGACGAGGCAAATGGTCTGGCGCAGACTCGGCTTGGCGATCAACGCCTGTCGCAGCCGGATGACACCCAAAAAGTCCGGTGCCGCGAAGGCCACTTCTCTATCGAGCATCGTGACGCGGAACAACCGAACCTCGGCGAGTGCCTCTAGTCGCGCGGGCACGGTGACGCCCTTCACATGGCGCGGAACGCGGTCGAAATAACCGTAGCCAGCCCAGACAGCAGCCCGTTCCATGACTATGGCCTCGCCCAGTCCGAGCGTCACGGCGCAATAGAGAAGAACGTCCACTTCGCGCTCAAGCGCAGCGTCCAGCACAGCAAGCGCCACGGCGTCGCTTTGTTGATCTTCCGCGAGGATTGCTTTGACGAGTTCTACTGCGTCCGACATGGCGCCACCGGACTGACGCGGTTACTCAGCGCACGGCTTAGCTCAAAAGCGTCGGCGTTCACCTGGCACCCCCCTGCCCGGATACTTACGGACAAATACTGCTCAGGTTTGATGAAAATGGCAAGCATAGCAGCCACTTGCTGCCAGCAACGAAAATGGCCGCCCTTTTTCAAGGACGGCCATTCGGTCTTGGATCATTCGCTCAGTGCTTGGCGTCGAACTGGTGCGGATTGAAGTGATAGGCGGTTGAACAGAACTCGCAGACCACTTCGATTTCGCCATCAACCGCCATTTCCTCGCGGTCTTCGGCGGTGAAGCTGGTGGCCAGCATGTTCTCGATATTGTCGGCAGAACAGGTGCAGCGCTCCACCATCGGCAGTGGGGTGAACACGCGCACGCCGGTCTCGTGATAAAGCCGGAACAGCAGGCGTTCCGAGCTCAGATCGGGGTCGGCGAGCTCAAGATCATCCAGCGTTGCCAGCAAAGTCTTGGCTTCGGTCCAGCCGTCGGCTTCCTCGATATCCTCGAAATTCCCATCACCCGGCAGGTCGGCAACATGGGACATGCCATGCTCGGGCAGGTGCTGGATCAGCACGCCGCCAGCGCGCCAATGGGGGCGATGATCGCCCTTCTTGGTGAACTCAGCGACGGCCAGGCGAACCTGGGTCGGGATTTGCTCGGACTGCATGAAATAGGCATGCGCCACTTCCTCAAGGGAATGGCCTTCAAGCGCGACAATACCCTGATACCTCTCGGTATGAGGGCCCTGATCGATGGTCATGGCGAGATGCCCCTTGCCGAGCAATTCGCCCGGCTTGGTGCGGCCTTCCTCGGCAGCCTTGAGCAAGGCGTCATGATCAAAGCGGGCATAGCCGCGCAACCCGTCCGGTGCGTCGAAGTCGACGACCAACAGGTTCACCGGGCCATCGGTCTGGGTCTGCATGATGAAACGACCCTCGAATTTGAGGGACGAGCCGATCAAAGATGCCAGCACCACCGCTTCGCCGAGCAGGCGCGCGACGGGTGCGGGATATTTGTGGCGGGCCAGAATGGTATCAAGCGCTTCGCCCAGCCGCACGCTGCGGCCGCGGGTATCGAGCTTGTCCAGCGTGAACGGCACGACCACATCGTCGCCGCTTTCCGGCCGGTCGAGCCCGAGGGCACTCATCATGTTCTCGGTCATGGTCGTCGTATCCGTAGTCATTTTCGGTCAGGTGGCTTTCAAGTCGGCGCGGCCACAATGGTCATACTGCCCAAACTCGGCAAGAGTTTGGGCAGCCATTGCCGGGGCGGTCCGTGAAACTGCAATGAGCTTCTGGTTGGGGCGAGCCGAAAATGGTGGGCTTCGAGAACCGGAGCGGAGCGTACATTGGTACGTGAGCACCGGAAGCGCAGAAGGCTGCCATTTGCAGGCCGTCCCCGGCCAGAAGATCGAAGCAGTTAGTTAACGTCGACCCCGAAGGCCCAGCACAGGATGGCTTTTTGGGCATGCAGACGGTTTTCCGCCTCGTCAAACACCACCGACTGCGGACCGTCGATCACTTCGTCGGTCACTTCGTCGCCGCGATGAGCGGGCAGGCAATGCATGAAAAGGGCGTTCTTGTCCGCCAAGGCCATCAAATTGGTGTTGACCTGATAGGGTTTCAAGACCCGGCGGCGTTCGGCGGCATCCACGTCGCCCATCGACACCCAGGTGTCGGTGATGACGAGGTCGGCGCCTTCGACAGCTTCGCGCGGATCTTCGATCAGCCTGACGCGCGAACCGGCGCGCTGGATGTCCAGCATCAGGTCCTTTTCGGGGCTATATTCGTCCGGCACGGCAATGGTCAGGTCGCAATCGAACAGTTCGGCCGCGTTGACCCAGGAGTGCAGTACGTTGTTGCTGTCGCCCACCCAGGCAACCTTGGCGCCCTTGATGTTGCCGCGGTGCTCTTCAAAGGTTTGCAGATCGGCCATGATCTGGCACGGATGAGCCCGGCGGGTCAGGCCATTGATGACCGGCACGCTGGCGCCTTCGGCCAGCTCGAGCAGATCGGCATGGCTGAGGATGCGGATCATGATCGCATCGACATAGCGGCTCATCACCTTGGCGGTGTCTTCCAGCGTTTCTTCGCGGCTGAGCTGCATTTCCTGGCCGGACAGCATGATGGTTTCGCCACCAAGCTGGCGCATGCCGACATCGAACGAAACGCGCGTCCGGGTCGACTGGCGCTCAAAGATCATGGCCAGCACCTTGTCCTTGAGGGGCTGTGGCCGGTCGCCCTGCTTGAGGCGAGCCTTGAGCGATGCTGCCGTGTCGAGCATGCCGCGCAGTTCGGAATAGTCGAAATCGTCGATCGATAGAAAATGCCGTGGGGTGCCGGTCGAAGTCATGGGCCGGGTTCCTTTGTGACGCTATGGTTTTCGGTGAATACGCGCGTTGTCGCTCCGCCCCTCAGGGCGGAGGAAACAGGCCGCGTCGTCGGCGACCATAGTGGTAAACACCGAAGTCCATATCAACCCACTGTAGGCGCTGAAGCCGTTTCAGTTTCGATGGCTTCAAAAGCCGCGCCGAGTTTGCCCATGGCTTCCTCGATATCGGCCTCGGTGACGATCAGCGGCGGCAGCAGACGCAACACGTTATCGCCTGCGCCGATGGTCAGCAGCTGGTGGTCGTCGCGCAGGCGCGCCACGAAATCGCGCACCGGTGGCGTGATCTTGATGCCAGCCAGCAGGCCCTTGCCGCGCGATTCCACCACGTATTCAGGGTACTTTTGCGCCAGCTGCTGCAGGTGCCAGGCCAGTTTCTGGCCCATCAGGTTGACGTGGTCGATAAAGCCGGGCGCCAGAATCCGGTCGAGCACAGCATTACCCACGGTCGAAGCCAGTGGGTTACCGCCATAGGTCGAGCCATGGGTGCCCGGCACCATCGAAGCCGCCACATCGCCCTTGGCAAGGCAGGCGCCGAGCGGGAAGCCGCCGCCGATGGCCTTGGCCACCGCGACGATATCGGGCGTGATGCCGCTCCACTCAAAGGCAAAGAAGCGCCCGGTCCGGCCATAGCCGCACTGCACTTCATCAAGGATCAGCAGCATGCCGTGCTCGTCGCATAGCGCGCGCAGGCCCTGCATGAACTCATTGGTCATGGCGGTCACGCCGCCCTCACCCTGCACCGTCTCGATCAGGATGGCGCAGGTCTGCGGGGTGATCAGAGCCTTGACGGCCTCCAGGTCGCCTGGGGCGGTGTGCTTGAAGCCAGCCATTGGCGGGCCGAAGCCTTCCAGATAGCTCGGATTGCCGCCAGCAGCGATGGTGCCCATCGTCCGACCATGGAACGAGCCGGTAAAGGCAATGATCTCGTAGCGATCGACTTCGCCCTTGGCCCAGAAATAATGACGCGCAGTCTTGATGGCGCATTCCAGCGCTTCTGCACCCGAATTGGTGAAGAAGACCGAGTCCGCAAAAGTGGCATCTACCAACCGCTGACCCAGCCGTTCCTGCTCGGGAATGGTGAAGACATTGGAGGTGTGCCAGACCTTGTCGGCAGCGCTCTTGAGCGCAGACACAATATGGGCGTCGCCATGGCCCAGCGCGTTCACCGCAATACCGGAATGGAAATCGAGATAGTCTCGGCCATGCTGATCGTACAGTCGCATACCCTCGCCCCGCTCAAAGGCGAGTTCGGACCGGGCATACGTGCCGTAGAGCGCAGACATGGGTTCATTCCTTATACGTGTCGGGGTGAAAACAGGCTTCGTGGCGGACAGTGACAATAGAGCCACAAAAACCAAAAACGCGCTCTTAGCTCGGCGCGTTTCAGCGTCCGAATTAGGCCAATTTTTGCAGATAAGTCAATGATCGCGCGCCAAGTGCCTGATTTGACTCGCAGATCGTTAGCATAATTTTAACCACTGAATTTACGGGGAAAGTCCGCCCCGACTCTTGATCCTGATTCCGCCCATAGAGTAAACTCAAGGACATTGGGAACACGATATCTCGTGTGGCGGACCCACTTAGCATACGACGCCTAGCGTTTGATGGCTGCCATTACCATTTTGGCAGCACAATGAAGGATTCTGTTTTGAGCATGGTTTCAGGAGCACAATCGGCGGGCTGGACTGACGAGCGCGTCGAAACTTTGAAGAAGCTCTGGATGGAAGGCCTGTCGGCCAGCCAGATTGCTGGCGAACTTGGCGAGGGCGTTACACGCAACGCCGTCATCGGCAAGGTACATCGCCTGAAGCTTTCGGCCCGTGCCAAGCCTACCAATTCGGCACCGCGCGCCCGTCCGGCAGCGCGTCCGGCACCCCGTCGGGTTTCGAGCCCATCGGCAGGCATTTCCAACCTCGGCGGCAGCAGTGCAGCTGCCAAGCCGCGCCCGGCTATGCAGCAGTCGCGGCCACAATCTATCGGCGCAACGGCGCTGGCGCATAATCCAGAAATGGAACAGCAGCTCTATGTCGCGCCCGTCGCGGCCGAGCTGTTCATTCCCGAGGACAAGCGTCTGAGCCTGCTGCAGCTGAACGAACACACCTGCAAGTGGCCAATCGGCGACCCGCTCTCGAGAGATTTTTATTTCTGCGGTCAGCACAGCCTCGAAACCGGCCCCTATTGCGACTTCCACTCGCGTCGCGCCTATCATCAGGTCGACAAGAAGCGTCGTTGATCCCCGCAATAGACTGAATAAAAGAGGGCGCCAGTGGCGCCCTTTTTGTTTTGGGGGCGGGGTGAGACGGTTGGGATTGCCTGACTGTACATGTGCGGCGCGACTTCCGCTAATCTCCTACAAATCCCGCCACAACCACCACGCTGCCCTCGGGCTTGACCCGAGGGCCTTTTCCAGCGCGGCGCAGATGGCGAGTGGTCCTCGGATCAAGTCCGAGGACAGCGCGGCGTTGGGGCGGCAGGCAGCGGTTATCTTCAGGATATACAGACCAGCGCAGATTTTGGGAGGCATAGGAGCTACGCCCCCCAGCTACCCCACCCGTCATTACCCGGCTTGTCCGGGTAATCCATCTCTCCACAGTCGCTGACCCATGGATTGCCCGGACAAGCCGGGCAATGACGATCGATTGGTTGTTTCGCCTGATAGAGTTGCTCCAGATGCAGCGCCACGCTCTCGTGGTTCGAGGCTCGCTGTGCTCCCACCTCACCATGAGGGCTGTTCTTGGTGCGGTGCATCAGTAGCCCTCATGGTGAGGTGCGAGTTCTTCACGAGCCTCGAACCACGAGGGCGTGCCCCAAACCAACAACTTATCCCCGCACCCAAAACCGCGCGCATACTCCTCCCCGTTGCCCACGTCAGAGCCCAGTCATGACGAGTGATGGTCGTGGGGATTGCCGGGGAGGAGGGGTCGCCTTCCTCGTGCGGGTTGGAAACACGGCAGCCGCGCCTGCAATAATGGTAGCGCCTGAACCGGACCTGTTCGAAATCCCGGTATGGTGGCGAGGCAGCAGTCTCACTCCCAATACTAGATCGAGGCTGATGCCTCGCCACCATCGCTCTACTTGAAAACCGCATCACAGGCGGCGCTTTTGCACGCCTAAGGCAGAAACACATCCACCCGCATGCCCTCGCCGGGCTTGCTTTTGATCGTCAGCTGTCCGCGATGGCGGTTGACGATGTGCTTGACGATGGCCAGTCCGAGGCCCGTGCCTTTTTTCTTGCGGCTGGCGTCGGCGTCGATGCGGTAGAACCGCTCGGTCAGGCGCGGCACATGCTCCGGCTCCACGCCCGGACCATGGTCGACGATGGTCACCACATGCTGCAGGCCGGGCCGACCTGCGGGCGACAGGCTCACTTCGACAAACTTGCCGACAGCGCCATACTTGATGGCGTTTTCCATGAGGTTTTCGAACACTTCATAGAGCTGACCCCGGTCGCCGATGGTCGTGCTGGGACCGGCGAACATATCCATGCGGATTTCGACATCGGCCGCTTTGGCCTGTGTCATCAGCCCTTCACGAACCTCGCGCAATAGGCCTGCCAGATCGATGCTACCGGTGGGGCGCACATGCTGATGCATTTCAATACGCGACAGGCTGAGCAGGTCATCGATCAGCTTGCTCATGCGTTCAGCCTGGCCGCGCATGATGCCGAGAAACTTTTCGCGCGCCACCGTGTCCTTGGCCGCGGGGCCGAGCAAGGTATCGATAAAGCCGAGCAACGAGGCGAGCGGCGTGCGCAGTTCATGGCTGGCATTGGCGATGAAGTCAGTGCGCAGGGCCTCGACGCGCTTGAGTTCGGTGAGGCTCTGGAACGTCACGACCAGTTGGCGGTCGTCAGCGCCCAGCCAGTCACGGCCGGGGCGGCGCAGCGGCGAGACCACGACGCGATCCCAGGTTTCGGACGGCACGGTCTCATGCAGCTCGATGGTGCGGGCAACGCCAGTGCGCATCACCAGATCGATGGCCTGCACCAATTCGGGGTTGCGCATGGAAAAGGTCAGCGGGTTGCTGTTGCTGATGGTCGGGAACTGCCGGCTGGCGGCGGCGTTGGCATGCTGCACGACACTGCGGCGGTCAAGCACCAGGCAGGGGTCGACCAGCGCGTCGGCGAAAGCAAACACGGTTTCGTCGCCATCATCGGCAAGCAGGCCCGGCACATCCACCGTCTGGGCAACAGTGACGGCGCGCGTCGGCAAGATCGCGACGCCCACCACCATGACAAGCAGGCTAATCAGCGCGGCAACAATGTTGAGTTCACCGAAAATCACCAGCGCCAGCAGCACGCCGCCAATGCCAGCCAGCACACCGGACTGCGCAACAATGCGGGCGATGCCGATGGACCGGGACGGCGCAGATCGGCTTATGTCAGGCTCGTCCATGTTTTGCTTCTTGAAATCAGACAGTTGCGACGCCTCTTGCGCGCGGGGGCGCCTTCATAGCACGGTGAAGATGACAACGGAGAGACAGCATGACCGACCCGCTTGATGGTTTCGACATTGAAAATCCAAAGCTGCCCAAGGCAATAAAGAAAAACGCCATGGCCTCTGGCGGCTATCCTTACGAGGATAAGCTGGATAGCGAAATCTATGAAGCGCATATGTATGAGCTGCAAAAGCAGCTTGTGCTGTTGCAGGCCCACCTCGCCAAGACCGGCGAGCGCGTCATGGTGGTGTTTGAAGGCCGCGACGCTGCCGGCAAGGGCGGCACCATCAAGACCTATTTGGCAAACCTCAACCCGCGCTACAATCTGATCGCGGCCCTGCCCAAGCCCAACGATCGCGAACGCACGCAGTGGTATTTCCAGCGCTATGTCGACTGGCTACCCGCCGCTGGCGAAACGGTGCTGTTCGACCGCTCCTGGTACAACCGGGCTGGCGTCGAACCCGTGATGGGCTTTTGCACGCCCGAACAGACTGAGCATTTCCTCGAAGAAGCCCCCGAGTTTGAAAAACGCCTGACGCGCGACGGCATTCACCTGTTCAAGTTCTGGCTCTCCATCGGCCGCGAAATGCAGCTCAAACGGTTCCACGACCGTCGCCACGATCCGCTCAAGGTCTGGAAGCTCTCGCCCATCGACATCGAGGCGCTGAACAAATGGGACGCCTATAGCAAGGCCCGCGACGAGATGCTGTCGCGCACGGATACCCAATACGCGCCCTGGACGGTCATTCGCGCCAACGACAAGCGGCGTGGCCGGATAAATGTCATCCAGACGATGCTCGACAAGCTCGATTTCACCGGCAAGAGCAGCAAGGCCATTGGGGATATCGATCCCAATATCACGATGGCGGCTGCGGACTTTATGAAGTTGAGCAAGTCGGACTAGGGGGGGCGCCCCTACTGCCCCTCAATCGCCCCCATCCGCTTGCTCGCCGTGGTCCACGCCAATTCCGTCGTGCGCGCAATGATGGCTTCCACCAATGTGAACAGCGAACCATTGGCGTCCCAGGTGCGGCCCATTTCAGTGCGGCAGGGCAAGACCAGTTTTGCGAAGCGGCTCACCGGGCTCATCCATTCATCGGTGATGAGCACGATATGCGCCCGGCGCGAAGCCAGCTCCGTCGCCACATCGACAAGCTCGGCATCATAGCGCCGGACGTCAAAGATGATGGCTGTATCGCCCGGCCGCACGTCGATCAACTGGTCGGCCCGCGTCGCAGGACGACCATCGAGTCGCCGAATGCCGGGTCGGATCAGGCGCAGATGGGCCTCCATATAACCGGCCAGAAAATCGGTGAAGCGACCGCCTGCAAGAAAACACGCGCCCTTGGCTTCCGCCAGACGCGCGCAGACCGCTTCAAACTCGGATGCCGGGATCAGGTCGGCGGTGTCGCGCAGGTTCTCGGTGGCTTGCGTGGCGAACCGACCGAGAAAATTGTTATCACCATCGGCAACGCCGGCCGTAGAGTGGCTGCGCTGTAGCGGCGACTTGGACCGCTGCTCCAGTTCATCGCGCAGCGCCCGCTGAAAGTCTGGATAGGATTTGTAGCCGATCTGGGACACGAAGCGCAGCACGGTCGCCGAACTCGCACCGGCCTGCTGGCCAAACTCGGCGACAGGGGCCAGCCCCAGGGTTGGATAAGAACCGAGCAGTCCACGGGCCGCCCGTTTTTCCGCTGCAGTCAGGCGGTGAATGGCTTCGTGAATACGCCCCGCAACCGTCTTCCCTTCCATGCGCCCCCCTGAATTTCTGATTTCAGTATTGACACTTTTGGCCAGTATGGAACTACTGATACAGAAGTTAACTGGTCATGCGTAGGGGCAAAGTGGACGTTAGCGGTCAAAACTCGGTGCTTGTGTCCAATGCGCGGGGGCGTTCGCCCTTCGTGATCGTGTGCGACCATGCCAGCAACCGCATCCCCGCAAAATATGGCGACCTGGGCCTGACCGCCACTGAACGGCTCAGCCACATTGCCTGGGATCCGGGCGCGCTGGCAGTCAGCCGCGCGCTCTCGGACAGCCTCGACGCGCCGCTGGTGCAGTCGACCGTTTCGCGCATCGTCATCGACTGCAATCGCGAGCTTGATGCGCCGGACCTGATCTGGACCCTGTCGGAATCGACCCGCATCGCCGCCAATGAAAACCTCGATGCGGCCGAGCGCCAGTACCGCATCGATCACTTCCACCGCCCCTATCACGCCTCCATCGAGACGCTGCTCGAAGCGCGTCGGCATGCGGGGCAGGAAACGGTGCTGGTCTGCCTGCACTCCTTTACCCCGGTCTATCACGGCGTCGCCCGTCCCTGGCCAATCGGGCTGATCCACGGCGTCGACACCGGCTACACCAAGGCATTGTTCGATGCGCTCAAGGCCGATGATCCGACGCTCAATGTTGGCTGGAACGAGCCCTATGCGGCGCTCAATGGGGTAACGTTGACGCTTGAAAAACACGGTGACGGGCGCGGGCTCGAAGCCACCATGATCGAAATCCGGCACGACGAAATTCTTGAACCTACTGGCGTGACCCTTTGGGCAGACCGGTTGGCGCGTTGTCTGCAAACCGCGCGGGTCGCGCGCAAGAGGGCAATGGCAGTCTAGACTTCACTTGGGCTTCAATTCAGGGGACGTGACTATGGCTGAGACCAAGAAGGTCGGCAGTGTCGCCTATGCGACACGCGACAAGGACTATTTCGAAAAACGTGGGCTGCAACGCTATGCCGGCATCTGGTCGCTATGGGCACTGGGCGTTGGCGCAGTGATTTCCGGCCACTTCTCTGGCTGGAATTTTGGCTTCATGACCGGCGGCTGGGGCGGCATGGTGGTCGCCGCCGGCATTATCGCCATCATGTATCTGGGCTTGGTCTCGTCCATCGCCGAAATGAGCCCCGCTTTGCCCCATACGGGTGCCGCCTATTCCTTCGCCCGCACATCGATGGGGCCATGGGGCGGCTTCGTCACCGGGCTGTTCGAGAACGTCGAATATGTGCTCACCCCGGCGGTGATCTGTACCTTCATCTCGGGCTACTTCGGCTCGATCACCGGGCTCGATACGGCCTATTACCCGATCCTCTGGGTGGTGTTCTTCGCCCTGTTCCTCGCGCTCAATATTTTTGGTGTGGCGCTTAGCTACAAGGTGACGCTCACTGTCACGCTGATCTCGCTGGCAGGTCTGGTGTTCTTCTGGTTCAGCGCCTTCCCGCATATCGATTTCTCGCGCTGGGCGCTCAATATCGGCGTTGGGCCGGATGGCGCGGCTGTCGAACTGCCGGAAGGCAATGGTTCGTGGTTCCCCTTTGGCTGGCAGGGCGTGTTGTCCACCCTGCCCTTCGCGGTCTGGCTGTTCCTTGCCATCGAGCAGGTGCCGCTGGCGGCCGAAGAATCCGTTGACCCCAAGCGCGACATGCCACGCGGCATTCTACTCGGCTTCTGCACACTGTTGCTCAGCGCCTTCATGATCGTGTTGCTCAACCCATCCATCGCCGGCGTCGGTGCGTTCAGCCTCGGCTCATCGCTTGAGCCTGCGCTGCAGGGTATCCGCGCCATCTATGGCGATGCGGCCGCTCCTGTCTTTGGCGTCGTGGCGCTGATCGGTCTGATCGCCTCGTTCCACACCATCCTCTATGCGCAGGGCCGTCAGGTCTATTCGCTGAGCCGCGCTGGCTACTTCCCATCTGCGCTGTCGGTCACCCATCCCAAGTACAAGACACCGCATATCGCGATGGTCTCGGGTGCTCTGCTGGGTCTGGCCGTGATGCTCATCATCTGGTTTGCCAATGGTGGCGGCGGCGATGGCGCTGATCAGCTGGGCGATGACATCATCGGCTCGGTGCTCCTCAACATGGCCGTGTTCGGCGCGATGCTGAGCTACATCATGCAGGCCCTGAGCTTTATCATCCTGCGCCGCAACCTGCCCAATATCGAGCGGCCATTCCGTTCGCCCGTCGGCATTCCTGGCGCCGTTCTGACCATCATCATTGCGGCCGTGACCTTGTTCTACCAGCTGCAGGATCCGAACTTTTACAAGGGCGTGATCTGGGTGGTGCTGTGGTGCGCCGTCGGCATCGTCTATTTCGCCGCGATCGGTCGCCACAAGCTGATCATGTCGCCTGAAGAAGAGTTTGCGCTCGAAAACAAGGCGTAAGAACAAACAGGTTGTCCGGCCCCGCGCCGGACAGCCATCCTCCTTCGGCGTGGTTCCTGCGGAGACGGGAATGTCCTGCCGGACATTGGGGGAACGACGCAGTGATACTTGGAGGAAACACTGATGGCCTACTCTCTTGCCGAGCTGAAAAAAGACGTCGCAGCCGGGTCAATCGACACCGTGCTGGTCGCCTTCCCTGACATGCAGGGGCGAATGATCGGCAAGCGCTTTCAGGCTGAGTATTTCCTCGAAGTGGCCAATGACGAAACCCACGGCTGCGACTATCTGCTGGCCGACGATATCGATATGGAGCCGGTGCCCGGCTACGACGCCGCCAATTGGGGCAAGGGCTATGGCGACTTCGTCATGAAGCCCGACCTGACCACGCTGATGAAAGCGACCTGGCTTGAGGGTACCGCCATCGTTCTGTGTGACCTCTCCGACCACCACCATCACGAGCCGGTGCCACATAGCCCGCGCGCCATTCTCAAGCGTCAGCTCGAGCGCCTCGCCAAGCTTGGCTACACGGCAAATGTTGCCACAGAACTTGAGTTCTACCTGTTCGACGATGACTACCGCACCGTCCACCAGAAGGGCCATCGCAACCTGCAGCCGGCAGGCGACTACATTCAGGACTACAATATTTTCCAGACCACCAAGGAAGAAGGCGTGATGCGCGCGCTGCGCAAGCATCTGCAGGCGTCGGGCATTCCGGTGGAATCCTCCAAAGGCGAGTGGGGCCCGGGGCAGGAAGAGATCAACGTCAAATATGCCGATGCGCTGACCATGGCTGACCGCCACGTGGTCCTTAAGAACGCCACTAAGGAAATCGCCTACGCGCAGGGCAAGTCGGTCACCTTCATGGCCAAATGGGACTATGCGCTGGCTGGTTCGTCGAGCCACATCCACATGTCGCTGGCCGACAAGGCGGGGAAACCGCTTTTCGTCGGTGACAAAGACGAGCGCGGCATGAGCGATCTGATGAAGCATTTCATGGCAGGGCAGCTCGCCTATGCCCGCGAGATCACCTATTTTCTCGCCCCCTATATCAATAGTTACAAGCGCTTCCAGGCCGGCACTTTTGCGCCGACCAAGGCGATCTGGTCGCCGGACAACCGCACCGCTGGCTTCCGCCTTTGCGGCGAGCATTCCAAATCCATCCGCGTCGAATGCCGCATGGGCGGCGCTGACCTCAATCCCTATCTGGCCATTGCGGCACTGATCGCCGCTGGCATTGAGGGCATCGAGGAAAAGCTGCCGCTCGAACCAGCTTTCGTCGGCGACGCATACATCACCGAAAAGTTGCGCGAGATTCCCAAGACGCTGCGCGAAGCCACCGACACGCTGCGCAACTCGGCAATGCTCAAGGATGCGTTCGGCGAGCAGGTCGTCAGCCATTATGTGCACACCGCCGAATGGGAACAGCTCGAATATGATCGCCGTGTCACCGACTGGGAACTCAAGCGCGGTTTCGAGCGGAGCTAGCCAGATTGCTGCCGCACTGATCGACCACTACTAGCTGCACAACCATCCATGACCTGCGTCCTTTTCGCGGCCAAGAACACGAGGACTTCTCGATGACCGAAACGGTCAAGATCATCTCCCCCATCGACGGCAGCGTCTATGCCGAACGCCCCCTGGCTACCGGGCAGCAAATCGACAGTGCCGTTCTCAACGCCAAGGCAGCGCGCCGGGCGTGGGGCGAGACGACCATCGCCGAGCGGCAGAAAATCCTGACGCATTTCGTCGATGCGCTGCTGTTGATGAACGATGACATTGTGCCCGAACTGGCCTGGCAGATGGGCCGTCCGGTCCGTTTTGGCGGCGAGAAGCGTGGCGTCGAAGAGCGCGCGCGCTATATGATCGAACTGGCTGCCGAGGCTCTGGCGCCGTCGATCAAACCTGAGAAAGAAGGCTTCACCCGCTACATCACCCGCGAGGCGCTCGGCACCGTCATGGTAATCGCGCCATGGAACTATCCGTTCCTCACCGCGGTCAACTCCATCGTTCCGGGTCTGATGGCGGGCAATGCCATCATCCTCAAACACGCTAGCCAGACGCTGCTGGCCGGTGAGCGTTTCGCCGCCGCTGCCGAAAGCGCCGGCCTGCCATCCGGGCTGTTCCAGAATCTGGTCCTTGGCCACGCCGATACCGAAAAGCTGATCGGTTCAGGGCAGATCGACCACATCAATTTCACCGGCTCGGTCGAAGGCGGCCGCCGCATCGAAAAGGCCGCAGCTGGCACCTTTGCTACTCTCGGCCTCGAACTTGGCGGCAAGGATCCGGCCTATGTCCGGGCCGACGCAAATCTTGAAAACGCCGTCGAAAACCTCGTCGATGGCTCGTTCTTCAATTCCGGTCAAAGCTGCTGCGGCGTCGAGCGCATTTATGTGCATGAAAGCGTCTACGGCAATTTTGTCGAACGCTTCATCGACAATGCCAAGGGCTGGACGCTGGGCAATCCGCTTGATGCCGACACAATCGTCGGCCCGATGGCGCGCGGCAATTTTGCTGACCATGTGCGCCAACAGACCGCCGAAGCCCTGCGGGGTGGCGCGACCCGACATCTCAATACCAAGCATGAACTCGACAAAGCCGGCTCGCCCTATCTGGCGCCTGAGGTGCTGACGAACGTCAACCACCAGATGTCGATCATGCGCGAAGAGAGCTTTGGCCCCGTCGTCGGCATCATGAAAGTGGCCGACGATGCGGAAGCGATGACGCTGATGAACGACAGCCCCTATGGGCTCACTGCCTCGATCTGGACCGACGACCTCGACGCTGCGGCCAAGCTTGGTGGGCAGATCGAAACCGGCACCGTGTTTGCCAATCGCTGTGATTATCTCGATCCGGCGCTGGTCTGGACCGGGGTCAAAGACACTGGCAAGGGCGGCGGGCTGAGCGAGATCGGCTATGCGAATTTGACCCAGCCCAAAAGCTATCATTTGAAGCGGATTTAATTCGGGAAACCGATCACTCCCCCATCGTCACCACCGGGCCTGTCCCGGTGGTCCATGCCACCGCCGGCGCGAAGCCGCGATGGATTGCCGGGACAAGCCCGGCAATGACGCTGGTGGGAAGTTAAGAAGCCGAACCGAACAACGAGGCCACAATGACCAAAGCCAACTGGAACTACCCGACCGCCATCAAGTTCGGTCCCGGCCGTATCGCCGAGCTACCCGAAGCGCTCAAGACGGCCGGGATTTCACGGCCGCTGCTCGTCACCGATGCGGGGTTGGTCAACCTGCCGGTGACGCAGAACACCATTGCCCTGCTCAAGGCCGCGGGCGTCCCGGTCGGCGTGTTCGCCGATGTCAAACCCAACCCGATTTCGGCCAATGTCGAAGCCGGCATTCGCGTATTGCGCGAAGGCGGCCATGACGGTGTGATCGCCTTTGGCGGCGGTTCGGGGCTCGATGTGGGCAAGGTCATCGCCTTCATGGCTGGCCAGACCCGCCCGATGTGGGATTTCGAAGATATCGGCGACTGGTGGACCCGCGCCGATCCTGCAGGCATTTTCCCGATTGTCGCCGTGCCGACCACGGCGGGCACTGGCTCAGAAGTGGGCCGCGCGGGCGTCATCACTGACGAGACGACCCACACCAAGAAAGTCATCTTCCATCCGCTGATGATGCCAAAGGTGGTCATCGTCGATCCTGAACTCACCGTCGGGATGCCCAAATTCATCACCGTTGGCACCGGCATGGACGCGCTGGCGCATTGCCTCGAAGCCTATTGCGCGCCGGGCTATCATCCAATGGCGGACGGCATTGCGGTCGAGGGCATTCGCCTGGTGTTTGAGAACCTGCCTAAAGTTTATGCTAACCCAAACGATGTCGAAGCGCGCGGCCACATGATGAGCGCCGCCGCCATGGGCGCCACCGCGTTCCAGAAAGGCCTTGGCGCCATTCACGCACTGAGCCATCCCGTCGGCGCGCTTTATGACACTCATCACGGCATGACCAATGCCGTGTTCATGCCCTATGTGCTGGTGGTCAATCGTCCGGCCATCGAAGCGCGCATCGCGCGGCTGGCAGCTTATCTTGGCCTCGCGCCGAGCTTTGAGGCATTCCTCCACGCCGTCACCGCGCTGCGCCTGCGATTGGACGTGCCGCATACCTTGGCTGAGTTCAAGGTGGATGGGAGCAAGCGCGAATTGATCGGAGACATGGCAATTGTCGACCCGACAGCCGGTGGCAATCCGGTGGAATTGACCAAGGAACGGGCGCTCGAGATCTTTGATCGGGCGATGGAAGGGCGGGTTTAGGCGAAGAGTACCCCACCTAGCCTCACCCCTGAAAAGGGGGAGGCTAGGTGGGGTATCCCCTAAGCAGCAACTACCTCTGCCACAGCTTCCTTCACCCCAATCTCGAGCAGACTATCGAGATGGGTCGCCACGGCCTCGCCGAACGCCTGGTTTTCAGCCAGATCGGTGCCGAACACCTCGGTCAGGCCCGCCAGCCCGATATAGAGCTCCTCGGCGTCATCGCCTGCATCTGCGGCAATCGCCAGCATGCGCATAGCCAGCGGATCGCGCACGTCGATCTCGTCGCCGTTCTCGTCGATGCCCATGACATAACGCATCCAACCGGCGACACCGAGCGCAAGGCGGTCGAACGGCTGATCGGCATTGAGACGATTGCGGATGGTGCCGAGCAGGCGCTGGGGCAGTTTTTGGCTGCCGTCCATGGCGATCTGCCAGGTGCGATGCTGTAGCGCTGGATTGCGGAAACGGTTGAGCAACTGATCGCGATAGGCACCGAGGTCAACGCCGGGCATATCCAGCGTTGGCATAGCTTCTTCGGTCATGAGGTCGTGGATCAGTGTGACGAAGTTTTCGTCTGCCATGACGTCGGAAATGTATTCATAGCCAGACAGATAGCCGAGGTAGGCCATGGTCGAATGGCTGCCGTTGAGCATGCGCAGCTTCATGCGCTCGAACGGCTCGACGTCCTTGACCAGCTGCGCCCCGGCCTTTTCGAACGGCGGACGGCCCTGCGGGAAGTCATCCTCGATAACCCATTGGGTAAAGGGCTCGGTCATGATCGGCCAGGCATCGTCGACGCCGGTCAGGTCGGCAATCGTCGTGCGGTCGGCATCGGTCGTGGAGGGTACGATGCGGTCGACCATGGTGCCCGGGAACGCGACTTCGGCCACCCATTCGCCCAGCGCTGCATCGCGCAGGCTGGCAAACTTGGTGACGATGCGCTTCACGGTCGCGCCATTGGACGGCAGGTTATCGCAGCTCATCACCGCGAACGGAGCAATGCCTGCGGCTTTGCGGCGCGCCAACGCCTCGACAATCATGCCGGGAGCCGAATGTGGTTCGGTCGGGTTGGCCAGATCGTGGACGATGTCGGGATGGCGCTGATCGAGCTCGCCGGTTGCCGGATCGTGGCAGTAGCCCTTTTCCGTCACCGTCAGCGAAACGATCCGAATGGCAGGGCTGGCCATCAGCGACAGCAGTTCTTCACGCTGCGTATTGGCGTCGAGCACCTTGAGGATCGAGCCGATAATGCGCGGATGAGTGCCGGAGGCATCGCGCACGGCTACTGTGTAGAGACCGTCCTGCGGCTCAAGCGCCTCCTTGGTGTCCGGACGACGGAGGCTGGCGCCGACGATGGCCCAATCGGGATTGTCCTTGAGCAGGTCGTCGACATAGACCGCCATATGCGCGCGATGGAAGGCGCCAATACCCAGATGCACGATGCCAGCAGTGACCTTGGTCCGGTCGTAGTTGGGCACGGCAACACCGGTGGGGGCGTTGGCAAGAATGGCGGCGCTGAGGCGCGTCATGGGAGTCTCCGACTTGAAAATCGTGGGCAGCATAGTGCCTTCCTATCTTGTATGGAAGATAGTGGCTTGCGGCGAATTGGGCTTTACCGGCATAAGCCATGAGCGTTTGCAGTAAAAGTGGCTACCGGTTTTTCGTTCGCAAACGCGTCTAGGACTGGCACGCAAGGCAGGAGATGTGTTTGGCACAGCAGCGCTTCGTCAGCATCGGGGAATGCATGATCGAAATGAGTGGCGGCGAAGATCGCCAATACCGGCTTGGCTATGCGGGTGATACGCTCAACACCGCCTGGTATATGCGCGCACTGCTCGGTGAGGATTGGTCGGTAGACTATTACACAGGCCTGGGCGAAGATCGCTATTCGGGCGATATCCGTCAGTTCCTCGATGACAACAATATCGGCACCAGCCATATCCGCACCGTGCCCGGCCGCCGCCCTGGCCTTTACATGATCCATCAGCAAGACGGTGACCGCCACTTCACCTATTGGCGCGATACGTCCGCTGCCAAACTTTTGGCCGATGACAAGGATGCGCTGGCAGCCGCGGTCAAGGGGGCGAGCGTGGTGTATTTCTCGGGTATTACCCTCGCCATTCTGACGCCACGGGCGCGTGGCCGGTTGCTCGGCGCCATCGTCAAGGCGCGCGATGCCGGTGCACGGATCGTGTTCGACACCAATATCCGCCCTGCCCTGTGGACCAGCCCGCGCGTTATGACGGCCGTGCTGACGGCTGCAGCGACGCTGTGTGATGTGGTTCTGCCGACCCATAGCGATGAAGCACCGCTGTTTGGCGACAAGTCGGTTGATGACACAGCCGACCGCTATCTCGAACTGGGTGTCGAGGAAGTGGTGGTCAAGGATGGTGCTGGCGAAGCGCTCATTGCCACGGCGAGCGAGCGGGTAAGGGTTGCGCCCAAGCCCGGTGCGACGGTGGTCGATGCGACGGGCGCCGGCGACAGTTTTAACGGGGCGTATCTGTCGGCACGGTTGGCGGGCAAGTCACTGCAGGAGGCGGCGGAAGCGGCGCACCGGGTGGCTGGGGTCGTGATCGGGCAGAAGGGTGCGTTGGTCGATCCGAAGTTGTTGGTTTAGGGGATACCCCCACCTCGCCTCCCCCTGATAGGGGGAGGAATCCGGGCGGTGTGTTCGGTATAATCTCGCGCACCCACCGCCCCTTAAAACGCCCGGTCGCCCTGCTCTACCATATAGGCCAATTCCTCGGCAGTGCTCTCGCGGCCCAGCGCCTTGTTCCGGAACGGGAACCGCCCGAACCGCGCGACTGTGTCGCGGTGGCCGGTCATGAAATCGAGAAGGAAAGCATCGTTCAGCGCTGCGAACAGGCGCACGCCGTCATCCTGCACTTTCAGCGATTCCGCATGCATGAAGGGCATGTAGAAGAACATGCGCCACTTGGCATCCACCGCCTGGTCTGCTCCGGCGGTGATCGCTTCCTGCGCCAATGCCGTTGCCATTGTGTCCTGCGCAAAAGCCTTGGCAGAGTTGCGATGCAGCTGACGTGAAAACTGATCGAGCACGATGAGTTCGGCCAGCCGCCCTTCGGCGGTCTTGCGCCAATCCCAGGCTTCGCCCAGCGCGACTTTGGGATGGGTATCGGCAAAGCGTTCAGCAAGCGCGGCATCGAATTCGGGCTTGCCGCCGAACCAGTCATCCATGCCGTGGTCGACAAACCAGAATGTGATGATGTCCTGAGCTGTGCGCATGAAAAAGTCCTCCTATCGATGTGACAGGAGGACTAACGCGTTCTGCGGTGCAAAGGCTAGGCCAGGATGATCTTGATGCGGTTGCCAGACGGGTCCTGCGTCTCGATGCCGCCGTCGATGGGCGTCACGGCGGCATTGGCATTGACCAGTCGGGTTTTGACGCCGTCGAGCGTGGCGGCATCGGGCAGCACGATGGTGAACCAGCGCAGGCCGGCGGACCCGGCCACGGGCAGGCTGGCGTTGGGGCCAGACCAGATGTTGAAGGCGATGGTGTGGGGCATGTAGTCGAGCCCCACATCGCCCATGCCGAACGAGTCGATGAGCAGGAACCCGGCAAAACCAAGCACGTCGCGATAGAACTCCATCGACTGGCGCAGGTCTTTGACATGGACATGCACGTGCCCGATCCGCGTGCCTTCAGGCATGCGGGGGACGATTACGGGCGCAGGCCCCAGTTCGGCAAGCAGGCCATCGAGATCGATTGGGTCGCGACCCGAGTGACGCTTGCCATCGACGGTGATCGCGTAGGTTTCCCCCTTGTCGGGATCACCCAACCGGCCGCGCCAAGGCGTCTCAAAGGTGATTTCAATGCCATTGCCATCAAGATCCCACAGGTAGATGGCTTCGCTGACAAGGTGATCGGTCGGCGAAATTCGGACATTACGCTGCATGGCCCGAACCGCCAGCTGGGCCATATCGACCCGTTTGGGCACGTGGACAGCAACGTGATAGAGCCCGATCGTGTGCTGCTGACTCGGGCGGGTCGCGCCCGTTTCGAGTACGATCAGCGGCTTGCCGCCTGCGCCGAGGGTCAACTCGTTGCCGGTTTCAGAGATGATGTCGAGGCCAACCACGTCCTGCCAGATGGCGAGGGCCTTGGCGCGGTCGGTCACCGCGATATGGACGGTACCCAGCTTCGTGGTCAGGGGCAGGATGGGGGCCGATTTGACGTTGGTCTGGACGGAGGTATCAATCATGACGCGCTTCCTGGTTCATTTGTTGCCCAAGATATAATACCGGCCACCGCCCGCAGCCATTGGCACCGTGGCGAAGGCATCGTTCGCCAAACAACGGCCAATCGCCCCCCTTCCCCGCCACCCCATTTCGTGGTGAGGTCAGCCATCCTTGGGAGGTTCGTGATGAATTTGAGGATAATCTTGACGGTTGCCGCGCTGCTCGCCGGAACAGGCGCGGCGACGGCGAACTGCTATGAAGGGCTGGGCTGCGACGATAGCCAGTATTTCACCACCCAGGCGCTGCAGCAGGGCACGTGCCAGCAGCTCTGGGAGGTCAGAAACATGATTTATCAACAGAACGGCTATTGCTTCCAGACCAACCGCGCCAAGCAGAGTTTCAGCAATGACGGTTGCTACATCAACGATCAGGCGTCGGTGCGGCTCAACGTATATGAGCGCAAGAACGTCGCCACCATCCAGTCTGTGGAAAAGGCCAAGGGCTGCAAGTAGGGCCCCGCAAACAATGAAAAACGCCGGAGCTTTCGCCCCGGCGGTTTGTCTCAGGCGACAAGGCCCTTGGTAAGCTCTAGTGCCTGGCGCTCGAACAGGCGGCGATAGATACCGCCATTGAGCCGGATGAGTTCGGCGTGATCGCCTTCCTCAACAATGCGGCCCTTGTCGAACACCAGCAGGCGGTCAAGCGCGCGGACGGTCGACAGACGGTGCGCAATGACCAGCGTGGTGCGGCCAACCATCAGGCGTTCCATCGCCTCCTGGATCTGCACTTCGCTTTCGCTGTCGAGGCTCGATGTTGCCTCGTCGAGGATCAACACCCGAGCATCGGCCAGGAACGCGCGAGCGATGGCGACACGCTGGCGCTCGCCACCGGACAGTTTCACGCCACGCTCACCAACCATGGTCTCATAGCCCTTGGGCAGGCTTTGGATGAAGTCGTGCGCATTGGCCTGACTTGCCGCAAGCTCAATCTCGGCGCGGGTGGCGCCGGGGCGGGCATAGGCGATGTTTTCGGCTAGCGTTCGGTGGAACAGGATTGGCTCCTGCTGCACGATGGCGATCTGGCCACGCAAATCGGACTGCTTCACATCGGCGATGTTCTGGCCGTCGACAGTGATGGCGCCCTCATTGATGTCATAGAGCCGCTGGATTAGCTTGACGAACGTGGTCTTGCCCGAGCCGGAATGGCCAACCAGACCGACGCGTTCGCCCGGCGCAATGCGCACCGAAAAATCGCGATACAGCGGGGTCCGGTGCAAACCATACTGGAAGGTGACGTTGTCGAAGGCGATTTCGCCCTTGTCGATGACAATGTTGGTCGCGCCTGGCTTGTCGGCAATGCCGAACGGCTGACGATCAAGCGCCACCAGTTCTTCCATGTCGTTGACCGAGCGCTGCAGATTGCGGATGTGCTGACCGACGTCGCGCAGGTGACCTTGCAGGACGAAGAACATGGTCAGAACAAAGGTGATGTCGCCCGGCGTTGCAGCACCCTGCTGCCACAGCAGCAAGGCGGTACCCAGAATAGCGGTCTGCATGATAGCCATCATCAGGCCCTGCGCGCCGCCGTTGAGCGTGCCACGCTGCCAGACACGGCGGGTGCGCTTGCGCCATTTGGCGACGACACGACCAAGGATGGATTCCTCGCGCATTTCGGCGCCGAAGGCCTTGACCACCGAATTGCAGCTGACCGCATCGGCCAGCGCGCCACCCATCTTGGTGTCCCAGGCATTGGCCAACGCACCGGCAGGCGCAACGAAGCCAACCGACAGCCAGACCGTCAGGACAACATAGATCAGCGAACCGATGCCGACGACCAGACCCATGACCGGCCAGAATGCGCCGAGAATAACGGTCGCGCCGACTAGCATGACCAGCGACGGCAGCAGCGCCACCAGCAGTGTGTCGTTCAGAAGATCGATGGCGCTCGAGCCACGCGTGATCTTGCGGACGGTGGAACCAGCAAAGCTGTTGGCATGCCAATCGGTCGAGAAGCGCTGCACGCGATGGAAAGCGTTGGCGATCACGTCGTTCATGATCTGCAGCGTGAAGGTGATCAGGTTGAAAAATACAAACTGACGCAGGATCACCGAGACAAGGTAAAGCCCCGCCATGGTCCAAAAGGCGGTGACGGCTGGAATCCAGGACGCATTGTCATTGCCAGTGCCCGAGGCGACGGCATCGACAAGACGACCGGCAAAGACCGGGCTGAACGCCTCGGCCAGCGTTGCACCCAGCACCAGCAGGGCAATGAATGTGGCGCGAAGAGGCTGTTTGGCCCAGTGGCGGAAGGTGAAGCCGAGCACATCACGGAAGGCATCGGCACGGAAATCGAGTTTCTTGCGACTCATATTGCAGCCCGGCGCCGTTCTCCGGCAACCGGCCCTCAGATACAGGGGATGAAAGGCACAGCCGCAGCGAGGGACGCAGTAATCCCGTCAGATCAGGTCGGCTATGATGAAAAACAGGCGGCGGACCACAAAAAGGCGGGCCGCGAATGGCAAAGACCTAAGGTCGAGGCATGCCAAGCGGGGGGCGGTTGGAAAATGTCACTGCCATACAACGCCTCCCTGGTTCGAAATTTGAAGCGGTGGACGTTTTGTAGACAAACCGTTCCGGCTTGCCAACCTGGTATTTTCAACGGGCGCAAGAGTTGGTGCGGGAATGCCACAGGGGCAGCACGCCCAGAGTAGACCTCATGGTGAGATGGGAGCGTGGCGACCCTCGAACCACGAGGGCGTGGCAGCATCTCGTAGCATTTGACAGATAGGCCCCCTCCCGTGAGGGAGAGGGTTAGGGTTGGTTCAGAGCCGCACGAGTACAGTGGCCGCGGCAATGCTGCCCTCTCACCCGATGGATCGGGCGAACCTCTCCCTTCGGGCCGGATGCAGCGCGATCTCAGTCTTTGGGCGTCAGTACCACGTCGCGGGTTGCCCAGGAGCCGTAGGCGAGGCCGATCATGAAGATGCCGAAAAGGGACAGAATAGCGGTAATGAGGATGGGCAGATTGGCAGCCATTTCTAAGCTCCTGTGATGACTGCGCTACAGATCTCACACCGCCCAAATTCACCCTTGATTTAGGTCAAGAGTTTTTCCGATTTCGGCGGGGTGGAATTGCCATCGCGCCGGGACTAGGCTTTCTGCGACCGATTCAAAAATACAGAGGCATTCGCCCAAGATGACTATTGATCCCGTCAAGCTCGACAAACTCGCCCAGGTCGCCATCAAGGTTGGCCTGCAACTGGCTGAAGGCCAGGACCTGGTGATGACCGCGCCGATGACCGCCGCTCCGCTGGTTCGCCGCATCACCGAACATGCCTACAAGGCTGGTGCGGGTGTCGTGACCACGATCTATTCCGACGAGGAATCCACCCTCGCCCGCTACAAGCACGCCAATGACGCCAGCTTCGACAAGGCGGCAGGCTGGCTCTATTCGGGTATGGCCGAGGCGTTCAAGAACAACGCGGCCCGCCTCGCCATTGCCGGCGACAACCCAATGATGCTGGCCGGGCAAGACCCTGACAAGGTGACCCGCGCCATGCGCGCCAATTCAGCAGCGTACAAGCCTGCGCTACAGCTGATCACCGGCTTTGACATCAACTGGAACATCGTTTCCTACCCAAGCGCTGCCTGGGCCAAGCTGGTGTTCCCGAACGACAGCGAAGACGTAGCGGTCACCAAACTGGCCGACGCGATCTTTAAGGCGTCGCGCGTCGATCAGGACGATCCGATTGCGGCCTGGAAGGATCACAATGCCAACCTCAAGAAGCGCTGGACCTGGCTTAACGGCAAAGCTTTCTCGGCGCTGAAATATACCGGACCAGGCACCGACCTCACGGTAGGTCTGGCCGATGGCCATCGCTGGAAGGGCGGCGCGTCGGAAGCCAAGAACGGCATCACCTGCAACCCCAATATTCCGACCGAAGAAGTGTTCACCACGCCGCACAAGCTGCGCGTGGAGGGCTATGTGGCTGGCACCAAGCCGCTCAGCCACAATGGCGCGCTGATCGAGGACATGCAGGCGCGTTTTGAAGGCGGCCGTCTCGTCGAATTCAAGGCATCCAAGAACCAGGACCTGTTCAACAAGGTGCTCGACACCGACGAAGGTGGCCGTCACCTCGGCGAAGTGGCCCTCGTGCCGCATTCCTCGCCGATTTCGGCTTCGGGCGTACTGTTCTTCAACACGCTCTATGACGAAAACGCTTCGTGCCACATCGCGCAGGGCCAGTGCTATTCGGACTGCTTTGTGAACGGCAAGGACCTGACCCAGGAACAGATCGCGGCACAGGGTGGCAATACGTCCAACATCCACATCGACTGGATGATCGGCAGCGACAAGATCGACATCGACGGCATCAATGCCGACGGCAGCGCCGAACCGGTGATGCGCGGCGGCGAGTGGGCCAACTAGCACAAACACCAGCGCCAGGAAGACTCCGCATGAAACGCTTGCTACCCGTTATCGGCCTCCTCTTTCTGGCGCAGCCCGCCTTAGCCCAAACCGTCACCGATTCAGACTTCGTGCTGCAGCTCAATGATGGCTCGGCGCCCCAGAGCACGACGATCATCCCGCTGATTGACGGCGCCTGTTACGAGTGGCGGCTCAAGCTGGCCAAGGCCAAGTCTGCAGTTGACGTCACCGAGATCTTCACCCTGCCCGCGCCGCCCACCAGCTGGAATGGCGTTGGCAGCAATGTGACCATCTCGAACGACAAGACGACGGCAACGTCGGCTTTGCAGTTGTCGCCACAAGACGGCTGGATCTCACATGGCTGGTGCGTGGCCACTGGCGATCCGGTGGGCGGACACACAGTCGTCGTCAAAGTCGGCGACAAGGTATTGGGCGAGTTCCCGTTCATCGTCGAGAAACAGAAAACACGCCGTCCGACACGTCAGTAGTTCGTTGCAGAGCCGGCAACTGAAATCGTGCGAAACTGTGGATCATCGACGCTAACACCTAAGCAACTTTGTTGATCCATAGTTTTTCGATGACCACGAGCCAGACGCCGCGCAGCAGTAAACTAAGCCAGCTTTACAAAGCGGGCCTCGACGCCATGATATCGATGGGCATTGTGCGGGCGGTGATCCTTGCCACAGCTGCCTCGACATTGCTGTCAGTGGTGGTCTGCGGCTTGGCAATATATGTCTCCATGCCATATGTGCCGCCTATCGAGTGGTTGCCGTTTGCCGTTGTGACGCCTGCCGTGGTGTCTCCGCTTGTGAGCTGGGCCATCTTCACCATGGCTTATGAACTGGCGGAAACCCGCGCAGCGCTTGCCAATACCGCGGCGACCGATCCGCTGACCGGCGTCGGCAATCGCCGGCGGTTCTACGAGGGCACCGATCGTGACCTGGCTCGCTCGCGGCGCGATGGTTCGCCCATCTCCATCGTGATGATGGATATCGACCATTTCAAACGCCTCAACGACCAATTCGGCCATGAAAAGGGCGATGCCGCGCTGGTGGCGGTAGCGGAAACCTGCAGCGCTCGGTTACGCGAGACGGACCTGTTCTGCCGTTGGGGCGGTGAGGAATTTATTGCGCTGCTACCGCTTTGCAGTCTGGCTGATGCCATCCGGCTGGCCGACGCACTTCGCGCAGGCGTCGAAGCGATCCGTCTCAAGGGTGTATCGACCGGGCTCACCATCAGCCTGGGCGTCGCCGAGATCGGACCCAAAGAGTCTTTGTCCGAAGCGATCGCGCGGGCCGACGAACTGCTTTATCAGGCTAAGGCGGCCGGCCGCAACATTGTCCGGCCGGCCTTCAATAGGGCTGCCTAACCCTTAAACTCGTTGGCCGTGATGGATTCACGCTTCATCTGTATCGAGAAGCCAGGCAGCTTTGGCGGCATGTAGGCTGCGTTGCGGATGTCGCAAGGCTCGATAAAGTGCTCGTGCAGGTGATCGACATATTCGATCACGCGGCCTTCCTTGGTGCCAGAGACGACCAAATAGTCGATCATCGACAGATGCTGCACATATTCGCAGAGGCCCACGCCACCAGCATGCGGCCAGACCGGCAGGTCGTATTTCGTCGCCATCAGTAGAACCGACAGCACTTCGTTCAGGCCGCCAATGCGGCAAGCATCGATCTGGACGATGTCGATGGCGCCGTCCTTGATGAACTGCTTGAACAGGATACGGTTCTGGCACATTTCGCCCGTTGCCACCTTGACCGGCGCAACGGCCTGGCGGATCGCCTTATGGCCTGAAACGTCATCAGGGCTGGTTGGCTCTTCGATGAAGTATGGGTTGAAGCGGCTGAGTTCCTTGACCCAATCGATGGCCTGATCGACTTCCCAGACCTGATTGGCATCAATCATCAGATAGCGGTCAGGCCCCATGATGGAGCGGACGATTTCGAGACGACGGATGTCGTCGTCGAGATCGCGACCGACCTTCATCTTGATGTGCTGGAAGCCTTCGGCGACCGCTTCTGTGGCGAGGCGCGTCAGCTTCTCGTTGGAATAGCCCAGCCAGCCGGCCGAGGTCGTATAGCACTGATAACCTTCGGCCTGCAGCGTTGCGATGCGCTCAGCCTTGCCCGCTTCGGCCTTTTTGAAGATCGCCAATGCCTCATCGGGCGTGATCGCGTCGGTGAGGTAACGGAAGTCGATGATCGAGACGAGTTGCTCGGGCGTCATGTCGGCGACGAGTTGCCAAACCGGCTTGCCGGCATCCTTGGCGAGCAAGTCCCAGACGGCATTGACTACAGCGCCGGTTGCCAGATGCATCGCGCCCTTGTCTGGGCCGATCCAGCGCAACTGGCTGTCGCCCGTTACATGTCGCCAGAAGCGGCCCGGGTTCTCGGCAATCCAGCTGAGTTCAAGACCAATCACTCGGCTTTCCAGCGCCTTGATCGCCGCAACCACAACTTCATTGCCGCGCCCGATGGAGAAGGTCAGCCCGTGGCCTTCATGCGCACCGTCGGTGCCGAGGATCACATAGGCCGCCGAGTAATCGGGATCCGGGTTCATCGCGTCCGACCCATCGAGCGAGGCGGAGGTGGGGAAACGCAGGTCGTGGGTGGAAAGGGTGGTGATCTTGGTCATTGGATACTCGGTGGCAAGACCGCGTGGTTCGGCGCGCGGCACCATGGGGTCTACTGATAGGTCTGTGTGCGGCTCAAAAAGTCTCAGTAGACCTCATCCCGAGCCTGTCGAAGGACGAGGTCGTGCTATCGAAATCAGGCCGTCCAGCCGCCATCAATGATCTGGACCTGTCCGGTCGTGTAGGTTGCTCCCGCCAGATAAACTGCGAGGTCGGCGACTTCGTCGGGACGCGCGATGCGGCCGATCGGCTGGCGGGCGATGAAGGCCTTTTTGGCGGCTTCAAAGTCGCCGGTGGCGTGCCAGCGCTCATGCAGGCTTGGGCTTTCCACCGTGCCGGGGCAGATGGCGTTGACGCGAATGTTCTGCGTCACATAGTCGGCAGCAACCGACTTGGTGAGGCCGACGACGGCAGCCTTGGAGATGGAGTAGGCGGCGCGGTTTGGCACGCTTTTGACCGAACTGGCGACTGTGGCCATGTTGATGATGGCGCCGTCCTGGCGTTCGATCATCTGCGGCAGCACAGCCTGAATGGTTCGGATCTGGGCGCGTACATTCAGGTCCAGTGCGAAATCGAGGTCCTTATCGCTCATTTCAAGCACGGTGCCGGAATGGACCACGCCTGCGCAGTTGAACAAGACATCGATCCGGCCGATCTCGGCAACGGCAGTCTTGACCGCATCAGCCGACAAAACGTCTAGCAGGCGGGTTGTGACACCCGGAACGCCATCGAGTTCCGCAAGCTTGGCTGCATTAACGTCAGTCGCGATCACCTTGGCGCCCGCCTTGACGAAGGCTTCAACCGAGGCGCGGCCAATGCCCTGTGCGGCGGCGGTGATGAGAACGATTTTGCCGGTGAGGTCAGACATAGAGGATTTCCTGCAGAGAGAATGGGCCGGACTTTGCCGCCCGGCCCGGTTATTTTAGTCGTAGAGAACCGCCGCGATGTCGGCGTCGTTCATGTTCTTGGCGTCGTAGAAGTAGAAGCCAGTGTCGATGATTGGAGGCAGGGTTTCGCCCTTCAGCGCCTTGACGGCAGCCGAGACGGTTTCGTAGCCGATGCCAACCGGGTTCTGGGTAATGGCGCCGGCCATGACGCCACTTGCAACCATGGCCTTCTGGGCTGCACCGGAGTCGAAGCCGATAACCACGACGTCGCTGTTCAGCTCCGTCTTGCCATTGGCCACACCAATGGCGGAACCTTCGTTGGCGCCGAAAATGCCCTTGAGGTCAGGGGTTGCAAGCAGGATCGACTTGGTGATTTCAGTCGACTGCAGTTGGTCGCCGCCACCGTACTGGACGGTCACCACTTCGATGTTGGGATAGGCTTCCTTGATGCGGTTGACGAACCCGTCAACGCGATCAATGCCGGTGCGGCTGGTCTGGTCGTGGGCGACGACGGCAACCTTGCCCGAACCGCCGATGAGTTCGGCCATCTTGTCGGCGGCCAGTGCGGCAGCCGCGACGTTGTCGGTGGTGGCGGTGGTCAACGGGATGTCGCTGTCGACGCCGGAGTCAAAAGCGATGACCGGAATGTTGGCGGCCTTGGCCTGTTCCAGCAGCGGGATAGCAGCCTGGCTGTCGAGCGCGGCAAAACCGATGGCGCTTGGCTTACGGGCAAGAGCTGCGGCCAGCATATCGATCTGACGGTCGACCTGGGTCTCATTGTCTGGACCTTCGAAGGTCACCGTGACGCCGAGTTCAGCTGCGGCCTTGTCGGCACCGGCCTTCACAGCCTGCCAGAACTGGTGCTGGAAGCCTTTGGAGATCAGCGCGATGTCGTACTTTTCCTGGGCGGTGGCGAAACCGGTCGCGGCCAGGAGCGAAATGGCGCTAAGGGCGCCGAGCAGGGTGCGTCTGGTGAACATTGTTAGTCCTCCCGTTTGAGTGATGGTCGTCATCAGGCGGAGCTTAGGCTCTCTTGTTGGCGCCCGAAGGCGCATGGATCGTCGGCGCCTAAAGTGTGCGGCGCCGCAGGATATCGGCATAGACCGCCAGGATGATGATCGAGCCGGTGACCACCGTCTGCCATTCCTGGGGGACCAAAAGGATGCGCAGGCCACTGGCCAGCACGGCGATGATCAGCGCGCCAATCAGCGTGCCAAGGATGGTGCCGCGACCGCCACTGAGCGAGGTGCCGCCAATGACCACGGCCGCGATGGCATCAAGCTCATAGCCCTGCCCGAGGGCTGGCTGCGCCGAATTGAGGCGCGAGGCGATCAAGAGACCTGCAACACCGCAGATGGCGCCGGCGGTCGCGTAAACCGCGATCTTCCAGCGATCGACATTGACGCCCGAGAGCCGCACGGCTTCTTCATTGCTGCCGAGCGCGAAGGTATAGCGACCCAGTGCCGTCTTGCTCAGAACGAAGGCGGCAATAATGGCGACAGCGAACAGGATCAACACGCCATTGGGGATGGGAACAGCCGGGAAGACATTGCCGACGATCGAACCGAGCGCGATCTGGTTAAAGCCCGGCGTGCCGTTAAAGTAGATCGGCTTGGTGCCCGAGATCACCAGCGACAGGCCCTTGAGCACCATCATCATGCCCAGCGTGGCAATGAAGGGTGGCACCTTGAGCTTGGCAATGATGGTGCCCGAGACCAGGCCACAGGCGGTGCCGGCGAGGATCGAGGCCAGCACACCCAGTGGTAGCGGCAGACCGAGATAGGTCAGCACCACACCGGTGATCACGGCGCAGAAGGTCATCAGCGTGCCGACCGACAGATCGATGCCGCCGGTGATGATCACCAGGGTCGCGGCAATCGCCAGCACGCCATTGACCGAGGTGGCCTGCAGAATAGCCAGAATGTTCTGGGTCTGCATGAAGTTAGGCGAGGCCAGCGAGAACACCACGACCAGCGCGATCAGGCCGGAAAAGGCCAGCAGCCGATGGAAGGCGCCCGAAATCTTGATGCCGCCAGACTTGGTTGCGGGGGCTGCAGTGTCGGTCATGCTGACCTCCGTTCAGGGGTTGGTTCGGCAACGGCGCTGGGGCGCAGGGTGGCCAGCCGCATGATCTCTTCCTGCGAGGCGCCGCCGGGCAGTGTGCCGGTCAGGCGCCCTTCGCACATCACGGCGATCCGGTGCGACAAGCGCAGCACTTCCGGGAGTTCCGAGGAGATCATGATGATCGCCTTGCCCTCGGCGGCCAGTGCATTGAGCAGTTTGTAGATTTCTGACTTGGCGCCGACATCGATGCCGCGGGTGGGTTCGTCAAAGATCAGGATATCGCAATCGCGCAGCAGCCATTTGGCAATGACCACCTTTTGCTGATTGCCGCCCGACAGCAGCCGGGCTTCCTGCGCATCGCTTGGCGTCTTGATGGCCAGCTGCTTGATGTATTGGACGGCGGTGTCGTGGATGGCGCCATCATTGAGCACGCCACCAATCCCTGTGAACCGCGACAGGCTGGGCAGCGCGATATTGTTGCGGACATCCAACCCGGTCGCGAGGCCGAAATTCTTGCGGTCTTCGGACAGATAACCAATGCCGGCCCGCACGGCATCCTGCGGCGAAGAGATGCCGACGCGGTTGCCATTGACCCAGATCTCGCCGCCCTCGCGTCGATCGGCGCCAAAGATGGCGCGGGCGACTTCGGTGCGCCCTGCCCCCATCAGTCCGGCAAAGCCGAGGATCTCGCCTTTGCGCACCGAAAAGCTGACATCGCGGATTTCGCGGCCACGGTTGAGGTTGCGCACTTCGAGCGCCACCGGCGCCGCCGAGGTGTTGGGGAACACCGGCTTTTCATTGCTGAGGGTCCGCCCCACCATCATCGAAATGATGGTCTCGATGGAGGTTTCCGCCGCCGGCACTGTCCCGACAAACTCGCCATCGCGCATGATGGTGACGCGGTCCGAGATGCGTTTGATCTCGTCCATCTTGTGCGAGATGTAGACGATGCCAACGCCTTCGGCCTTGAGCCGATTGATGATGGCGAACAGTTCGGCAATCTCGGCATCGTTGAGCGCAGCCGTCGGCTCATCCATGATGAGCACCCGCGACTTGTAGCTCAGCGCCTTGGCGATCTCGACCATCTGCTGGCGGGCAATGGTCAGGGTTTCCACCTTTACCGTCGGGTCGAGCTTGAGGTTCATCGAGTCAAAGATCGTCTGCGCCCGGCGATTGAGCTCGCGCTCATCGAGCCAGAAGGCCCGACGCGGTTCGCGGCCGATGAAAATGTTCTGCGCCGCCGTCAGGTCGCGCATCAGCGCCAGTTCCTGATGGATGATGCCGATCCCCATATCCTGGGCCTGGCGCGGGCTGGTGATCTCCACCGGCTGACCATCGAGACGGACCTCGCCAGCATCCCGCGTGTAGACGCCCGCCAAAATTTTCATCAGCGTCGACTTGCCCGCGCCGTTCTCCCCCATCAGGGCATGAACCTCACCGGGGCGCAGATCGAAACGGGCCTTCGACAGCGCCCGAACGCCTGGAAACGACTTGTCGATATCCTGCATCTCGACAAGCGGCTGCACGTCATCATGCGCCGAGCTGGCGGGGATAAGCGGCATTGATCGAAAGTCCTCCCAGCACATTCTTGCGATGCGCATACGAACAATCTATTCATAAATGAAACAAGCTGGCAAGGACCAACCGTGCCAAGCCATAGTGCACACGAAAACGTGGGGAGGCGAAGTGACGAATGGGAGAGGAACCCGAAGACCGCTACCGCGCGCCGGCGCTGGACAAGGGGCTCGACATTCTCGAGCTGCTGGCAGCCACTGCGGATGGGCTGAGCCAAGCCGAGATTGCCAAGGCGCTCGACCGCTCGCCCAATGAAATTTACCGCATGCTCGACCGGCTAGTGCGCCGCGACTATGTGCGCCGCACCAGCGAGGATCGTTATGAGGTGACGCTCAAGCTGTTCGAGCTGGCGCATCAGCGGCCGCCGCTGCACCGACTGGTCAGCCAGGCGACGCCCGTGCTGCGCGGCTTTGCGTTACGAGCGGAGCAGGCGGTGCATCTGGTGGTGCAGGATCGAAATCTTTTGGTCGTCATCGCCCAGTTCGACAGTCCCGGCTACTGGAACGTCTCGATTCGCATCGGCTCCCGCATCAGTCTGGTCAATACCGGTTCAGGCCATGTGTTCCTGGCCTTCGCCTCGCCCGAGGAACGCAAGCTGATGCTGGAAGAACAAGGTCTGGACGGTCCCGAAAAAATGCCCAAGGGGTTGGAGGCTCGGCTCGTCAGCATTCGTGAGCAGGGCTACGAGACCATGCCCAGCGCCCAGGTCAGCGGCGTGTTCAACCTGACGGTGCCAATCTTTGGGCCAATGGGCAGTGTGCTTGCGGTTATCACTTGCCCTTACACGCAACGACTGGACAAATACGACGCGCCAGACATGCAGCGCGCTCTTGAGATGCTGCGCGATGCCGGGCGCGAGATTTCTCAACGTTCCAAAGGATAGTTCATGCGTCTTCTCGATACCCATCTGCACCTGATCTATCCTGATTGCTTCACCTATCCGTGGCTGGCCAATGCGCCCGCGCTCAACAAGCCATGGAGCCTTGAGAGCTATTTTGCCGAGGCGGTGCCGCTGGGGATCGAGTCGGCGCTGCATATGGAAGTCGACGTCGCCGAGGCAGACATTGTCGGCGAAACCGAATTCGTGCTCGGCCTACCGCGTATTGCCGGCGCGATTGCCGCCTGCCGCCCGGAACACATGAATTTCGTCGACCAGATCGAGCGCCTGAGCGAGCATGCGCATATCAAAGGTGTGCGGCGCATTTTGCACGAGTCACCCGACGATCTCAGTCAGTCAGACCTGTTTGTCGAAAACCTGCGCCACCTGCCCGATTACGACCTGAGCTTTGATCTCTGCCTGCGCGCTGACCAGCTGCATCTGGGCGTTGATCTGGCACAGAAGGCGCCGGACGTGACCTTCATTCTCGACCATTGCGGCAATCCCGACATCAATGGTCTGGGGCTCGATCCATGGCGGGCGAGCCTTAAGGAAATCGCCAAGAACCAGAACGTGGTCGGCAAGATTTCCGGCATCGTCAATCACTGCAATCCCGGCTGGACGGCCGAAACCCTACGCCCTTACGTGGAGCATGTGATCGAAAGCTTTGGCTGGGATCGCGTGGTCTGGGGTTCGGATCATCCCGTGGCGACGGTGACCCGCGGCACGCTGACCGATTGGGTCAAGGCCATCAGGCACATCGTCAAGGATGCCAGCGAAGACGAGCAGGCCAAGCTGTTCCACCGCAACGCGGAGCATTTCTACAAGGTCTGATTGTTTGCCAGTCTGAACGGATACTTTCACCCGCTTCGGCGTTATCCCAGCACCATAAATACAAGGAAGCAGCCATGCCTCAGATCAGTGCCGACCGTATCGCCGTCTCAACCTGGTCGCTGCACCGACTGCTTGGAGCCGTCTATCCGCATGATCTGACGACCAACGAGATCGGTCCGATGACCGAGACGTATGGTGAGGGCGAGGAGTCGCTGCTCGGGCTGCCTTCAGTGCTGGCCAATCACGGCTATAACAGGCTCGAAATCGTGTCGTTTCACCTGCGCAGCCGTGATCCGGTTTATCTCGGCGAGTTGCGCGACCAGCTCAAGATCGCCGACGTGAAACTGCAGACGCTGCTGATCGATGCGGGCGACATAACCGACCCCGTGCATGGCCTGCGTGACCAGAAATGGATCGCCGGTTGGATCGAAGTGGCCAACGAGCTGGGCGCTGAAAAGGCGCGCGTTATCGCCGGCAAGCAGAAGCCGACCAGCGAAACGCTGGACCGCTCTGCACGAGCGCTCAACGAGTTGGCGGCCGGAAATGCCGGATCGTCGGTGCGGCTGGTGACCGAGAACTGGTTCGAACTGCTGTCCGAACCTGCCCACGTCCACTACTTGCTCGACCGGCTGGAAGGCCGTGTTGGCCTGCTGGGCGATTTCGGCAACTGGAGCGGGCCGGAAAAATACAGCGACCTCAAGTCGATCTTCAGCCGGGCAGAGCTTTGCCACGCACGGGCGAATTTTGTCGATGGCGATTTGGATGAAGCCGACTACGGCGCTTGTGTAACGCTGGCGGAAGAAGCCGGCTACAAGGGTCCCTACACGCTGATCTTTGACAATGAAATTCCCAACGAGTGGCACGGCCTTTCGGTCGAGAGGGACTTCATCACCTCGCGCGATCTTTAAGCGCGATCAGGTCAGCGGCTTGAGATCGGCCAGCAAGGTCGGGATCAATTCGCTGACGGTCGGGTGAATGTGCACCGTGTGCATCATGGTGGTGTAGGGCGTGCCCGCCACCATCAGTTGCAGCAGGGAATGCACCACTTCATCGCCCCCAATACCCAAAAGGGCGGCGCCGAGGATTTTCTTGGACTCGGCGTCGACCAGAACTTTCATCAGGCCCTGCGTTTCACCGCGCTCTCTGGCACGAGCGACCTTGGCCATCGACATGACGCCCATCAATGCCCTCTTGCCCGACTTGCGGACTTCGGTTTCGCTCATCCCGATGCGGCCCAGCGGCGGGTCGATGAACAGTCCATAGACCGGCACGCGTCCGGCTATAGAGCGCTTGCCGCCGTCGATGACATTGTCAGCCACGATTTCGAAGTCATTGTAGGACGTGTGGGTGAAGGCGCCGCGACCGTTGACGTCGCCCATGGCCCAGATGCCTTTGACCTCGGTGCGGAGGTGATCGTCGACCGGGATGTAGCCGCGTTCGTCGGTTTTGATCCCGGCAGCGGCCAGGTTGAGGTCGGCGCTGTTGGGCGTGCGACCCAGCGCCACCAGGAGGTGCGAGCCTTCCACGGACGCGAGGCGTTCGCCGCGCCGGATCGACAGAAGCACGCCATGCCCGGCCTTGGCCACCGCTTCGATAGTGCTATCGAAAAAGAAGGTGACGCCTTCGGCTTCGAGAATGGCACGAATGGCGGCCGAGATATCCTCGTCTTCGCGCGAGGCCGGGCGCGGGCCGCGTTCGATGACCGTGACCTTGGCGCCGAAGCGGGCGTACATCTGCGCAAATTCGAGGCCGATATAGCTGGCGCCGGCAATGATGAGATGGCTCGGCAGCGTATCGACATTCATCATCGAGGTATTGGTCAGATAGGGCACGCTTTTGAGCCCCGGCCAATCGGGGATCGTGGCCGTTGCGCCGGAATTGATGAAAATCTCGGGCGCGGTCAGGGTGCGTTTGCCGACTGTCACTTCGGTAGGTGAAATAAAGCTGCCGGTGCCCTTGATGTATTCAAGCGTCTTGAGGCCGCCCAACCAGTCGGTGAGGCTTTTGACGGAAGCGTTGACGACGCGATCCTTGCGCGCCTTGACCGCCTTCATATCGACGCTGATCTGGCCCTTGATGGTCACACCGAAATCGGCGGCATGGCGGGCGGACCAGGCGGCGCGGGCACTGGCGACGAGCGTCTTGGTTGGGGTGCAGCCATCGTTGACGCAGGTGCCGCCAATGTGTTGGCGCTCGATGACGGCGACCTTGCGCCCGGCTTCGGCCAGACGGGCCGCAAGAAAGGGGCCGGATTGACCAGCCCCTATGACAATTGCATCGAATTTCTCTGACATGGCACCCCTCCAAATCCATGCAAGCTTACGGCGATGCCAAATCGCGCGCCAGAGGATTTGAGGGGCGTGCATCACCGCAATCCGTCTAAGACGACTGGTGTTGAGCGGCTACGTTATTGCGGGCGATTGACACGCTGGCGCTCGAGGCTATGGTCCGCTCGAATTCATCCAAGGAAACAGCCATGTCTCACGCCGATCTCGCCAAGACCATTGATGCCGCCTTCGAGGCGCGTTCCGAGATCCGTTTTGACACCAAAGGGGAAGTGCGTGATGCCGTGGAAACGGCGCTGCGTCTGCTCGATACCGGCGCAGCCCGCGTGGCCGAAAAGGTTGACGGCGCGTGGCAGGTCAATCAGTGGCTGAAGAAAGCCGTGCTGTTGAACTTCCGCCTCAACGACAACAAGCTGATCGAAGGCGCACCCGGTGGCTCGCACTATTGGGACAAGGTCGACACCAAGTTTGAAGGCTGGGGCGAGAGCGAATTCCGCGCCGCTGGCTTCCGCGCCGTTCCCGGCGCCGTGGTGCGCAGCCCGGCCTATATCGCCAAGAACGTCATTTTGATGCCAAGCTTTGTCAATGTCGGCGCCTATGTCGATGAAGGCACGATGGTCGACACCTGGGTCACCGTCGGCTCCTGCGCACAGATCGGCAAGAACGTGCATATCTCGGGCGGCGTCGGCATTGGCGGCGTGCTGGAGCCACTGCAGGCCGGTCCCGTCATCATCGAGGACAACTGCTTCATCGGCGCGCGTTCGGAAGTTGTCGAAGGCGTTGTCGTCGGCGAAGGCGCCGTGATTTCGATGGGCGTGTTCATCGGCGCATCGACCAAGATCGTCGACCGCAGCACTGGCGAAATCCACATTGGCAAGGTGCCACCCTACTCTGTGGTCGTCTCGGGCTCGCTGCCCGGCAAGCCGCTGCCAGATGGCACGCCCGGCCCCAACCTTTACTGCGCCGTGATCGTCAAGACCGTGGACGCACAGACCCGTTCCAAGACCGGCATCAACGACCTGCTGCGCGACTAAGCCGGACTGGCGGGTTTCTTGCGATTCACCTAAGGTATGGACGCGTTGGATGGGTCCCGACGCGTTCATTTTCCGAGGGGGAAATCCATGGACACTCTGAAGGCTCTCTACACCAATTCTGACGGCCGTATTTCGCGCAAGCAATGGTGGCTGGGCACTCTGGGCCTTATCGTCGCCAGCATCGTGCTCAGCGTCATCCTGTCCTTCGTCGGGCTCAGTGCATTTTCGGGCGCGGCGCAGTTCGATCCCACCGCCAATGCCGAAACAATGGCCGCCTTTGCCAATGCGTCGATCCGCAATAGCGCCTGGGGCAATCTGGTCATCTTCGCGATCCTCGCCTATCCGGCCTATTGCCTGTCGCTGAAGCGCCGGCATGATCGTGGCAGCGCCGGCAAGGACGTGCTGATCTATGTGGGGATCACTCTGCTTTCGCTGTTGTTGCAGGTGACAGGACTGACAATGACCTTTGCAACGTTGGAGTCGGGCGTGGTTATGCCCCCTCAGTTGGCGTTCTGGTTTGCCCCCGTCGCCTTCGCGCTTGGCATCTTCGCGATCTATCTCTTTGTCGTGCTTGGCTTTTTGCGCGGCACAAATGGTACCAATGCATACGGCGCCGATCCGCTCGGCTACGCCGTTGCAGCATGAATGAACAAGGACGGGATTGCCTGTGACTGTTGAACGACCGGACGATCCCGTCCGCCTACTCAAGCGCCTGATCGCCTGCCCCTCGGTGACGCCCGAGGAGGCAGGAGCCCTCGATGTGCTCGATGAAGCGCTCAGCGCTATCGGCTTTGCGGTGACGCGGCTGCGCTTTGAGGGCGATGGGTCCTATCCGGTCGACAACCTCTTTGCCATTCGCGGCGCAGGCGGACGGCGGTTGCTGTTTGCCGGCCATACCGACGTGGTGCCACCGGGTGATCACGCCCTCTGGACTTCGGACCCGTTCGAGCCGCGCGAGGCCGATGGCACGCTCTATGGGCGCGGCGCGGCCGACATGAAGTCCGGCATTGCAGCATTCGTTGCGGCGGCCGCTGCCGTTCCGGCCGATGCCGGCACCGTCATGCTGGCCATCACCAATGACGAAGAAGCCGACGCCATCAATGGCACCGACAAGCTGATGGTCTGGGCCGAGGCGCAGCAGCATCGGTTCGACTTTGCCATCGTCGGCGAGCCAAGTTCGTCGGCGCTGTTGGGTGACAGCATCAAGATCGGGCGGCGCGGCTCGCTGTCGGGCACCATTACGGTGACCGGCACGCAGGGGCATGTCGCCTATCCAGAGCGGGCCAATAATCCCCTGCCCGTGCTGGCCCGGATCGTGACCGCGCTCGATACCAAGATCGACGATGGCACCGAGCATTTTCCGGCGACAAATCTGGAAGTGACGTCGATCGACGTGGGCAATGCCGTATCCAACGTCATCCCCTCGGCCGGCACCATTCGCTTCAACGTCCGCTACAACGATCTCTGGACGCCCGAGACGCTGGCTGACTGGGTGCGCGGCCGCATCGCAACGGTCGATGCTGCGGGCGCCTCAGTGGCGTTCGCCGTTGCCGGCAAGCCATCGCGGTCGTTCCTGTCGCCGCTGAGCGGCGATGTGGACACGCTGACCGATGCCATTGCCGAGGTTGCAGGGCACCGCCCAGCGCTATCGACCGGCGGCGGCACCTCCGATGCCCGCTTTATCGCGCAATACGGCCCGGTGGTCGAATGTGGCCTTGTGGGCCCATCCATGCACAAGGCGGACGAGCATATCGCCATCTCGGACCTCACTGGGCTGACCGAGATCTATCGCAGCTTTATGGTCCGCTTTTTTGGAGCGACGGCATGAAGCTCTGGGGCGCGCTGAGCAATGCGGTGATCGGCTGGGTGATGATCCTGCGCGGCGACGACAGCTGGCGAGAGCATTTCAAACTGACATGGCCGGGGCTGGCGACCAGCCTTGTCATCTTCCTGTTCGCTGCGTTTCTCGCGATAGCCTTGGCTTCGTCCTATCAGGGCATGCCGGGCGGGTTGGCGATCATCGACGCGCTGCTGGCCCAGAGCATCTGGATCATCGCCGTCATCATCGGCATGCGCGTCACTGCCGCGATCTTAAAGACCAAGATCCGCAATCTCGATGTGCTGATTCCGGCCATTTATCTGCTGGTTGGATATCTGGCTGTCGGGTCGCTGCTCAACATGGCATTTCCCATCGTTGTGTTACTACTGACGATTGCCCTGCTCTATCCGATGGTCCAGCTTGGCCGCATGGCAGCGAGTTGGCCGCTGCCCAATGCCATCGGTTTCGCGGTTTTGACCGTGGTACTGCTTGTCGGATTGCCCCAGGCACTCTACATCGTGACCAACGCTTCCGCCCTGCCGCCCACCTGACCATCGAGACAAAAGCCCTTGGCCAAATCTACCGCGACATTCTTCGATGAACTGATGGCGGCCACTCGTGGCTGTATTGCTCTTCTGGTGGGGAACCGTCAGGCGCCATCCTATTTCGATTTCAGCCAGCGCGGCCTGATCGGCAGCCTGATCGCGACGGTGATTGCCGTTGGTCTCGCCGGTTTTGGGCCCTTGCTGGCCGGCGTTCCGCTGCCTCCCGGCTCTGCGACGCAGTCGATAATCGTCAATGGCGTGCTGTTTGTGGCGCAGGCCGCGACCGCTTATCTGGCGTTGCGCCAGATGGGACGGCATGACGGGTTTATCCCCTATCTGGTGGCGTCCAACTGGGTCACGCTGGCCTCGGCGGTACTGCTGACCCTCTCGACATTCCTCGGGCCGCTGGGCATTCTGATCCTGGTGCTGGTGGTTATTCTGGCGCTGGCGACCTTCGTCAATATCGGCCGCTTCATCGTGACGCTGACGCCGCTACAGATCGGCATTCTGTTCGTGTCGCAGGCCGTGGGCGTGTTCTTTGCGCTGGCTATCGTTGCCGTGCTGATCGGACCGCCGGTTCCGGCGGTCTAGTAGTCGACCCGCGTCAGATAAAGCCCCGATGACGGCGCCATGGCGCCGCAACGGCGGCGATCCCTGGCGTCGAGCGCAGCCCGGAAATCGGCGGGCCGCCACTTGCCCTCACCCACCATTTTGAGCGAGCCCACCATCGAACGCACCTGATGATGTAGGAAGCTGCGGGCGCTGGCGGTGATGACGATGTGTTCCAGCTCGCGCCGCACGGCGAAAGCATCGAGCGTGCGGATCGGTGAGTTGGCCTGACATTCCGACGAGCGAAACGTCGTGAAATCGTGCGAGCCGAGGATCAGCCCGGCGGCATGATCCATCGCGTCGGCGTCAAGCGGCATGGGCAGGTGCCAGACATGATTGCGCTCGATGACTGGAGGGGCGCGGCGATTAAGGACGCGATACTCGTAATGGCGCGCCTTGGCCGAAAAGCGAGCCTCGAAGCTTTCGTCGACCGCCTCGGCCAAAATGACGGCAACCGGATCGGGACGCAGGTGATAGTTCAGCGCTTCCCGGATGCGGAACGGGTCCCAGGCTTTCGAGAGATCAAAATGTGCCACCTGCCCCAGACCATGCACGCCCGCGTCGGTGCGGCCGGCTGCCTGGGTGTTCACCCGCTCGCCGGACATGGCAAAGATCGCCTCTTCGAGCGCCTGCTGCACGCTGGGCCGCTCGGTCTGGCGCTGCCAGCCTGAGAAAGGCGTACCGTCATATTCGATGGTGAGTTTGTAGCGGTGCATTTAACGGACTGTCGGCGGCAGGGCCCCGGCTCCGCGCAGGAACGTCGCGGCATCCATGGCGCCCTTGCCTTCGCGCTGCACCTGGGTGAGGCGGACGGAGCCGGTGCCGCAGGCGATGGTGAGATTATCGAGCAGCGTGCCGGGAGCGCCGTTGCCCTGACCGATGGTTGAGCGCAGCGCCTTGACGCGCACAGGCTTGCCGCCGAGGTCAAGCTCGAACCACGCGCCGGGAAATGGTGAAAGGCCACGAATGTGGTTGTGCACCTCAGCCGCGGGCAGCGACCAGTCGATACGCGCTTCGGCCTTTTCGATCTTCTTGGCGTAGAGCGCGCCCTCGTCGGGCTGCGGTTTGAAATCGAGGCTGCCGCGTTCAAGGGCCGCCAGTGCCCGGCCCATCAAATCGGCACCAACGCGCATCATAGTATCGTGCAATTCACCGGCGGTGGTATCGGGGCCAAGCGGGATAACTTCGCCAACGGCGACCGGGCCGGTATCGAGCCCTTCATCCATCTGCATGACCATGACGCCCGTCTGGCTATCGCCGGCCATGACGGCGCGCTGGATGGGCGCCGCGCCGCGCCAGCGTGGCAGGAGCGAACCATGCAGGTTCAGGCAACCATATTCGGGCGCATCGAGCACCGGCTTGGGCAGCAACAGACCATAGGCGACGACGATGGCGACTTCGGCCTGATGGCTGGCAAAGATGATCTGCTCGGCCTCGCCCTTGAGCGAACGCGGGGTATAAACCGGAATGCCAAAGCCTTCAGCGGCCAGATGTACCGGCGATTTGCGCTCTTCCTGTCCACGACCGGCTGGTTTTGGCGCGCGGGTATAAACCGCGACGACCTCATGGCCGGAGGAAACGATCTCGGTCAGCGTTGGAACGGAAAAATCCGGCGTGCCCATGAAAACGACGCGCATATGTTGGGCTTTCTCTTGTTCCTCTCCCCATCGGGGAGAGGGTGGATCGCCCGGAGGGCGAGACGGATGAGGGGGACTATTTCACCCCTCACCCTCATCCGGCGCTGCGCGCCACCTTCTCCCCAATGGGGAGAAGAACAGGTGCGTTAACCAGCGGCGCGCTTGGCTTGTTTGTCGAACTTCTTGATGACGCGGTCGCGCTTGAGGCGGCTGAGATAGTCGATATAGAGCACGCCATCGAGGTGATCGAGTTCGTGCTGGATGCAGACGGCGAGCTTGCCTTCGGCTTCCTTGACGACTTCGTTGCCATCGAGATCGGTGTATTTCACCGTAACCTCATTGGGCCGCTCGACTTCGTAATAGAGCTCGGGGATCGACAGGCACCCTTCTTCGGTGACCTGCATCTGTTCGCCAAAATGTGTGATTTCGGGATTGATCAGCACCATTGGCTCAGGCGTTTCGCCTTCGGCAGCAAGGTCCATGACGACGATGCGCTTCATTACGCCGATCTGTGGCGCGGCAAGGCCGATGCCGGGCGCGTCATACATTGTGTCGAGCATGTCCTTGGCCAGCGTCTTGATTTCGTCGTCGACCTCGATGATCGGATCGGCAACAGCGCGCAAGCGGGCATCGGGAATGACGAGAATGGGGCGTACAGCCATGGCAAAGGTCCGGCAGAAAGGGAGTTGCCTCTCGATATGGTATTTGACGCGCCGCGGTCAACTCTTGCTGGGTATAAATGGGAACATTCCGCGAACACCCGAATCGGCGTAACAAGGAGGCATGGACAATGTGCTCTTTATCCTCGGCGACGCTTCGATAACCCTGGCGACCGCCATTGCGGGCGGACTGGCGCTGGTCGGCGTGCTGCTGGTGGTGATGCTGGTGGCGCAGGCCCGCACCGGGCGCGAACGGGCTGACGAAGCCCATGAAGCGCTGGTACGTTCGGCCGAGATGGAGCGTCATCTCGCGGGCATGATGCAGGTGCAGTCGGAAATGACCGGCCGCATGCAGACGATGTCGGAGATTTTCGGCTCGCGAACGTCTGATCTGGCGCGGCTGGTCAATGAGCGGCTTGATTCGACCAGCCAGCGTGTCGGGCAGGCTCTGCAGGAAACGCGTGCCAAGACCGACGAGGGGCTCAACAAGCTGCATGAGCGGCTGGCGGTGATCGACCGGGCGCAATCGACCATGACCTCGCTGTCGGGCGAGATCGTGTCGCTGCAGTCGATCCTATCCAACAAGCAGACGCGCGGGGCGTTTGGGCAGGGGCGGATGGAGGCGATCATTGCCGATGGGCTGGCGCCGAACGGCTATTCGTTCCAGTCGATGCTATCGAACGGCTATCGCCCGGACTGCCTGATCATGATGCCCAATGAGGCGCCGACGTTGGTGATCGACGCGAAATTTCCGCTCGAAAGCTGGCAGCGGATCAGCGCGGCGAGCAATCCCGATGAGTTGCGGCAGGCGCAGGCGGGCTTTCGCTCTGATGTGGGCGTGCATGTCAAAGCCATCTCGGACAAGTACCTGATCCCCGGCGAAACGCAGGACACGGCCTTTATGTTCGTGCCCTCGGAATCGATCTTTGCCGACCTGCACGAGCATTTCGAAGACGTCGTGCAAAAGGCATCGCGGGCGCGGGTGGTGATCGTGTCGCCCGCGCTGCTCATGCTGTCGATCCAGGTCATTCAGGCTCTGCTGCGCGATGTGCGGATGCGTGAACAGGCCCACTTGATCCAAAAGGAAGTCCGCGAACTGCTCGCCGATATTACACGGCTGGATGATCGCGTGAATAAGTTACAGACCCACTTCACCCAGGCCAGTGCCGACATCGGCAATATCCTCACCTCGACCGGCAAGATCGCGCGGCGCGGCGAGCGGATCGACGCGATGGATTTCGAGGAGCCGCAGCGGCTGGCCGGGGAATGAGCTTTTCCTCTAAAGGATGAAATCGCTACCAGTCAGATTGAAATGGCCGATGAGTTCAAGCTGGAAGTCCGCAATTTTATCCCCATCGCGGTCGCCCGAGATGATGGTGCGAGCCGTGTCACCCGAGCCGATCTTGTCCCAGTAAAGCTGGCCGGCGGCACCGGTAAACCCGCTCTGCTCGCCACTGCGCAGCGTGAAGGCCTGATTGCCGGACACTTTGGTATTTGCGTCGATGGCCGAAAAATCGATTTTGTCGGAGCCCCGAACGAAGTCAGTGATGACGTCGCGTTTGCTGGAGGTTGCTGTCTGCGAGATCTCGGCGACTGATTTGAATACAAAGCGATCGTCACCACTGCCGCCGGTCAAGGTGTCCTTGCCCTCACCGCCACGTAGTTTGTCGTTCCCGCTTCCACCGTTGAGTTTATCGTTTCCGGCCCCGCCGTTTAGAGTGTCGTTGCCACTGTCGCCTTTGAGGTCGTCGTTGCCGTCATCGCCTGAAATCACATCGGTGCCAGAACCGCCCTGCAACAGATCGTTGCCGCTGCCACCTTCCATCGTGTCGTTACCAGCCTCGCCGAACAGCTTGTCACTACCGCTGTCCCCAAACAGTTTGTCGTTCCCGTCCTCGCCAAAAAGTCGGTCATTGCCAGAGCCCCCGTGCAGCCGATCATTGCCGGCACCACCCTGCAATTCGTCATTGCCGGCGCCGCCCTTGAGAATGTCGTTACCGCCCAAACCGGCGATCAGATCGTTGCCGCCGAAGCCTTCGAGCAGATTGGCGACGTCGTTGCCAACGATAGTGTCGGCATTGTTGCTGCCGCGGACATTTTCGATGCTGATCAAGGTTTCGAAGGTGGCGTTGCCGGTAAAGGCCTTTCCCTCGTTGAGGCGGACGTCAACCCCAGTGCGGCCGATGGATGTGGTTTCGTCGCTGCGTGGTACGTAGCTGATGGTATCGCTGCCACTGCCGCCATTGAATGTGTTGCTGAAACCAATCGACTCAAACAGATCATTGCCGCTGTCGCCAAAATACTGGCTGGCGCGGGTCTCCACCCCTATTTGGTCATTGCCGGCACCAGCGCGAACGATGTCCCCGACACCAAAATTGAAGCCGAAGTTCACATAGATATCATTGCCGCTGCCGAGCAGGATTTCGTTGCCACCTTCGAAGTGGTTGATCACAGTGTCGTTGCCGCTGCCGGCATCGACGAAATTATTCCCGCCAGTATCCCCGGCGCTCAGCAGCCGGACAATGTCGTTGCCACCGAGCGCGCGAACGTCATTGTTGCCGTGGCGAACATCAATGGTGTCCTTGCCATTGGTGCCGTTGATTGCAGTTCTCGCCATGGTGTGATCCGTCCGAGTTTGCGGGTTTGGTGCCGAATTCTAGAAAATCACGGCAAGGCGGGCATCGGACACATGTTCGATACCGATCACGAAATGGACGCTTATCGAACCCTCCGGCGCGAACTGCGTTGTGGTGAAACACACCAAGCACGGGAGACGAGAATGGCACAGCATCACGACCATCGCGGCACCATGGTGCCGCAGCAAACCAATTTCGATAATGCCGACCAGCCCGGAATTGCTCAGCCTTACAGCCAGAGCGAGATAGAGGACCTGCTCTATGGCGATAATCGGCCAGCCGCCGAGCGCCTGGCGCGCTTGCGGGAATTGCGCGATGAATCGAGCATTCGCGAGAGCGGTGATTGGGGCGATCAGGACCCGGCGGCCATGCTGGACGAACTGGATCGGGCCATAGACGAGCTCAGCGCCAGCATTGCCAATGACGAAGACAGCGAAGATTATGCGGGGCTGGGCACGAGCTTTGACAACGATCCGGCCGACCGGCTCGATGCTTTATCCCCCGACGATGAAGAGGCCCGCGAGGCTATTGAAGGGGATGAGGACCCCGAGGAGAAGCCCTGGGAGGGGAGCGATGAGTTCCGGCCGGACCGGGACTTCCACTAGATATTGGTGCGGGCGCGCAATGCCTGGCTGAGCGTACCTTCATCAAGGTAATCAAGCTCGCCGCCCACGGGGACACCGTGGGCGAGGCGGGTGATCTTGATGCCGGAGCCGGCGAGGCGGTCGGTGATGTAATGCGCCGTGGTCTGGCCCTCGACGGTGGCGTTTACGGCGAGGACGATTTCGGTGAAATCGGGGGCGCGGGCAAGCAGGGCCTCGATGGTGATATCATCGGGGCCGACGCCATCGAGGGGGGACAGAACCCCGCCCAGAACATGGTATTTTACCGCGCCGACGCCAGCGCGCTCGAGTGCCCATAAGTCGGCGACGTCTTCGACGACGATCAGCATTCCAGACTCCGCGCGGCGCGGGTCCGAGCAGATCGAGCAGGGGCTGATGGTATCGACATTGCCGCAGATTTCGCAGCTTTTGACGGCGACGACGGCCCGGTCGAGGGCCGCCGAGAGCGGGATCATCAGCTGTTCTTTTTTCTTGATCAGCTGCAGAACGGCACGGCGAGCCGAGCGCGGGCCAAAGCCTGGAAGGCGGGCCATGAGCTGGATCAGCTGTTCGATTTCGGGTCCGCCGGAAGCCATTTTCTCGTTAACTCAAGGCTGAATTGGCTAGCACATTGTTAGCGTTGACGCAGAAACGTGCGGTTTTTTTAGAACGGCAGCTTCATGCCGGGAGGCAGCGGCAGGCCGGCGGTGACTTCGGACATCTTGGCCTGGGTCTCGGCTTCGGCTTTTGCCTTGGCATCGGCGTGAGCAGCGATGATGAGATCTTCGAGGACCTCGACGTCATCTTCCTTGAACAGCGATGGGTCGATCTTGAGACCCTTGAGCTCGCCCTTGCCGCTGAGCGACACGGTGACCATGCCGCCGCCGGAACGGCCTTCGACGACCAGATTGGCAAGCTCGGCCTGCATGGCCTCCATCTTGCCTTTCATCTCGCTGGCGGCCTTCATCATACCCATGATGTCTTTCATTCGTCGTCCTCTTCGGGTGGGGGCGGTGGATTTTCAGGCGCGGTGGCGGTTGCGTCATCGCGCACCGTCACATTGACGACCTTGGCACCGGGGAATGTATCGAGAATGGCTTTGACCAGCGGATCTTCGTGGGCGGCCGCATGGGCTGCCTCGCGGCGCTGGGCGGTCTCCTGCCGGATGGTGAGACCCTCAGGCGGCTTGGTCGAGACCATGACCAACCAACGCTCGCCAGTCCAGAGCTGGAGGCGCGCGGAGAGCGTCGCGATCATGCCAGGATCGGCGCCTTCGGTGAGGGCAACTTCGATACGGCCCTGCTCAAAGGAAATCGGGCGCATCTGGCCTTCGAGGGCCAGCTTGACCAGCACGTCGCGCTTGGCCGTGGCCAGCGCAATGAGTTCTTTATAGCTGGCGACGGTCGCCATGGCAGGTGGCGGCACGGCAGGCTGGGCGACGGCATCGACCGGACGCGGGGCTTCGACCCGCATCGCCGAGGGACCACCACCACCGCCGCCACCGCCCGATGGGCCGCGCGACATGGGCGCGGCAGGCGGCAGGCTTGGCGCGGGAGCCGGCTGATTGGAGAGCCTGGCGATCAGATCGTCAGGGCTGGGCAGGTCGGCGGCATAGGCCAGCCGGATCAGCGCCATTTCGGCGGCCTGTAATGCATTGTTGGCGCGGGCGACTTCGTCGTGGCCCTTGAACAGAATTTGCCAGGCGCGGGTCAGTGCGCGCATCGGCAGCTTGCCGGCGAGTTCGGCACCGCGCTTGCGCTCGTCGGGGGTGAGCGAAACGTCATCGGCAGCGGCGGGCACGACCTTGATGCGGGTCACCAGATGGGTGAAATCGGCGAGGTCGGCGACCAGTGTCTGGGGATCGGCGCCCATGTCGTAGAGCGAGCGCATGGTGTCGATGGCCTGACCGATCTGGCCGCCCATCAGTTCTTCGAACAGGTCGATGATGCGGGCGCGGTCGCCGAGGCCGAGCATGGCTTTGACGGTGGCCGCGGTCACCGTGCCATTGCCGTGGGCGATGGCTTGATCGAGCAGGCTGAGGTTATCGCGGGCCGAGCCTTCGCCGGCGCGGACGATCATCGCCAGCGCCTCGGGTTCGAAGGTTATCCCCTCCTGCCCCAGGATCGATTCGAGATAGGCTGTCATGATCTCGGGCGTGATGCGGCGCAGGTCGAAGCGCATGCAGCGGCTGAGGATCGTCACCGGCACCTTGCGGATTTCGGTGGTGGCGAAAATGAACTTCACATAGGGCGGCGGCTCTTCGAGCGTTTTGAGCAGGCCGTTAAAGGCCGCCGTCGAGAGCATGTGCACTTCGTCGATGACGTAGACTTTGTAGGGCGCGGACGACGGCGCGTATTTCACCGAGTCGATGATTTCGCGGATGTCGTTGATGCCGGTATTGCTGGCGGCGTCCATCTCGATGACGTCGACATGGCGGCCTTCGATGATGGCGCGGCAGTGTTCGCCCTCGACGCTCAGATCAAGCGTGGGGTGGGGACCGGTCGCGTCTTCATAGTTGAAGGCGCGGGCCAGAATACGGGCCGTGGTGGTTTTGCCGACGCCGCGAACGCCCGTCAGAATGAAAGCGTGGTGGATGCGGTTCTGCGCAAAGGCATTGCCCAGCGTCTGGACCATCGCATCCTGGCCGACAAGCGTGGTGAAGTCGCGCGGCCGATACTTACGGGCGAGAACGAGATAGGGCGACGAAGGGGAATCGGGACCAGCCATTTCGCTTTCTTACCACATCGGGTGGGAAAGCCTCTGCTTGAGCCGCTCGAAACAGCTTGAATGGGCAAAAGGCCGAAGTAGGAGGCTGGCATCGACCCGTGAAGGTCTCGTTGGGGCTGCTTCCTTCCGGACCTGACCCGGTTGGCGAGGAACACGTCCGCGCCAACCTCCCGACAGCTATATGCGAACAAAACGTGGCTTTGGCAAGACCCGAAGACCACACTATTGGGCGTAACCCACCCAGCCGCGAAAGCTGAATGCGGCATAGAACTGGCTGACGCCGGTAAATCCGGCTTCGGCCAGCAGCCTCTCCTCTTCCTCCGGCGCCAGAACCGGCAGCTTTGTTCCGATGGACTGGGCGGCGATGGCCAACTGCTCGGGCGGCGTGTTGTCGGGGGAGCCAAAGGCGATGTGACGGGCCGTGGCCAGCGAGCGCTCGGGCTCGGTCTGGGGAAAACTAATATGGGCCGCAACAAACGGCGCGCCCGGCTTCAGGCGGCGGCGAATCTGGGTGAGCGTTTCGAGACGCTGATCACGCGGCACGAAATGAAGGGTGAGGATGCAGCTGGCAGCATCAAACGGCCCGTCCGGCGCTGCGTCGATATAGCCTTCATGCAGATGCACGCGATTGGCGTGGGCGCCGACCGTGCTTTCGGCCAGCCGAAGCATCGGGCCGGAGGGGTCGACGCCATCAAACTTCCAGCCGGGCTGCATATCGGCAAAGGCTTTAAGCTCAAGGCCGCCCCCTGCCCCCAGCACCAGCACGCGCGCGTCGGAGGGCGCACGCTCGGCCAGCAACATGGCGGTCATCCGCAGCAGGCTCGTATAGCCGGGCACCTTGCGCGGGGGGCCATCGAGATAGTTCGCAGCCGCTTGTTCGCCGAAGAAGGACGACATCAGAGTGCTCCAGGTGATTTCATGTAACTTATTCTGTTACATTAAAGTCGGAAGCGTCAAGGGCTGGTGATGGGGAAGTCGAAATAGGTGTCCGGGAACGGTTCACTGGCGAGGGTGTAGTGCCACCATTCTTCGGCATAGGGCTTAAAGCCATGGCGGACGAGAAGGTCGGACAGCTGCTGGCGATTGGCGGTTGCCTCGGCGGAAATGCCGCTGGCGCCGTGATGGGCGCGGTCGTCGAAACAATCATAGCCGGTGCCGAATTCGAGAACGCCGTCATCGAACCTCTCGGGGGAGGCGCAATCGACGAGCGGATCGCCACTTTGCCAGCCGAGGCGTGGGATTTCGCCGAGTGCTTCGATAGTGAGGTCCACCGTGCTGCCGCGACTATGGCCGGAGCGCTCGGCGATATAGCCCAGCTCGAACAGGCGGGATTTATCGACGCGGGGATAGAATTCGGCCTGCATGGTCAGATCAGCGAGATCGCTGGCCCATGCGACGAAATCGGCGACGGCGCGGGCGGGGCGGTAGCAATCATAAACGCGAAGGTTGAGACCGAGGCTGACGAGATCGGCGGACGCTGCGGCCAGCGCGTCGGCGGATTCGCGGGTCAGGATACATTCGGCGGCGTCATAGCCGGTAATCGGGCGGCCGACGAAATTGTGTTCGCCGGCATATCGGATGTGCTGGCTGATTTCGGGGGCGACGTCGCGCAGATGGACAAAGCCGTCTGGCAGGCCGGTTTCGTTGGCGAAAGCCGGTGAGGCGGCGATGGCAAGCGTGACGGCAAGGACAATGGAGCGGTTTTGCATCGGGCACTCGGCAGATCGGGACTTCGGCCCGACCTTAAAAGCTTCAGCCTTTGCAACAGCCTAACGGCGGCCGCGTTGCGGCGTAAACCATAAGAGCATTTCGGGCGCGACGAAGGGGGCGGCGGCGCGTTAAGCTTTCGTCAACCATATGCGGGAGCCTGCCATGCGTGTTCCATCCATCGGCCAGCCACTTGATGAACGCCTGATCGTGCGGGAGGGCTATCGTCTGGCCGAGCGCATGATGCGGGACTATCAGGACCCACCGAGCATTTTTGCCATTATCGGCAGGTGGGTGTCGCAGGTTCGCATCACGGTTCTGGCGCGGCATTAGGCTCGGGCTGATAGGCTTTGGGCGGATGCACCAGCGTCACCAACACCACTGAAATCAGCATCAGCAGATACCACGAGCCCAGCTTTGCCCAGCTGACCAGCGCCCAGCCATTGGCCTGATCAGGATAGATCCAGGCGCGGGACCAGGTGCCGATGTTTTCGGCGATCCAGATGAACAGCGCGACCAGCAGAAACGCCAGCAGCATGGGCATGCGATGGCGGAAGCGGAACACGCGATAATGCATGGAGCTGTGGAAGTAGAGCAGCGCCACCACGGCAAACAGCAGCCAGCGGAAATCGTAGATGAAATGGTGGCTGAAGAAATTGACGTAGATGGCCGCCGCCAGCAGCACCGTCAGCCAGACCGGCGGGTAGTTGGTGAAGGTGATGTCGAAAATGCGCTGGATGCGGGCCATGTAGGAGCCGACACAGGCATACATGAAGCCCGAGAAAAGCGGCACGCCGCCGATGCGGAAAAACGCCTCTTCGGGATAAATCCATGAGCCGGCGGCAGTCTTGAACAGCTCCATGCCCGTGCCGACGACATGGAAGATCAGGATGACCTTGGCCTCGCTCCAGGTTTCGAGCCGAAACACCAGCATCAGGATTTGGATGAGGAGCGCTGCGAGAAAGAACACGTCATAGCGATCCAGCCCATCCTCGGGCCACCAGAGGCGGGTGACGATGATCATGGCCAGCATCAGCCCGCCAAAGAGGCACGCCCAAGCCTGCTTGAGGCCAAAGACCAGGAACTCGACGAGGCCATCGGCAACCTTGCCGCGTGGCAGGCGCGCCAGCACGACATGTGCCACCGCATCGATGCGCGATTCCAAACTCGTGAACCGGTTCCAGCGCACTGCCCTTGCTCCCCTGCCTCGGGCTGGTTATGCCCTGTGCAAAGTTTCGGAATTGTGGCACGCGCCTGGTTCGGAGCAGCAATTGGAGAAGCCCCGCATGGCCAAACGTCGCCCCACATCGTTGCGCAGCTCGGCCGAGGACGTGGCCGCATCCAAACGCGCCCCGTCGACACCCCAGACCGAGTCGGCAGCGTTTCGTCTCGCCTTTGCCGACGACGAGTTCATGACCTCTGAAGACACGCGCGGCATCCGCTTCCAGCTCGAATATCAAAAGACCGAATATCGCCTGCGCGAGAGCGGCATCAGCTCGACCGTGGTGCTGTTTGGCGGCGCGCGGATTCCTGCACCGGGCCAGCCCGCCTGGGCGGCCAAGAATGAATTGCAGAAGACCAATCTTGAGGCCGCTTCGCGCTATTACGACGAAGCGCGGCGCTTTGCGCAGCTGGCATCGATCACCTCCAAATCGCTGAACTACAAGGAATATATGGTGGTGACGGGTGGCGGGCCCGGCGTGATGGAGGCGGGCAATCGCGGCGCGGCGGATGTCGGGGCGCCCTCGATTGGGCTCAATATCGTTTTGCCGCATGAACAGGCGCCAAATCTGTTCGTGACGCCGGAGCTGAGCTTTAACTTCCACTATTTTGCGACGCGCAAAATCCACTTCCTGATGCGGGCCAAGGCCGTGGCGGTGTTCCCCGGTGGTTTCGGCACGCTGGACGAGTTTTTCGAGACGCTGACGCTGATCCAGACCGGGCGCATGGACAAGGTGCCGCTGCTGCTGTTTGGGGCGGAGTTTTGGGGCAAGGTCATCAATTTCGAAGCGCTGGCGGAAGCCGGGACTATTGCGCCCGATGATCCAAAACTGTTCCATATCGTCGATACGGCCGAAGAGGGCTGGGACGTGGTGCGCGAGTTCTACGGCCTGCCCGAGATCGACGCGGCGCTGCCGGGAGACACGAAATGACGACGACGAAAACCATTGCCGCCGTATTGATCGGGGCTGGGTTGATGCTGGCGGGCGGGCAGAGCGCCTGGGCCAAGACCAAGATCGCCGAGGAAACGCTGACCGATACGGACCGGTTCGCGCTCGAAATGGCGACGACCGCCTGTACCGAAGGCAATGTGGCCGAACTGGTTCGGGCCATGGCGCTGTCACAGGTGGTGGTCGAGCACTATAGCGCCGAAACGATCAGCGTGACGCGCAATGGCGAGACCAAGCAGGTGGCGCGCGGGGACTATGTGTTTCCCATCGGCATGCTGGATTACAGCTTTTTCACCCCAGAATCGGTCGCTGCCTGGGAAAGCGATGACGCGGCCGAGCTGACTTATCTGGAACTCGAATTCAACCAGAGCCAGAGCGAACAATGGGCGGTGGACTGGGTGCCGGTGCGCTGGGAAGGGGAATCGGAGGGTGAAGACCCCGGCGATGTCGCCATTCCGATTGGCCAGCCCGGCACGCTGCTGTTTCAGCCGGTCGGGACGTGCTGGCAGCTGGACGATGATTTCGTCGCGGCAGAGTAAACATAAGGGGCTGAACCTGACCGGTTCAGCCCCTTTGCTTTTTAGTAGGACTCGGCGGCTGGATAGACGCCGAGAACCTTGAACTGGTCGGTGAAGAAGCCAAGCTCTTCAAAGGCATGCACCACGCCCGGATCGGTCGGGTGGCCTTCGATGTCGGCGTAGAACTGGGTCGCGGTGAAGGCGCCGCCGACCATGTAGCTTTCGAGCTTGGTCATGTTGACGCCATTGGTGGCAAAACCGCCCATGGCCTTATAGAGCGCGGCCGGAACGTTGCGGACGCGGAAGATGAAGGTGGTCTTGACCTTGCCGACATTGGCCGGGGCTTCCTTGGGCGTCGGCGACAGCACGAGGAAACGCGTGGTGTTGTGGGCCGCGTCTTCGATATTGGTGGCCAGCACGTTGAGGCCGTAGATTTCGCCGGCAAAGCGCGAGGCGATGGCGGCGACCGATTTATCGGCCTTCTCGGCGACTTCGCGGGCGGAGCCGGCGGTATCGACCGCATTGATGGTTCGATAGCCCTTGTCGGCGATGAACTTGCGGCACTGGCCGAGCGCAACCGAGAGCGACTGCACCGATTTGATATCGTCCAGCGTCGCACCGGGGACGGCCAGCAGGTTCATCTCGACGCGCAGATAGGTCTCGCCGATGATATGAAGGCCGCTTTCGGGCAGCAGGTGGTGAATATCGGTGATGCGGCCATAGAGCGAATTTTCCACCGGCACGACGGCAAAATCGGCGCGGCCGGTCTGGACCGCGTTGAGCGTCTCCTCAAAGGTGACACAGCCGATCGCATCTTCGCCGGGGAAAAAATTTGAGGCGGCCGCATGGCTGAAAGCGCCGGGTTCACCCTGGAATGCGATCTTCTTGGTCATCTGGAGGTCCGTTTCGTGTAGGCGAAAGGCTTTTGAACCCGCCGAATGGCGGAGTCAATTGAAGGTGAGGGCGTCGGGACAGACGCCAGCGTCACAACCTTGTTGCCCAAAAACGCCGAACTGGAGCAATTTTCCCCAAGGGGGCGGCCGTGCCATTCGAGCGTAGCTCTCTTGGCCTTCTCGCCTAAAATCGCTCCACAGGAGCGATTTTCCCCAAGGGGGCGGCTCGAAGTGTCGCAGTTGGGCTTTGGACGGTTGCGCCGGACCGGCCTTGCGACTATCTTCCGGCGCGCGTCGAGCCCCTCCGTTGAGGCGATTTTCCTTTTGGATATCGAAAGTTGAGCTGGGTTCGACTAAAAGTCCTCAGGGGATGGACCGGCAGAGAGACCAAATGGATTCGTTCGAGCTTAACAAAATCATGGGCGCCGTGCTGGGCACGTTGTTGTTCGTCATGGGCGCTGGCTTTGTCGCTGAGGCCATCTACCACCCTATCGAGGGGAAGGGTCCGGGCTATGCCCTGCCTGAACCCGAGCCAGTTGCGACAGGCGTAGTGGCGGAAGCCGCTCCGGTAATTCCGCTGGGCACCCTGCTGGCAAGCGCCAGTGCGGAGCGTGGCGCTGCAGCAGCCCGCAAGTGCCAGTCGTGCCACAATTTCGGCGAGGGCGAGCCCAACAAGCAGGGTCCGCACCTTTACGACATCGTGAACCGTTCGGAAGGTTCGATTGCGGACTTCGCATATTCGGACGCCATGGCTGCCCATCACGCGGCAGGCGACGTCTGGTCGTATGAGAACCTCAACCACTTCCTGACCAAGCCAAGCGATTACGCTCCAGGCACCAAGATGAACTTTGCCGGTATCCGTACCGCTGAAGAACGCGCGGACATCCTGGCGTATCTGCAGACGCTGTCGCACAACCCAGTGCCATTCCCGGCCGCTGAAGAAGCCCCTGCTGCGCCAGCAGCGGAGGACGCAGCACCAGCCGGCGCCGGTGAGCCTGCTCCAACAGCAGCGCCAGCCGATGCCCCTGCGGTTGCACCAGCTGTAGTGACCGAGACGCCTTCGACCACATCGACGGAAACGCCGGTGGAAGGCACGCCAGTGACCGGCGCTCCAGCGCCAGCCCCTGCGGCTGAAACGCCAGCGCCTGCCGCTGCGGCCCCAGAGGCACCAGCTGCCGAGCCTGCACCAGCGCCAGAAGCTGCTCCACCAGCAGCGCCTGCGCCCACGCCAGGGCCAAGCGTCAATACGCTGCAGCCCTCCGGCTAATGCTCGCGGTCTTTACGACAGCGTAAAACACACAGTTCCGGCCGCGTCCTTCAACGGGCGCGGCCTTTTTCATGCCCGAGGAGTGAGCCATCCATGCTGTTGCTGCACCTGTCTGACGTCGATGAAGCCAACTGGGCCGAAAAGTTCAGGGCCGCCCTTGGCGCCTATCCCGTGGTGCGGCGCGGCGATGACTTCGATCCGGCAGACGTGCGCTATATCTTTGTGTGGAAGCCCAAGGCCGATGCATTTGACGGCCTGACGGGACTTGAAGCCATTCTGTCGCTCGGCGCGGGCGTTGATGCCCTGCTCAAGCATCCCAACCTGCCCGACGCCCCCGTCGTGCGGTTTGTCGACAGCGATCTCAGCCAGCGCATGAGCGATTATGTGGTGGCGCATGTGACCATGCATCACCGGCTCTACACCCGCTTCCGCGCCGACCAGAAGGCGCGGCGCTGGAACCAGATCTATCCGCCCGCCGCTTCGGAAACGACGGTCGGCATCATGGGCATGGGCGTGCTCGGGCAGGACGCGGCCAAGAGGTTGGTGCCGCTCGGGTTTGACCTGCGCAGCTGGAGCCGCACGCCCAAGGCCATCGACGGGGTTGAGGGCTTTGCCGGCGCCGAGAGCTTTGACGCGTTTCTGGCGGGCACCGACATTTTGGTGAACCTTCTGCCGCTGACGCCTGAAACGACCGGTATCCTTAACAGCGCGACCTTTGCCAAGCTGCGGCGCGACCGGCTCGATGGTGGTCCGGTGATCATCAATGCGGCGCGTGGCGGGCATCAGCGCGAGGCCGATATTGTGGCTGCGCTGGCCGATGGCACGCTGGGCGCGGCGAGCCTTGATGTGTTCGAGACCGAACCCCTACCCGCCGATAGCCCATTGTGGGCAATCGAAAATTGCTATGTGACGCCCCATATCGCCGCGATTTCCAATGAAGCGACGGGCGTTCGCTATTTCACCAAAATCATCGAAGACCACAAAGCGGGCAAGCCGCTGATAAACGTCGTCGATCGCGATCGTGGATATTAACGGGAACGTTATTCGGATATCTCGAAAGCTATGCAATGTGTTAACCGCTGCGCGATTTCATTGCGCAGCAGGCATTTGACAAGGTTCAAGACCGCATGACCGATAGCTCCGTGCAACCGAAGAAGCTCAAGCTCTACGACCGACTGAAGCTGGCGACGCAACACAGGCTGGCAGAACCGATCCTGGCGCTGCTGTGCTTTCTCGAAGCAATGATCCTGCCGATCTTCCCGGAGATCATGCTGGCCCCGATGATCGTGGCCAACCGGATGCGCGCCTGGCGACTGGCCACCATCTGCACCATTTCGTCCGTGCTGGGCGGCCTTGCGGGCTATGCCATCGGCTATTTCCTGTTCGACACCGTCGGCAAGGCAATCATCGATTTTTATGGCGCGGGCGACGGCTTTGCATCGCTGACCAAGAGCTTTAACGACAACGGCCCGCTGATGGTGCTGATCGGGGCGGTTTCGCCCATCCCCTACAAGGTGATCACCATCACCAGCGGCGTGGCGGGGCTCGATCTCTGGACCTTCATTTTCTACGGGCTGATCGGGCGCGGCGCGCGCTATTTCATCCCCTGCGGGTTGTTCTATTTCTTCGGCCCAGCCGCCAACAAGTTCATCGAAAAGCACAAGGCGCTGGCCGGCTGGGGCATGCTGGTGCTGGTGATTGCGGGCTTTGCCATGGCGCCGCTGCTGTTCCCCAAATCGGGCGCAGAAGTGCAGGAAACCGTACAGGCGATTGACGAAGCAACGCCTGCCGATTTCTCGTTGCCACAGCTCTAAAACATTGCGACGACGCTATCCGGCCTAGGCCGGGTAGCGCTTTTTGAGGACGCCGTAGACAGCGCGAATGCCCTGATCGGTGCCGCCATGGGTGCGGCCGGGGCGAGGTTCGGGGGCCCAACCATAAATATCGAGATGGACCCAAGCCGCTGCATTGGCCACGAAGCGGCGCAGGAACAGGGCCGCCGTGATCGAGCCGGCAAAACCGCCTGAGCCGGCATTGTTCACGTCGGCGACTTTTGAACTCATCATCGAATCATAGGGCGACCACAGCGGCAGCTGCCACAGCGGGTCGTCCGAAACCGCCCCGGCATCCATCAGAGCGCGGGCGAGCCTATCGTCGGTGCTGTAGAGCGGCGGCAGATCGGGGCCGAGCGCGACGCGGGCTGCGCCGGTGAGCGTTGCCATATCAAGCAGCAGTTCGGGGCTTTCCTCATCAGCCAAAGCCAGGGCGTCGGCGAGTATCAGGCGGCCTTCGGCATCGGTATTGCCGATTTCGACGGTGATACCCTTGCGGGACTTAAGGATATCGCTGGGGCGGAAGGATGCGCCGGCGATGGCGTTTTCAACCATCGGGATCAGCACGCGGAGGCGCACCCGCAGCTTGGCCGAAACGATGGCGTGGGCCAGACCCAGAACGTTGGCCGCGCCGCCCATGTCCTTTTTCATCAGCAGCATGCCGGCAGAGGTCTTGATGTCGAGGCCACCGGTATCGAAGGTGACGCCCTTGCCGACGAGGGTGACTTTCGGATCGCCTTCCCTGCCCCAACTCAGATCAACCAGACGCGGCGCTTGCGCGCTGGCGCGGCCGACGGCGTGGATCATCGGGAAATTCTCGGTGAGAAGATCGTCGCCGCGCGTGACTTTGGCGGTCATGTTGCGGGCGTTGGCGAAGGCGAGGATTTCGGCCTCAAAGGCATCGGGGCCGAGTTCATTTGCGGGGGTATTGATCAGATCGCGGGCAAGGGTTGCAGCTTCGACCAGGCGGTCGACTTCGGCGGTGTCGGCGCCGTTGCAAGCGATCAGTGTTGGGGCGGGCTTGGCGTCCTTGAAGCGGTCAAAGCGGTAGGCGCCGAGGCGGAAGCCGACGGCGGCGAGCGTGGGGTCGCCGAGGGCGCCATCGAGGCGATAGGTGCCTGCGACAAGGGCTGCGCCGGCAAGACCCGTGACGAGTGCTGGGCGGCCTTCTGGAGCGCCGGTGCCGAAGAGATAAGCGCCGAGGCTGCCATCGGCTTCGGGAAGCGCCAGGAGGCGACCGCGCTGGCCGGTAAAGCCATTGGCCTCGGCCCAACGCTGGCGTGTTGCGCCCAAATTTGCCTCTGCGAGGCCGCCCTCTTGCACGCAAATGACGGGAATGATGGGGGCGTCGGACATGGCAAACCTCGGACTGTGATGGCGCCAGTTGTAGCGGGCGGCGGGGCTTGCGGCAACGCTGGCAGAGACAGCTTTAACCGGCTGTTAGGGTTAATGATTTATTGAGTGGAGGACGGTGCCGCCTGGCCCGAGGAGTCGCCCGTGACGTCGCTGAACAGCTTTTACAGACCCCTGCGGACGCTGATGTTGGCCGGCGTGGCTGTTGTGGCCATCAGCGGCTGCGCCCTCAATCGCGGCAGCATGCCCTCCCCCGACTATTCCGGCATGCCGGCTGGCCAAGGCCAGCAGAGCGTGGCCGAACTGACGGCGCGCTACAAAGCCAATCCCAAGGACAAGGTTGTCGCCATCCATTACGCCGCTGCCTTGCGCGCGGCCGGACAGAGCCAGCAGGCCGTGTCGGTGCTTGAAATCAGCATGGGTTTTTACCCGCGCGACGTCGATATCTCGGTGGCCTATGCCAAGGCCCTGACCGCCGAAGGGCGGTTTGAACAATCGCTGCAGCTGCTCGACAATGTGATCCGCCCGGAAGCGCCGGACTGGAATGCGCTCCTGGTCAAGGGCGCAACGCTCGACCAGCTGGGGCGCAATCAGGAAGCGCGGGCGATCTATGCGCAGGCGCAGGTCTATGCCCCGGGCGAGGCATCCATTGCCGCCAATATGGGTCTGAGCTTTGCCATGACCAATGAATTGCCGGCCGCCGAGCAGCATCTGCGCCGGGCCGTGCAGATGCGTGGCGCCACAAGCCAGATCCGCCAGAACCTGGCGCTGGTTGTGGGCCTACAGGGGCGGTTCGAAGAATGTCGCGCGCTCTATGCGGCCGAGCTGCCACCAGCGCAGGTCGAGAGCAACATGGCCTATGTGCGGGCCCTGCTGACCCAGCAGAACCGCTGGGATCTCATCGCCAAGAGCTGATCGCCGGGCCTCAAGGCTTTTGCATTTTCATTTGATGAATTGTCGTACCCGCGGCGGCAGGATTTCCCTTTGATGAAAGGGAGATTCCCGCTTTCGCGGGAACGACGTTGTGGGGTGCGGGTGTTGCCGTGTCGGGCTTAGTTGCCGCCGATGGTGCTGGCGACGGGGCCGCCGAAGACCTTGATCAGGGCTGGCGCAATGATCACGATGAACAGCACCGGCAGGAAGAACAGGATCAGCGGCACGGTGAGCTTTGGCGGCAGCGAGGCGGCCTTCTTTTCGGCTTCCATCATGCGGCCTTCGCGACCTTCTTCGGCCATGACGCGCAGCGCCTGACCGACGGAGGTGCCGTAACGGTCGGCCTGGATCAGGGCCGTCATCACCGAACGCACGCCATCAAGACCGGTACGACGACCGAGGTTTTCGTAAGCGCGGCCGCGATCTTCAAGGAATGACAGCTCGGCCGTGGTCAGCGTCAGTTCTTCGGCAAGAGCGGCGCTCTGCTGGCCGATTTCCTTGGCGACGCGCTTGAAGGCATGTTCGACCGACATACCGGCTTCAACGCACAGCAGCAGCAGATCGAGGCAATCGGGCCAGGCGCGCTTGATCGAGAACTGGCGCTTTTGCGTGGTGTTCTTGAGCATGACCACCGGCAGATAGGCGCCGACAATGCCCGCGCCGATCGAATAGGCGAGATTGAGATAAAGCGGACGGCCGCCCGGCGCCATGAAAATGGTGTAGAGCGCGGCGAGCAGGAAAACGCCCAATGGCGTGGCAAAGCGCATGAACAGGAAAGTGGTCAGGTGGCCCTGCCCGCGGAAGCCGGCCATCGCCAGCTTGTCGACGGTCGCGTCGTCCTGAAATGCCTTTTTGAGGTCGAAGCGATCGACCGTGTTCTTCATATAGGTCTTGGTTTCGGTGGCACGACGAATGCCGCGCCCTTCGGTGGCGCCACCGCCCCGCAGGCGCGCCATTTCCTCGGCGCGCATCTTTTCGCGCTCGAGGGCCACGCGCTTGATGCGCTGCTTCATCTCGGACTTGACGATGAAGGTTGAGCCGAAAGTGAACACCACAGCTGCCATCGAGACGGCAGCCAGAACGGCAATCAGGAAATCGCGCTGGGTCAGAAGTTGAACGATGTTCATCGCGTGGTGTTCCCTTGTCCGATCAGTAGTCGAACTGGATCATTCGGTTCATGACGAAAATGCCCATGCCCAGCATGAAGACACCGATACCGAGCCAGATATGACCCAGGGTGGTGGTAAAGAGCGGGGCCAGATAGGTCGGCGTCACGATACTGACCAGCGTACCCACGAAGAAGGGCAGCGAGCCGATAATACCGGCCGAGGCTTTGGCTTCGGACGACATGGCTTTGATCTTCTGCTTCATCTTCTTGCGGTTGCGCAGCACCTTGGCGAGGTTGCCCAGCGCTTCCGACAGGTTACCGCCGGCCTGCTGCTGCACTGTGATCACGACGACAAAGAAGTTCACTTCCGGCAGCGGCACGCGGTCGAGCATCACGGTGACCGCCTCAGTCATCGACATGCCGAAGGACTGCTGATCGAGCACGCGCTGGAACTCGGACTTGACCGGCTCCTTGGCATCCTTGGCGACGACGCGCATGGAATCGTTGAGCGGCAGACCGGTCTTGACGCCACGTACGATGGCTTCGACGGCGTTTGGCAGCTCGTCGAGGAACAGGCTCTGATACTTCTTGCGCTTGCGCTTGACCCAGAAGCGCGGCAGCAGATAGCCGGCCGCGACGCCGAAAACCGGCGCGAGGAAGATCGGCACCTGCACCACGATCAGCACGACAGTCACCACCGCACCGAAAATGATGCTGTTGCGGATGAACTTGGCTGGCTTGATGGTCATGCCGGCCTGGAAGATCAGCTGCGGCAGGGTAACGCGCTTTTTCTCGTTCAGCGCATTGTTCTGCGCCTTGAGAACCTGCTGCACGCTCTTGCGACGGTCATCGCGGGTGCGGGCGGCATTGGTTTCCATGCGGTTGGCGCGGATATCGCCCTGCAGCGCCTTCATGCGCTTCTGCGCCCGGCCGCTGCCACCAAGGGCAGACGGAACCAGAGCAAAACCCGCCGCGCCGACGGCGACCATGGCCAGGATGATGAGGAGGAATGTCGTCATCAGGAATCCAGGAGCTGAAGGTGTTCAGTATTGGACTTTTCGAGCGCTTCGACGAGGTTGGCTTCTTCGTTGAAGTAACGGGCGCGCTCGGCAAACTGTGGCTTGGTGATGCCGGTGGAACGGTGCTTGCCCATCAGCATGCCGTTGGCGTCTTCACCCAGAATGTCATAAACGAAGATGTCCTGCGTCACGATCACATCGCCTTCCATGCCCAGGATTTCGGTGATGTGGGTGATGCGGCGCGAACCATCACGCAGGCGGGCGGCCTGCACCACGACGTCGATGGACGACGTGATCATTTCGCGAATGGTGCGGCTTGGGAGGCTATAGCCGCCCATGGTGATCATGGATTCAAGACGGGAGAGGGCTTCGCGCGGGCTGTTGGCGTGGAGCGTGCCCATCGAGCCATCGTGACCCGTGTTCATGGCCTGGAGCAGATCGAAGCTCTCGGGGCCACGGACTTCGCCAACGATGATGCGTTCTGGACGCATACGCAGGCAGTTCTTGATGAGATCGCGCATCGTAATCTCGCCTTCGCCTTCCAGGTTTGGCGGGCGGGTTTCGAGGCGCACCACGTGCGGCTGCTGCAGCTGCAATTCAGCCGAGTCTTCGCAGGTGATGACGCGTTCGTCTTTTTCAATGAAGGCGGTGAGGCAGTTGAGCAGCGTGGTCTTGCCCGAACCGGTACCGCCCGAAATCAGCACATTTGCGCGCACGCGGCCCAGGATGCGCAGCACTTCGGCACCTTCAGGCGAGATGGAATTGTATTTGACCAGCTGCTGGAGGGTCAGCTTGTCCTTCTTGAACTTACGAATGGTGAGCGTTGCGCCATCGATCGACAGCGGCGGGGCAATGACGTTGACGCGCGAACCATCTGGCAGACGGGCGTCGCAGATGGGGGAGCTTTCATCGACGCGGCGGCCGACCTGGCTCACGATGCGCTGGCAGACGTTCATCAGATGCGCATCGTCGCGGAAGCGCACATTGGTCAGGCGCACCTTGCCGGCGACTTCGATGTAGCACTTCTGGGAGCCGTTCACCATGATATCGGCGATGTCGTCGCGCGCCAGCAGCGGCTCAAGCGGACCATAGCCGAGCACGTCGTTGCAGATGTCTTCAAGCAGGTCTTCCTGCTCGGAAATCGACATGATGATCGACTTGAGCGCGATGATTTCAGCGACGATGTCGCGGATTTCTTCGCGAGCGGCTTGCTGGTCCATACTGGCCAGCTGGCTGAGATCGATGGAGTCGATCAGGGCATTGAAAATGGCCGACTTGGTGAGGAAGTATTCCTTATCGCGCGCGGCATCGGCCGGGGCGCGGACATCGACAACCTCGTCGCCACTGCGCATGCGCGCAGCCATGGCGTCGCCATCGGCGGCACGTCTGGACGGCGCAGGGGCTTCGGCACGCGGCGGGGGGCTGGCAACCGGGCGCGCAATCTCGCTGACGCCTGGAGTGTTGCCGCCGAAGGATGTGCGCTTACCAAACATGGTCGTCCTACCGTTCTAGTTGGCCCGAAACAGACGTATCGGAGCCTCAGGCCCGCTTCTTGAGGAAGGCGGGCAGTTTCATCAGGCTGGCTGTCTTGCTGCTATTGCTTGCGGCCTGTCGCCCGGTCACATGCATGCCGATATTGCGATAAACTTCGTTGATCTTGTTGCTCGCCGCGACCTCGGCGATCATCTGCCCGTTGTTGGCAGCGGTGCCGAAAAGAGCCGCATCGAAGGGGATCTGGCCGAGCAGCTGGCATTCGATCGAAGAGGCAAATTCGCCGGTGTTGATTTCGGGGCGGCGTGGCATGCCGACCTTGTTGAGCACCAGCGATGGCGCCTTTTCGGCCGGACGCAGCGCGCGCACGGTGTCGGCAATGTTTTTGGCATTGCGCAGGTTGGCCAGATCAGGCTCGGCGACGATCACGACCTCATCGACAGTCGCCAGCGTCTGGCGAATCCAGGCGTTCCAGGCGTGCGGAATATCGAGCGCCACAAAGGGCATGGTGTTCTGGCACATCTCAAGGATCTGCTCGAACTCGCGCTCGTTGAAATCGTAGGTACGATCCAGCGTCACCGGGGCGGCCAGCAGGTTGATGTGGTTGGCCGCCTTGCTCATCAGGCGGTCCAGCATGGTCTGGTCGACCTTCTGGTTGACCGAAAGTGCATCGATCAGGCCGTGTGGCGGGTCCTGATTGAAGTTGAGGCCCGCAGTACCGAAGGCCAGATCCATATCAAGGATCAGGCTATCCTGACGGAGCGTGGTCGCGATGGCCCAGGCCACGTTGTGCGCGACAGTCGAGCTGCCGGCGCCGCCCTTGGCGGAGACAAAGCCGACCGTGCGCCCGATCGGGGCGGAATTTTCCGAAGCAAATAGGTCGGTGATGGCACTGACGATCTGCTGGGCCGTTGCCGGCAGCACGATGTATTCTGAAATGCCGGAGCGGATCAGTTCGCGATAGAGCAGCACGTCATTGACGTGGCCGAGCACGACGACGCGGGTCGAGGCATCGCAGACTTCAGCGAGACGCTCGAGCGCGGACGCGATCTCGCTGGTTGGCAGCGAGGTTTCGACAATGATCAGGTTGGGCGTCGGGTTGGACTTGTAGGTCTCCACCGCACCCTCGATGCCGCCATTGTGAGTGGTCAGCGCCACCTTGGACATGCGGCGATCATGGATCGCGCTTTCGACCAGTTGGGCGGTCTGGGAATGCTCGCAGAACGCCTGAATGGTGATGCGCGGAATGAGGCGCGCACCGCCGACGATGTCGGCTGCGGCTTCTTCAACCACTGCGGGTTCGGATGACAGGAAACTCATAGACAAACTCCCAAGACGGCCAGTCTCAATCTAGGACGAAACCAACCGAACCGCTAAAACCGCCACGCATCGCGCCGGTGCTGCCAACGCCGTAGATATTTTCGAGACGTCCGAGGAAAATCCCTTCGGCATCGCTGGCCACGGCCGACCGATCCGTCGGCACTTCGATCGAATTGACCGGGCTTGGATTGACCAGATATGGCGTGACCAGGATCACCAGTTCGGTCTGCTGGGTCTGGAAATCGCGCGAGCGGAACAGAGCACCAAGGATCGGGATATTGCCCAGGCCCGGCATCTGGTTGATCTGCTGACGGGACGTTTCCTGCAGCAGGCCGCCGATGGCCAGGGTGGTTCCAGCTGCCAGCTCGACCGAGGTATTGGCCTGGCGGCGGGTCAGCGAGCCATCCGACTGCGGATCAGACACAGATGTGTCGATCGTGATGGCGATCGTGCCGTTGGACTTGACCACTGGGGTAAAGCTCAGCTCGACGCCGTATGGCTTGAACTCCACCGTGCGGTTGTTGGGGTTGTTCGAATCGAACGTATAGTAGGGCAGCTCGCCACCAGCCAGGAACTTGGCTGGCTGGCCAGAAATGGCGGTGAGCGTAGGCTGCGCCAGAACACGCAGGCCACCGCGCGTTTCGAGCGCCCGGATGGCCGCGTCGATCTGCAGATTGCCAATACCGAACTTGCCGGTAGCGTCATTGGTGGTGAAGCCGGCGCCCGTGGCGACGTTGTTGAAGCCAAAGTTGGCGTTGCCGACGCTGAGCGTACCCGACAGATTGATGCCGAGCTGCTTGGCCACATCGCGCTTCACTTCCGACACGGTGACCTGCAGCATGACCTGCTGAGAACCCTTGACGTCGATGATATTTGCGACGTTTCTCTCATCGCCGGCGAATTGAACGGCTACGGCCGTGGCACGGGCGCTATCTTCGCCGGACAAGACAGTACCGGTCAGCACGACGCGATTGGTATTGCCACCCAGCGTGACCGATTCAACGCGGATATTGGAACCGGGAATAACGCGCGCCAGGGCGAGTTCAAGAGCGTTGCCGACCTGGGAGGGCTCCTCCATCACCTTGACGTCGAGCACGGCAATAGTGCGGCCCTGATCGTCGAGGAAGAAGATATTGGTGTCGCCACCGGTAATGCCTTGAACCAGCGCCCGGGTGCGGCTGCGCATGATGGCTGCCGCGACGTTGGGCTGGGACACGATGACTTCGGCTGCGCCTGCAGGCAGGTCGACCAGCACGGTCTTGTTGAGATGGATTTCAACCCGACGGGTCGCACCATAGGAGGCTGACGAAATCGTCACCTGCGTTTCCTGGGCGTATGCGGGCAGGCTGGGCAGCGCAAAAAGGGTCGCCAGAACGGTGACGGCCAGTGTCGCAGCGGCGTGGCGGCGGAAAGTGCTGAGTTGTGCGATCATGATCATCTCCGCCCTACTCGGGCACCACCTGGGGATCGACAGTTGCCAGACCCTGGTACACATTGTTTGTCTGATGGGTGTCGGCGTAGGGCTCGGGGGTTGCGGCCGCGTTCACGACCGGGATTCCCAGAGCGGAATTGGAGCCAGCCATGATCGACTCGTCGCGGCCGAAACGGATCAGACGGACCGTCTGATTTGCGTTGGGGGTCTGCGCCGTAATCGTTTCGTTGAAATCGACGACCGAGCGCAGCGTCAGGCTGAGCTGGCCGAGCGTCGATGCATTGATCAGCTTGTCAGCCTGGGATGGGTTGAGCTCAAGCGTTGCAATGGTCGAGTTGTCGAAGGTCACCGGGGTCGGCCCTGGCGAGTTTGGATCTTCCTGACCGCCGCTTGCGCCCATTTCACCCAGACGCGTGCCAATGGCGAGAACGCGGACATTGGCGAGAATGACTTCGGAATGCTGACCGGCCGTCGACTGGGTGGTCAGCACGACGTCGACGTGATCGTTGGGCACCACAAAACCGCCGGCGCTCGATACGGCGGTGACGCCAACAGAGACGCCGCGCATGCCCTGCGACAGGACCGCGGACAGATAACCCTGATCGGAGCGTACGAGCTTGGCTTCGCGGATCGGCTCGCCGGGGAAGAATTCAAAGCGGGCAACAGAGCCCTTGAGCTGCTCGGGTGCATCGGGCAGCGCGGAAATGGTCACATATTCGGAGCGAATGGCGCCTTCTGGCCAATCCTGCCACTCGACGTTTGACGGCCCGAGCCGCTCACCCATGCCGATTGGTGTCTTAGCGACGAGAATCTTTGTGCTGGTTTCCCGGACATATTCGGTCTGGGCCACTGCCGGAGCATCACCGCCGCCACGCGTAACCAGAAAGGCCGCAAGGCCACCAGCGACCAGCGCCACAAGCAACAGTATCAAACGCGCCGGTTTCATGACTCACTCCGGTTGCACTCGGGCATAACAAGCCCAGTTCCACGGCGTGAACTTTGCACCCAAAGGGTCAAAGTTTGGTTAACCGGGTCTTTGCGACTTCAGTTAACAAGATATAAATTTCAGCTGATTTTGATCATATGCAGTAGAGCAATAAAAAATGGCCCAGTATTGGGCCATTCAATTCTTCCAGAGTGTCGGTCGGTTATCAGGCAGCGAGCCGCTCGAATATTGGCGAGCTGGCATAGGTCATCATGCCGGCGATGGCCAAGGCGATACCGTAGGGTACGCCCGACTTGGGGTTGTAGAGGCGCTCGAGCCACACATAGCGCATCAGCATCGGCGTCATGGGCAGGCGGCGCAGAGCCAGGATGATCAGCGTCAGCAGACCGCCGAGCAGAGCGGCATATACCAGATAAGGCAGGGTGAGGCCAAAACCGAGCCAGAGCGCAGTTGCCGCGGCGAGCTTGGCGTCGCCACCACCCACCCAGCGCAGGGCGAAGAACACGAAGCCGACGGCCAATACAGTCAAGGCACACACGATGTGCATGGCAAATTGCTGCAGTGGCAGGTTGATCGCCATCGCCACGATGCAGAACGCAACGACGAGAAGCAGAACGAGTTTGTTGGAAATCCGCATCGTCAAAAGATCGGACGACGCCGCAAAGGCCATGCCAAGGGGAAAGAGGAACAGCGCAATAGTGGACATTCTCGGTACTCCCGTCAGCAAGAAGGCTGGCGCCGCCAGTGTGCCAATGCGCAGTTAAGAAAGCTCAAATAAAAAGGGAGGAGCAAACTGCTCCTCCCCATACCTAGACAAGTCGCACAACTTAGGTGGTTGGCGTCTTTGCCTTGAGGGTGGTGCCGAGGTAGTTGAAGAGGTTACCAAGGTTGCCACCGAGAGTGGTTGCAGCGGCAATGATGCCGACAGAGATCAGAGCGGCGATAAGGCCGTATTCAATTGCGGTTGCGCCGGACTCGTCCTTGGCGAAACGTGCGAAGATGTTCATTCCCAGGCTCCATTTTTATCTGCGCCATTTGCTGGCGCTCATCGTCCGACACGTCACACATCGAACATGTATGAAACTAACTTTGACCTGTTGAGATTGAGTTAATTGGAACGCGAGAACTGACAAAGATCGACGCGCTTTTTACTATGCTAATCAGAGTGTTAACGCGATCGATTGCATTTTACGGAACAACCCTGGAGCGCTCTATATTATATATAAGGCAGCTTTTATGGCGCATCCGAGCCGACAACTCCGAATGAATTTCCACGACGCTATGTTACTTGGTTAAATTCTTGATATCGAGCCTCACTGTCTTTGAAGAGGTCGTTTGCCAATTATAAACCATTCGCGCTGAAAATAGGGACATCGCGTATCAGTACCGCCGGATATCATCATGCGTCCCATGCTCACCGCCGCCTTCGCCTTCAGCCTCATGCTGGCATCGAGCCTGGCGCCAGCTACGGTCTTTGCGGCGGATGGCGCGATCAACGTCAACGTCAACATGGCGCGCATCCTGCGCATCAATGCGGCGGCGGCAACGGTGATCATCGGCAATCCCGGCATTGCCGACGTAACCATTCAGGACCCACAGACGCTGGTGCTGACTGGCAAGAGCTTTGGCCAGACTAATCTCATCGTGCTTGACAATAACGGCAACCCGATCGCCGATACCATGATCGAAGTGGTTCAGATGCAGGCGGGCACCGTGACGGTATTCCAGGGACAGGCGCGGACCAGCTTGTCCTGCGCGCCAACCTGCCAGGCCGTGGTGATGATGGGCGACGACACCGATTTCTCTGCCAAGGCCGTGGCATCGTCCCAGATCATTCAGCAGCTCGGCAACTAAGCTGCATCTTCTGCAATGACTCCGGGCGACTACTTACCAAGGCCGTCCATACTCCTTTAACCACCATAGTATTTGCAGACTATTGAAAGCCGATTCCTAACTTTCGATTAGCCAAGGCGGGTTAGCGTCCGTCCATTGCTATAGAGCGTGGATCATGGCTGGAAAGATTGCATCACTAATCGGACGCGCCGTGCTGCCTCGGCGGCGCAGCTTCGTACGCGATGAACGTGGCGTCACCGCTATCGAGTTTGGCATTCTGGCGCTGCCATTCTTTTCCATTCTCGGCGCGATTTTTGAAACCTCGATGGTTTTTCTGTCGGGTCAGATTCTCGAAAGCGCAGTGCAGGACGCCAGCCGGGCTATCCGCACCGGACAGGCTCAGGCCGCCAGCATGAACTTGAACGACTTCCGCAGCCAGGTCTGCAATAGACTTTACGGACTGTTTTCAGACTGCAGCGGACTGCATGTCGAAGTGCAGGTTCTTGGCAAATTCAATGCCGCATCGATCAGCCCACCGGTCGACTGGACGTGCAAAACCAATTGCGGCTGGAGCAGGCCAGACAGCTTCACCCCCGGCCTGACCTCAAGCATCATGCTGGTTCAGGTCTACTACAAATGGCCGACCGTCATGCCCACGATCGGCATGAGCCTCGCTGACCTGCCAGAGGGCAAGCGCCTTCTAGGCGCGGCTGCCGTGTTCAAGAACGAGCCCTTCTGATGAAAGTGTTGTGGCGGACATTTATTGAACGCGTGCGTCAGTTCACCTTCGTTCAGGAGGGGGTGGCAGCGGTAGAATTTGCGCTGATCCTGCCAGTCATGCTGTTTGTCTACATTGGCTCTGTAGAAGCGAGCGCGCTGATCACCATGGATCGGCGGATGCAGACCATTGCCGGTACAGTGGGCGATCTGGTGGCGCGCTCGGAAACCAGTATCGATACTGCTACGCTGCAGGACTATTTCCTGGCGTCCGGTGGGATCATGACCCCCTACCCCTCCACCGACCTCAAGCAGATCGTGACGCAGGTGCTGGTCAAGACCAACGGCACTGCAGAAGTGGTCTGGTCACGCGAATATTCCGGGGGCAAAATGACCACTCCTTCGGCCTATCCGAAGGGCATCGCGTACACACTTCCCAAGGAAATGGTGGAGATTGCGCGCGGCCAGTACGTTATCGTCTCGCAGGCGAGCTACAACTATCTGCCGCTTTATGGCATCGTCTTTGAAAAGAAGATCCAGCTGGCGCGCGAGAACTACTTCATCCCCCGTTTCCGGCGCGTCATCGATATCAAATAGGCTGCTTGCGCGCCTGTGGTGCGCATGTCAAAAGCCGTGATCTCCCTATATGATCGGCGGCATATCTCATGAGCGATACACTTGTTCCCGTATTCGACCTTGGCGGCGTTTTCGTCGACTGGAACCCGATGTATCTGTTCCGCAAGCTCTTCGAGACCGAAGAAGATGCGCTGTGGTTTCACCAGAATATCTGCACGCTGGACTGGAACCTCGAATTTGACGCCGGCGAGATCTATTCCGAGGGCGTGGCCAAGCTGATCACCCGCTTCCCCAAGTATTGGCGCGAAATTCAGGCGTTTGACTCGCGTTGGAAAGAAACGCTAGGCGGCTTCATTCAGGGCACGATCGACATCCATGACGAGTTGATCGAACAGGAAGTGCCAACCTTTGCCATCACCAACTTCTCCTGGGAGAAGTGGGTCAGCTGCCTCGGCGAATGGCCATTCCTTGAAAAGTTCGATGGCGTGGTTGTGTCTGGCCTTGAAGGCCTGGTGAAGCCTGATCCACGGCTTTATCGCGTGTTCTGCGAACGCTATGGCATGTCGCCTGAAAGCTGCGTCTTCATCGACGACAACGAGGCCAATATTGTTGCCGCCCGCAAGTTCGGCATGCACGCCATCCACTTCACCGACCCGGCCAGCCTGCGCAAGGAACTGATCGCGCTCGGCCTGCCGCTGCAGGCCCGCTAAGAGTAATTACACTTCTCCCTTCGGGGAGAGGTTTTCTACCGGTGATGGGGGCATTGCCGCATTCGGTGAAGGCCCCTCACCCGACCCGAAGGGTCGACCTCTCCCCCGAAGGGAGAGGTGAAGAGGGCTTAGCGGAAGCGACCGCCTTGCTGGATGACTTCGATCTTGTAGCCATCGGGGTCAGTGGCGAAGAAGAACTGGGCGACCGGGGTGTCGCCGTTCTTGAAATCGACCAGCTTGCCGACCGTCAGGCCCTCAGCTGAAAAGCGGGCATATTCGGCTTCCACGTCATCGACAACCACCGCCAGATGGCCATAGCCGTCGCCCAGATTGTAGGGCTCGGTGCGGCCGTGATTGATGGTCAGTTCCAGCTCGAAAGCGCCGGTGTCGTTGGCCAGATAGACCAACGTAAAATCGGCGAAGGCGAGCCGATCGACGATTTCGAGACCGAAGGCGCGGCGGTAATAGTCGACGGAGCGTTCTTCATCGATGACGCGGATCATCGAGTGGACGAGCTTGGCCATGGGTGCCTCTTGTTTAATAACGTGGTGGCGCTGAGAGATGCGGACATGGATTCCGGCCTTCGCCGGAATGACTCCCCGTTTTGGGAGACCGCTGGACGAGCGCAGCGAGGACCCCGCGCGTGGCGCGCCCCGTCTGGAGCGCGACCAGCGCGTGAAGACTTATTTCGTGCCGTACATGCGGTCGCCGGCGTCGCCGAGGCCGGGGATGATGTAGCCCTTCTCGTTGAGGTGGCTATCAATCGCCGCTGTATAAACCGGAACGTCAGGATGCGCGTCGGTGAAGCGCTTGACGCCTTCCGGTGCGGCCAGCAGGCAGAGGAAGCGGATATTGTTGGCGCCGAGTTGCTTGAGCTTGTCGATGGCGACGGTCGCCGAGTTGGCGGTGGCCAGCATTGGGTCGACCACGATGATCAGACGATCTTCGAGGTTTGACGGCGCCTTGAAGTAATATTCGACCGGCTCAAGTGTTTCGTGATCGCGATACATGCCGATATGGGCGACGCGGGCGGCGGGCACCAGATCGAGCATGCCATCAAGCAGGCCATTGCCGGCACGCAGGATGGAGGCGAAAACCAGCTTCTTGCCCTTGATGGCAGGCGACTTCATCGGCGCCATTGGCGTCTCGATGTCGATCATTTCGAGCTCGAGATCGCGGGTCACTTCATAGCACATCAGATGCGCGATCTCGCGCAGCAGGCGACGGAAACCCGCGATTGAGGTCTCCTTGTTGCGCATGATGGTGAGTTTGTGCTGGATCAGCGGGTGATCGATGACGGTTACATTGCTCATTGGGACCACCCTTTAGAGGAAACTTTTGCCGTGACGGCCCGGCGTGAGGCCAAGCCAGGCGGCAATGCTTTCGCCAATATCGGCGAACGTGTTGCGAATGCCAATCTCGCCTTGCGACAGGCTTGGGGAAAAGACCAGGATCGGCACCTGTTCGCGCGTGTGATCGTTGCCCGGCCAAGTCGGATCGTTGCCGTGATCGGCGGTCAGCACCAATAGATCGTCGTGGCGCATCTTGGAAATGATCTCAGGCAGGCGGGAATCGAAGTATTCGAGCGCGGCGGCATAGCCGGGCACATCGCGGCGATGACCATATTCGCTGTCGAAGTCGACGAAATTGGTCATGACGAAGGCGCGGTCGTCGGCCATTTCCATGGCGTCGAGCGTCTTGTCGAACAGCTGCGGCAGGCCGGTGCCCTTGATCTTGTGGGTGACGCCGTGGGCCGCGTAAATGTCGGACACCTTGCCGATGGCATAGACCTGGTGGCCGGCCGCCTGATTGCGGTCGAGCAGGGTCGGTTCGGGTGGCGAGATCGCGAAGTCGCGACGATTGCCGGTACGCTTGAAGCTGGCAGCATCTTCGCCGACGAAGGGACGGGCTATGACGCGGCCGATGATCAGTGGCGCGGTGAGCTCGAAGGCGATCTGGCAGATCTCGTAGAGCCGTTCGAGGCCGAAATGGCTTTCGTGGGCGGCGATCTGGAACACGCTATCGATGGAAGTGTAGCAGATCGGCTTGCCGGTGCGGATGCTCTCTTCGCCCAGTTCGGCGATGATATTGGTGCCCGAGGCGTGCTTGTCGCCCAGAATGCCGGGCAGGTTGGCGCGGCGGACGAATTCGGCGATCAGGTCGGGCGGGAAGGTGGGTTCGGTCTGGGGGAAATAGCCCCAATCGAACGGCACTGGAACGCCAGCAATTTCCCAATGGCCGGACGGAGTGTCCTTGCCCTTGGAGACTTCGCGGCCAACGCCGAAGCGACCGCCCTTGGCGGTAGCGGACAGGCCCGGCGGCAGCGTGCCGGTGGAGAGCTGGATGGCGGCGCCAATGCCCAGCGCATCCATATTGGGCACGTTGAGCGCACCAGCGCGCAGACCCTCGCGGTCGGCTTTACCGGTGGCGGCCCATTCGGCGATGTGGCCGAAGGTGTTGGAGCCCACGTCGCCGTATTTTTCGGCGTCAGGGGCGCCGCCAATGCCGACGCTGTCGAGAATGCAAAGAATGGCGCGTGGCATGTTTTACTCCGTTGGCGAGATATATGCCGGGATTAGCTCAGATTGAGGGGGCTTGTCACCAAGGCGGTAGGCGGTTTTGAGGCGGGTTTCGGCATCCGCGGCGGACGCATGGTCGCGGGCGTGGATGCGGGCGATGGGTGTGTGGCTGTCTGCGGTGGCGCCGAGACCCAGCAGGCGGTCAAATCCGACACTGTGATCGATGCTGTCGGTGGGCGTGGCACGACCGCCGCCGAGGGCGACCACGGCCATTCCGACGCCCCTGGTGTCGATGGCGGCAATGGTGCCCTGCCCGTCTGCATACACATCGCGAATGATGGGCGCAGGGGCGAGATAGCTGTCCATCTCGTCAACGAAATCGGTGGGGCCACCCAAGGCGGCGACCATGCGGCTGAAGCGTTCGGTGGCGCGACCGCTGTCGAGAGCGTCGTCCACCAGCTTGCGGGCGGAAGCGCCATCGGCGGCAAGGCCGGTCATGGCGGCGGCTTGCGCGCAGAGAGCCAGGGTCACTTCGCGCAGGCGCGGGTCCTGATGCTTGCCAGTAAGGAAATCGACGGCATTGCGGACTTCGAGACCATTGCCGGCGGCGGAGGCCAGCGGCTGGTTCATGTCGGTAATCAGCGCCATGGTTTTGAGGCCGGCACCATTGGCGACATCGACCAGACTTTGCGCCAAAGCCTTTGATTTCTCCAGCGTCGGCATGAAGGCGCCGGAGCCGGTTTTGACATCAAGCACCAGCGCGCCAAGGCCAGCGGCGAGCTTTTTGGAGAGAATGGAGGCGGTGATCAGGGGGATCGATTCCACCGTCGCCGTGACGTCGCGGATGGCGTAGAGCGCCTTGTCGGCGGGGGCGAGATCGGCGGTCTGACCAATGATGGCGCAGCCCGCTTCGCGCACGACCTTGCGGAACAGGGCATTGTCGGGGCTGGTCGTATAGCCGGGAATGGCGTCGAACTTGTCGAGCGTGCCGCCGGTATGGCCGAGGCCACGGCCGGAAATCATCGGCACATAAATGCCGATGGCGGCAAGAATTGGCGCCAGCATCAGGCTGACATTGTCGCCAACGCCCCCGGTGGAGTGCTTGTCGGCGACAGGGCCATCGAGATCAGACCAATCGAGCACTTCGCCGCTATCGCGCATGGCAAGGGTGAGTGCCACGCGCTCGGGCATCGTCATGTCTTTGAAATAGACCGCCATCGCGAAGGCGGCGGCCTGCGCGTTGGAGACTGTGCCCTTGGCGAAGCCGGAGATGAAGGCTGAGATTTCGTCGGCGGAGAGGGTTTGGCCGTCACGTTTTTTGGCGATGACTTCTTGGGGGAGGAAGACCATGTGCGGTTCGTTTCTAGGGGATACCCCCTCCTAGCCTCCCCTGATAGGGGGAGGGACTGATCAAGTTTTGTGGCGCGATCCTGCCTAACCAACGGGCGCATTCCTCCCCCTGTTCAGGGGGAGGTTAGGTGGGGGTATTCTTAGGCCCCGTATGGAATCCAGACGTTCTTGACCTGCGTGGCCTTGCCCAGAAGGTAGTCATCCTCAAACCGACGATCGGACAGATCATAGGCCAGACCGCGTGTGGTCCAGGTTTGCTTGAGGTTGGACACCGAGGCTTTTTCGACCATGGTCGAGGCTTCGGCGGAACCGGCGAACCAGAGGCCATCGACGCCGTCGTGTTCGGCCAGGGTCTTGGCCAGCGTCACGCTATCGCCGGTGACGATATTGATGACACCGTTGGGCACGTCGGAGGTTTCGATGACCTGATAAAGATCGGTCAGCGACAGCGGCGACTGGCTGGATGGGACCAGCACGACCGTGTTGCCCATGGCCAGCGCGGGAGCGATCAGCGCGATCGAGCCGAGCAGTGGCAGGCTGGTGGGCGCGACAATGCCCATGACGCCGAGCGGTTCGATCATGGCGGCGGCGACGGCGCGCATGGGAGGGTTGTGGACCGCGCCATCGTATTTGTCGGCCCAGCCGGCAAAGGCGAACAGGCGCTCGACCGACTGGGCGACTTCATCGCTGCCGTCTTCGCCGGTCTGGGCCTTGATGCGGGCAGCGAATTCGTCGCGGCGGTAGTCGAGGTTTTCGGCGAGGAAATAGAGGATTTGCGCGCGCGAATGGGCGGCGGTCGTGGACCAACCGAGCGCAGCGCGGGCAGCTTCGACGGCGTTGCGGATGTCCTTGCGGTTGCCTTCGCCGACTTCGCCGATCAACTGGCCCTTGGGGCCCAGGACAGGGCGTTCATAGGCGCTGTCGGGGCGGGCCTGCTTGCCGCCGATGTACATTTTGGCGGTCTGGTCGATGTGGGTGTCGAGGGGGTTTGCCCGACCTCGTGGTTCGACAGGCTCACCATGAGGTCTCACCGAGGCCGGTTTCAGGTCTTTTTCCCAAGCAGGCTTAAGGTAGGCGCTCATGCCTTCGCGGCCACCTTCGCGGCCGAAGCCGGATTCCTTGTAGCCGCCGAAGCCGACGGCGGCGTCGAAATTGTTGGTGCCGTTGATCCAGACCACGCCGGCCTTGATCTTGGGGGCGATGTCGAGGGCGAGGTTGATGTTCTCGCTCCAGATGGTCGCGGCGAGACCGTATTTTGTGTTGTTGGCCAGTTGCACCGCTTCTTCGGGCGTGCGGAAGCTCATGGCGACCAGCACGGGCCCAAAGATTTCCTCGGCGACCAGCGTATTGGCGGGCGAGACATTGGTGACGAGAGCGGGTTTCAGGAAACAGCCCTTGGCGGGGACCGGGCCATCGGCCTCGTAGATCACTGCGCCTTCGGCAGCGCCGCGCTTCATCAGGTCGCGAATGCGTTCGACTTGAACCGGGGCGACCAGCGCGCCGATGTCGATGGACTTATCGAGCGGGTCGCCGACGCGGAGAGACGCCATGCGGGTCTTGAGCTTGGCGATGAAGCGCTCTTCGATGCTTTCCTGCACCAGAAGGCGCGAACCGGCACAGCAGACCTGGCCCTGATTGAACCAGATGGCGTCGACGAGGCCCTCGATGGCGCTGTCGATGTCGGCATCTTCAAAGACGATGTAAGGGCTTTTACCGCCCAGTTCGAGGCTGAGGCCCTTGCCGGTGCCGGCCGTGGCGGCCCGGATGGCCTTGCCCACTTCGGTCGAACCGGTGAAGGCGATCTTGTCAATGCCGGGATGGGCAACGATAGCCTCGCCGGTTTCGCCTTGGCCAGTCACGATATTGACCACGCCCTTGGGCAGGCCGACGCGTTCGCAGATTTCGGCGAACAGCAAAGCCGTCAGCGAGGTGAATTCGGCGGGCTTGAGGATAACCGTATTGCCGGCGGCGAGCGCGGGGGCGATCTTCCAGGACAGCATCAGCAGCGGGAAATTCCACGGAATGATCTGGCCGCAGACGCCATAGGGCACTGCGTCAGGGAATTCGCGGGAGAGGTGCTGCGCCCAGCCGGCGTGGTGGTAGAAATGGCGGGCGACGAGCGGAATATCGACGTCGCGGCTTTCGCGGATCGGCTTGCCATTGTCCATGGTTTCGAGCACGGCGAAGAGGCGGGCATGCTTCTGGACGGCGCGGGCGATGGCATAGAGATATTTGCCGCGCTCGTAGCCGGACAGCGCGCTCCACGGCTTGAAGGCGGCGCGGGCGGCCTTGACCGCTGCGTCAACGTCTTCGGCGGTGCCTTCGGTGATCTGGGCGAGGCTTTCGCCGCTGGCCGGATTGTCGGTCGAGAAGGTCTTGCCGGGCGCGGTCCATTTGCCATCGATGAAATGGCCGAACGTGCGACCGTGGCTGTCGAGCCAGGCATTGGCCTGCTCGGGGCCTTCGGGCGCCGGACCGTAGTCGAGGGATTGGAAGATTTGCGCGATCTTGTTCATGTCATTCTCCTCGGCGCGGCATTGCGCGCCATCCCCCTCATCCGCCCTTCGGGCACCTTCTCCCACGAGGGGAGAAGGAAGAGGCATTGTGCATGCGGCTTGTCTGCGCCCTGCGAGCATAGCTCTCCGGGCGTTCTTCGTTCAAAACAGTCCACCGGACTGTTTTCTGGGCGCAAACGCGCCCAACACTCATCACACCATCGGCTGACGATAATCCGCCGCGTAGTGGCCGGTGAGGCCGTGTTCGAGCTGGCGCTCGATATCGGTCAACAGGCTCGATGCACCAAAGCGGAACAGGTGGGGTTGCAGCCAGTGGGTGCCCAACTCTTCCTTCATCAGCGCCATGTATTTGGTGGCGTCGCCAGCCGTAGCGATGCCGCCGGCGGGCTTGTAGCCGATTTCGATGCCGGTTTCCTCGGCAAACCAGCGGATCATGCGGATCATGGTCAGCGAGGTGACTAGATTGGCATTGACCTTTTCCTTGCCGGTGGAGGTCTTGATGAAGTCGGCGCCGGCCATCATGCAGACGAGTGACGCCTTGGCGATATTGGTCTGGGTGGCGAGTTCGCCCGTGCCCAGAATGGTCTTGATATGGGCATCGCCGCAGGCTTTGCGGAAGGCCTTGACCTGGTCGTAAAGGCCCTGCCAGTCGCCGCGCAAAACCATGCCGCGCTCGATGACGATGTCGATTTCCTTGGCGCCATCGGCCACCGAAAGCTCGATTTCGCGCAGCTTGGTTTCGACCGGGGCAAGGCCATGTGGGAAGGCGGTCGAGACGGCGGCAACCGGGATGCCGGTGCCTTCGAGGGCGCTGACGGCGGTCTTGACGAAGTTGTGGTAGACGCAGACTGCGCCCGGCAGGATGCGCAGGTCGCCGATGTCGAGCTTTTCGAGGATATCGGCACGCAGCGGATGGCGCGCCTTGGCGCAGAGGCGTTCGACGCGGCCATCGGTGTCGTCGGAATTGAGCGTCGTCAGGTCGATCAGCGTGATGGCCTTAAGCAACCAGGCCAGCTGATAGTCCTTTTTGACGGTGCGGCGCGCGCCGATGGAACCGGCGCGGCGCTCCAGCGCCGAGCGGTTCATGCGGACCCGTTCGACCCAATCGAGATCGAGCGGGAAGCCGGGATTGCGCTTATGCGGGGTATGGGTCGGCGCGTTGGTTTGGGCCGTCTTGTCGATAACGCGTAGGTTCATAGCTCCTCCACCAGCGCAGGAATAAGCTTTTTGAGCTTTTCCGCGCCTTGTACCGCCATGGTCTTGGTGTGCTCATGGCTGATGTTCTCGGTCGACAGCCCCGCACCCATATTGGTGATGGACGAGCAGGCCCAGACCTTCATGCCAAGGAAACGCCCGAGAATGACCTCTGGTGCCGTCGACATGCCAACTGCGTTGGCGCCGAGGCGAATGGCCATCTGGATTTCGGCGACGGTTTCAAAGCTCGGGCCGGAATACCAGAGGTAGATGCCTTCCCCGATCTTGATGTCGAGGCGTTCGCCGATGGCCTTGGCCTTGGCGCGCAGATCGGGAGCGTAGCAATCGACCATGTTGACAAAACGGCGGTCGGTTGGCTCGCCGATCAGCGGGTTCATGCCGGCATAGTTGATGTGATCGGAAATCAGCATCAGATCGCCGGGGTGGAAACGCTCGTCGAGCGAACCGGCCGAATTGGTCAGCAGCATGCTTTTCGCGCCGAGATCGGCCATGGCTTCGAGCGCCGGGCGCATGGCGGCAGGATTGCCATGCTCATAATAGTGCTCGCGGCCGGTGAGGATGGCGACGCGCTTGCCGCCCATGGTGCCGATCAGAAGGTCCCGGCCATGGCCGGACACGCCGCCACCGGGAAAGCCCTTGAGCTCGGAATAGGGAATGGTGACCTTGTCGGTCAGCAGATCGCCAATGGCGGACAGGCCCGAGCCCAGCACGATGGCAGCAGCGATTGGTTCATTGCCCGCGATTTTCTGAATCGTCTTGGACGCTTTAGTCATTTTGGTAGGTACTCCGGGCCGAAACTATGCGGCAGTAATTGTTCGAGGGTGCAGATGAGCGGCTCGCCATCGACGCCATGCGAGATGATCTGCACGTCAAGATCGGCAAATTCACGAATGCGCTGACGGCAACCGCCGCAAGGGGTGACCGGGGCGGAGCCCGGGCCGGTAACATAGACGCGGGTGATGCGCTTGCCGCCGCCAGCCACCATGGCGGCGATAGCGGAGGCTTCGGCGCAGTTGCCCACAGGATAGGCGGCGTTTTCGACATTGCAGCCTGAATAGATTTCGCCGTCATCGGCCAGCAGCGCCACGCCCACATGGAAACGCGAATAGGGCGCATGGGCCCGGGCGCGAACGGCTTCGGCGGCCTTGAACAGGGCCTGATCAGTCGGTGTATTCGGCATCACTCACTTCTCCTCGTGCCCCACTTCCCTTCTCCCCTGAGGAGAGAAGGTGGCCCGCAGGGCCGGATGAGGGGTTCAGCATCGCTGCCATATTGCGGGGGCTTCACCCCTCACCCCAACCCTCTCCCCTGAGGGGCGAGGGGGCGATGGGGCCGACACGTCTATTATTGCGGGGCGCTAAACTAGCGCTCCTTGGTATAGGGCACACCGCCTGCCTTGGGGCCAACGGCCTTGCCGATGAAACCAGCCAGCAGGATGACGGTGAGCAGGTATGGCAGCGCCTGAATGGCCTGAACCGGGATTTCCACGTCGTAAAGGCGCGCGCCCTGCAGACGGATCTGCAGCGCATCGAGAAACCCGAACAAAAGGCAGGTGAACATGGCCGGGACGGGCTTCCACTTGGCAAAGATCAGCGCGGCAAGCGCGATATAGCCCTTGCCCGCCGTCATGTTGTTGCCAAAGCCAGAACCCTGCGCGATGGAGAAATAGGCGCCCGCCAGCCCGCAGAGCAGGCCGGTGATGATCACGGCCTGATAGCGCAGCAGGACAACCGAAATACCGGCCGTATCGACCGCCTTGGGGTTTTCACCCACAGCGCGGAGGCGGAGACCAAAGCGGGTCCGGTAAAGCACAAAGGCGGTAACCGCGACCATGATGAAGGCGACATAGACCAGAATATAGTGGCCCGAAATCAGCTCGGAGTAGATCGGGCCAAGGATCGGGACATTCTGCAATTCATCGGCAAAGGGCAGCGTGATGGGGGTGAAACGGCCACCATCGCCCAAAGGCGGCGTGCGACCGCCCTGCCCGAACCAAGTCTGGCCAAGGAAAGTGGTGAGGCCCGCGGCCAGCATATTGATGGCCACGCCGGCGATCAGCTGATTGCCCTTGAGCGTGATGGCCGCAACGCCCTGCAACAGCGCGGTCGAGAGCGAGACGGCCATGCCGGCCATCAGGCCAAGCCAGGCGGAACCGGAAATGGCGGCCACGGCGCCAGCGGCAAAAGCAGCCGCCAGCATCTTGCCTTCAAGGCCGATATCGAACACGCCAGCGCGCTCGGAATACATGCCGGCAAGACATGCCAGCAGTAGCGGAGTCGACAGGCGGATCGTCGCGTCAAGAATGGAGAGGATTGCTGCAATGTCCATGTCAGCTCTCCGTCTTGGCGGTGGAGACCGCGACGGCGTCGGCCTTTTGTTCAGGCGAGAAGGTCATGAAAGCTCGCTCGAGCGCGGGGCGGAACAGCCCTTCCATGGCACCGGTAAAGAGGATCACCAGCGCCTGGATCACCACGATCATTTCGCGGGTAATGCCGGGGATGACGAACTGCAGTTCCTGCCCGCCCTGATAGAGCGCGCCGAACAGGATGGCGGCGAGCGCAATGCCGATGGGGTGGTTGCGGCCCATCAGGGCGACGGCGATACCGACGAAACCGGCGCCGGCCACGAAATCGAGCACCAGACGGTTTTGCACGCCCATGACTTCGTTGATGGCGACCATGCCGGCCAGAGCGCCCGAAATGGTCATGGTGATCATGATCATGCGAGAGTTGGAAATGCCGGCGTAGCGCGAGGCGGTCGGGTTGGCGCCGAGCACGCGCATGGCATAGCCAAACTTGGTGTGCCAGACGAGGATATAGACCCCGATCAGCGCCAGAATGGCGATGACGATGGAGAGGTTGACCGGCGAATAGCCAAAGAACGAGAAGAACTGGCGCAGCTGCGGCACGCGACCACCAACGTCGATGGTGGCCGATTCCGGCGCCATGCTGGAGGCGGGCTTGAGCACGCGATTGACCATGTAGACCATCAGCGCCGCAGCGATGAAGTTGAACATGATGGTGGTGATAACGACGTGGCTGCCGCGCTTGGCCTGAAGCCAGCCGGGGATGAAGGCCCATGCGCCGCCCATGGCGCCAGCCGCGATCACGGCGAGCGGCATGGCCAGCAGCCAATGGGTCTGGTCGAGCGCCAGTGCCACGACGATAGCGCCGAGGCCGGCGACATAGGCCTGCCCATCACCACCGATGTTGAACAGCCCGGCATGGGCGGCGACAGCCACCGCCAGGCCGGTGAAGATGAAGTTTGTGGCGTAGTAGAGCGTGTAGCCGACGCCCTCGCCATAGCCAAACGCGCCATAGATGATGACCTGAATGGCATGGAACGGGTTCTCCCCGACCAGCAACACGACCAGCCCCGAGACGAGGAAAGCCAGCGTCAGGTTGATGGCCGGCAGCAGGGCAACATCGGCCCAGCGCGGAATAGGTCTACGCGCACTCATTGAGCTGCCTTCTGGTCTTTGCCGATGCCAGCCATCATCAGGCCGAGTTCGCCTTCGGTGGCGGTGGCCGGGTCGGCTTCGCCGACGATGACGCCGTCGAACATCACGAGGATGCGGTCGGCGAGGGAGCGGATTTCGTCGAGCTCGACGGAGACGAGCAGGATCGCCTTGCCCTCGTCGCGCATCTTGATGATTTCCTTGTGGATGAACTCGATGGCGCCGATATCGACGCCGCGCGTCGGCTGGCCAATGACCAGAACGTCGGGGTCACGCTCCATCTCGCGGGCCAGAACGATCTTTTGCTGGTTGCCGCCCGAGAACAGCGACGACTTCAGATTGATATTGGCGGGGCGCACGTCGAACAGCTTGATGTGCTCGGCAGCAGCCTTTTTGGCGGCTGCAATATCGAGGAACGGGCCTGTGCCGTATTGCGGGCTGTCCTGATAGCCCAGAATGGCGTTTTCCCATTCGGCAAAGGACGTGACCAGCCCCATGCGCTGGCGATCTTCGGGCACGTGGGCGAGCCCCGCGGCGCGGGCGCGGTAGGCGCCATCATCGCCCTTGAGCGAGAGGGTCTGCCCCTTGAGCACGACATCGCCCTTGGCCTGATCGCGCATGCCGGAGACGGATTCCAGCAGCTCGCTCTGGCCATTGCCCGATACGCCGGCGATGCCGACGATTTCGCCGGCGCGGATGGCAAAACTGACATCCTTGACGCGGGTGACGCCCATATCGTCCTTGACGACGAGATTGCGCACTTCGAGCAGGGTTTCGCCCGGATTGGCGGGTTGTTTGTCAACGCGCAGCAAGACGCGGCGGCCGACCATCAGTTCGGCGATTTCTTCGGGATTGGTATCGGCGGTCTTGAGCGTGGCCACCATTTCGCCCTGGCGCATGACCGACACGCTATCGGTGATGGCCATGATTTCACGTAGCTTGTGGGTGATCAGGATCACCGTCTTGCCTTGGGCGCGCAGGGTTTCGAGCACGCGGAAAAGATCGTCGGCTTCCTTAGGGGTCAGGACGCCGGTGGGCTCGTCGAGAATGAGGGTCTCGGCGCCACGATAAAGGGCCTTGAGGATTTCGACGCGCTGCTGCTGGCCCACAGAGATATCCTCGATGATGGCGTCGGGATCGACCTCGAGGTCATATTCGCTTTCGAGACGATCGAGTTCCTTGCGGGCGCGGTCCAGACTTGGCTTGATAAAGCCGCTGTCCTCGGCGCCAAGAACGATGTTCTCGAGCACGGTGAAATTGTCGACGAGCATGAAGTGCTGGTGCACCATGCCGATGCCCAGCGCGAGGGCGTGGCGGCTGTCCGTAATGGCGTGGGGCTGGCCATTGACGCGGATGGTGCCGCTGTCTGCAGTGTAAAAACCATAAAGAATGGACATCAGCGTGGATTTGCCTGCGCCGTTCTCGCCCACGATGCCGTGGATGGTGCCGCGCTGGACTTTGAGGTCGATGTCCTTATTGGCGTGAACCGCGCCAAATCGCTTGTTTATCTTTTCAAGCTCGATCGCCCAGCCGGACGCCGGGGCAGATGCAGCGGCCGTTTCCGGCCGCTGCGGGTTCATGGGGCCACCTTGGCTCATACGTGCCGCTTAGAACGGGCACTTGGAGTCGGTGGTGTAGTCGTGGACGACGATGTCGCCGGCGATGATCTTTGCCTTGTAGTCTTCGGCGGCCGCCGTCATTTCTGGGGTGATCAGGTCCTTGTTGTACTCGTCAACTGCATAGCCGACGCCGTCCTGGGCAAGACCGAGAACGGTCAGGCCTGGCTTGAAGGTGGCATCGTCTGCCGCTTCGGTCAGAGCGTTCTTGACGGCGAGGTCAACGCGCTTGACCATTGAGGTCAGCACCGAGCCTGGCTGCATGTAGTTCTGGTTGCTGTCGACGCCGATGGAGTACTTGCCGGCATCCTTGGCGGCCTGCAGCACACCAATGCCCGAGCCACCAGCAGCAGCGAAGATCACGTCGGCGCCAGCATCGATGGCAGCCTTGGTCAGCTCACCTGCGGTCACTGGATCGTTCCAGGCGGCAGGGGTGGTGCCGGTGTAGTTTTCGATCAGCTTGACGTCTGGGTTTGCCGCCTTGGCGCCCTGGGCGTAGCCGCAATAGAACTTGTGGATCAGCGGAACGTCCATGCCGCCGACGAAGGCGACAGTGCCGGTCTGCGACTTGAGGGCAGCGAGCGCGCCGACGAGGAACGAGCCGGTATGCTCGTCAAACAGGATCGACTGCACGTTTGGCGCATCGACGACGGTGTCGAGCACGACGAAATTGGTATCAGGGAATTCTGGAGCAACGGCGGTGAGCGCTGCAGTCCAGGAGAAACCAGCCATCACGATAGGATTTGCACCCTGACCGGCAAAGCGGCGAAGGGCCTGCTCGCGCTGCGCATCGTTCTGGAGTTCGAGATCCGCGAAATTACCGCCGGTTTCGGCCTTCCAGGCCTGGCCACCATTATAGGCAGCTTCGTTGAACGACTTGTCGAACTTGCCGCCCAGATCGTAGATCAGAGCAGGATCTGCAAAGGCTGCGCCGGTGAGGACCGCGGAAAGTGCGATGCCGCCAGCGATGGCCTTGGTGAACGTGGTGAGTTTCATTGATTAGTCTCCCTGTTCGCACTGAAGCTTGCCTTCCAACGGACAATCTTAGTGCGCTAACAGGGGATACAATCGTGCAAACGGTGCGCCTGCAAGAGGGAATCGCGGATATTTTTCCGGTTGGTCAAAATTTGACCGACCCGCTCACAGGCGCGGCACGGCTTGCCCAAGGCTTGGGCGCCCGCTTACCAATGCGCGAGAATCATTGTGAATATGTGCCCCAGATCAGCGTCGGCATAAAGCACGGCGAGCACGGCCAGCGAAGCGATGGCGAACAGGGCGATGGTGTCGCGGGTGTGGGTGGTCATGGGTAAAATTCAATTCAAAATGGCGGGATGACGTTGGCCATTTCCTAACCCAGGAACGGGGCTCCGATTGTGATGCTTTCAGGGCAGAGAGGGGCGTGGTTAGCGAAGGGTTAAGGGGGGATTGTGCCACGCCCTCGTGGTTCGAGGGTCGCTGCGCTCCCACCTCACCATGAGGGCTACTATTGGTGTGGTGATACAGTAGCCCTCATGGTGAGGAGGGAGTTCTTCACGACCCTCGAACCACGAGGGCGTGGCACTAACCCTCGGCAGCCAGCGGGGTCACCCCTGCCCCCATGGCGTCGCCAAAACGCTCGAAGAAGCCGTCGATGACCTTCTGGGCGGAGTTGCCGATAATGGCTTTGCCCAGTTTCATGATCTGTCCGGAGGCGCCGCCCTGGGCGATGAAGACGAGGAGCGTTTCATCTCCCTGATCGGTCAGGACGATGTCAGCCGACCCCTCGGCCAGACCCAGCAATCCGCCTTTGCCTTTGCCAGTGAGGGTATAGCGGTCAGCGGGTTCGATATTGGAGAGGGTCAGGTCGCCCCGGAAGATGGGATGCATGACGCCCAGATTGACCTTGATCTCGAGATCGAGCGCATTTTCGCCGGACCATTCGATCTTGTGACAGCCCGGAATGGCGGCTTTGAGCACGTCGGCGTCGTTGAGTGCGGCCCACACCGAAAGGCGTGGTGCAGCGATGATGTAGCGGCCCCCGAAGTCCATCAGCGATGCCCGCCGGAAATCATCGGCGAGATCGCCGCATTACGGCCTTGTTGGGCCAACAAACAATTGCCTGCCATGCTGCATTGCTCCGCTCTTTACGTGCGGCTTTTTCGCACCAATATGCTCTAAATAGTTGCCTTGGCGCACTGTTGCAATTGTCAGGGAGCCGGTCAGCAGCGATCTATAGCGCAACACGCGCATCCGCCGGTTCGGCGTCAATATATTGGGAGCGAATAATGGCCAATGAAGTGACCAATGCACCGGCAACCGAAGTGGCGCCAGCCGCTATCGCTGAACGGCCGCTCCAGTATCTCGACAAGGCCGTCACGGCCATTCGCAACCTCGGCGTATGGCCCGAACAGCAGGGCGAACAGCCTATTACCGGGCTTTTGAGCCAGATCACAGAATTGGACGAAACCCGCGTCATTCTGATCGGTCGCACCCTCAGCCAGGCCAGTGCCTTCAATGAAGTGGTGCGCGAGCAGATCGCCGCCATGAAGATCGGCGAGCGCTACGAGGAAATCACCAAGGGTTTCGATTCTATCCGCGACGACGCCAAGATGATGGTCGACCAGCTGGCCGACAACAAGCTCGACATGATGGAGCGCGTCTCCAATGTGTGGATGAAGGTCAGCCGCGGCGATATCGCAACGCGCTTCAACAAAATCCGCGACACCTACCTTGATGTCACCAAGGACACCAAGGACCAGATCGACCGCGAGCAGATCATTCTCGAGGCCTATCGCGATTTCCGTGGCGCGCTCAAGCAGTCCGAAGTGATGGCGCTTGAAGTGCTGCAGACGGCCGAAAAGCGTCTGGAAGAGAAAAAGAACATCCTCAACGCCTCCTCGGCTGCGGTTGCGGCCTATGCCGGCGGCACGCCAGCCGATCGCGCCCGCCTCGAAATGGATCGCGACGAAAAGCTGCGCGACATGCAAAACGAGGAAAAGCGCTACCAGATCGCCAAGGACCTCTCGGACAACCTGACCATTTCCTACAATACGTCGGAAGTGGTGATGGCGCGTCTGATGCAGACGACCAATGCCAAGGAACGTGTCTATCAGCAGTCGATCTCGTTCTTTTCGACCAACGAAACCGTGCTAACCGCCCTTTCGGCTTCGTTCACCGGCATGTTTGGCCTGCATGAATCCACCCAGACGCTGAACGCCATGAAGGAAGGGATGAGCAAGAGCCTCGAAACCCTGTCCGAAATTGGCGACCGGGTGCAGGAAGAAGCCGTCAAAGCTGGCTATGGCCCCACGGTGCGCGCCGATGCGGTCAAGAAGCTGGTCGACTCGGTGGTCAACTTCCAGGAAAAGAGCCGCACGATCATCAACGAGATGCGCGTCGCCTCGACCAAGAATTCCGCCGAAATCCGCGATGCCGTCGAAGATGGCAAGCGTCGCCTGGCAGCGCTGGCCGCTGACGGCAATGCATTGCTGCTCGAAACGAAGAACTGAGAGGCTGATAGAACCACGGGTGATCGCCAACAATGAGTGACGTGACAGCGAAGCCCGCTGCGCCCCTGGATGAGGTCATGCTGGCGATGGATGTGGTGGATACGCTCCGCCATCGGCAGGACCTTGCGACGCGCGAACTCGCGGGGGTGACCCGCGAGCAGCAACTCATCGAGAAGCTGCGCGACATCTATCATCAGCAAGGCATCGACGTGCCCGACCATATCCTCAAAGAGGGTGTGGAAGCGCTGGCCGAGAGCCGTTTTGTCTATGATCCACCAAAGCCCAGCTTTGGCACCAGCGTCGCCCGGCTCTATGTCAGCCGCAAGCGCTGGGGCAAACCTGTCAGCGCCGTGCTGCTGGCGCTGCTGGTGGTGGCCGTTGGCTATTTCGGCGTCTGGCGCCCCTATCAGAACAATCAGGCCGCACAGGCGCGTCTTGAGCTGGCCGAGGGTCTGCCGGCGCAGATGGATGCGCTGTACCAGACCATTTACGAGGAAACCAAGGTTCAGCAGGCGGTG